>CACGED010000036.1 GCA_902571975.1 uncultured Pelagibacteraceae bacterium | reverse complement strand
ATAGTAAATGAAAATGATAGTATAGCTACTTCTGAAATTAAGTATGGTGACAATGACAGACTAGCATCTAGGGTTGCACAAATATCAAGTGCGGATTGTTTAATTTTATTATCTGATGTAGATGGTCTTTACTCTAAAGATCCAAAATTAGATAAAAAAGCGAAGTTAATTCGTGAAATTAAAAATATTGACCAAAATGTAGAAAGGTTAGCAACAAATAAAACTGGAGAATTTGGATCTGGTGGAATGAAAACTAAAATTGATGCTGCTAAAATTTGTCAATTCTCAGGGTGTCATATGGCAATTGCTAATGGCTTGATAAAAAGGCCAATTCAGAAAATTTTAACCAAAAATATATGTACTTGGTTTTTGCCTAAAATTTCAAAATTAGATGCGAGAAAAAAGTGGATAATAAGCTCAGTTTCTCCAAAGGGAAAAATAATTATTGATGAAGGTGCATTAACAGCTTTGAATAATGGAAAAAGCTTACTAGCCGCAGGAATTAAAGATGTGCATGGTAGTTTTAGCAAAGGTGATCATATCAAAATCCTAAATAATCATATGACAGAATTTGCTAGAGGATTAAGTAGTTTCTCTTCTGAAGAAATTTTGAAAATTAAAGGTAAGCACTCTAATAAAATAAATGATATTTTAGGCTATGTTTCAAAATCAGAAGTTATTCATAAAGATGATATGGTGTTAGTTAAATGAATATTATTTTAGAAAAAATTGGTACGAATGCAAAAATTGCTTTTCAAAGTAAAATAAGTAATAAAAAAAAAAATCAAGTACTTAATTATTACATCAAACTTATTTTGAAAAACCAAAATAAAATACTAATTGAGAATAAAAAAGATATAAAAATTGCTAAATCAAAAAAACTTAAAGAAAACTTAATTAAAAGACTAGCTCTTGATAATGACAAGATAAGTTCAATTGTTAAATCAATCAAAACTATTGCAAAATTTAAAGACCCGATAGATGTTGATCTAGAAACATGGAAAAGACCAAATGGCTTAAAAATGAAGAAAGTATCAATTCCAATTGGCATAATTGGCGTAATTTACGAGAGTAGGCCAAATGTTACTTCAGACGTATCTACACTTTGTTTTAAATCAGGAAACTGTGTAATTTTAAGAGGAGGTTCTGAGGCTTATTTTAGCAATAAAATCTTGGCTAATCTTTTTAGAAAATCTTTAGAAAAAAATAAGATAAATAAAAATTTTGTACAATTTGTTGAAAATAAAAATAGAAAACTAGTCGACCATATGCTTTCAAAGATGTCAAAATATATAGATGTTATTATTCCTCGAGGTGGAAAAAATCTTGTAAAAAAAGTACAAAATTTATCTTCTGTGCCTGTAATAGGTCACCTTGAAGGAATGTGTCATACATATATTGATAAAGATGCAAATCTGAAGATGGCAAAAAAAATTTTAATTAATGCTAAGATGCGTAATACTAGTATTTGTGGAGCTACAGAGACACTATTAATACATAAAAATAAATCGAAAAATGTAAACGAAATACTAAACGAACTAACTAAAAAAGGTTGTTCTATTTACGCAGACAAAAAAATTCAGAAATTATTTAATGGAAATTCGAAATTAGCGAATAATAAAACCTGGTCTAAAGAACATCTATCTGCAAAAATTTCTGTAAAATTAGTAGATAGTATTACTGATGCAGTTAATCATATCAATAAGTATGGAACAATGCATACAGATGCAATAATTACAAATAATAAAATTTCTGCAAAATTTTTTATAAAGAATATCAAAAGTTCAATTGCCATACACAATTCTTCGACTCAATATGCTGATGGAGGTGAATTTGGTTTTGGCGGAGAAGTTGGAATTTCAACAAATAAACTTCCACCAAGAGGTCCTGTAGGACTAAATCAGCTTGTTAGTTATAAATATGAGGTATATGGCTCTGGACAAACAAGAAAATAAAAAAAAAATTGGTATTCTTGGTGGCACTTTTGATCCTGCACATAGAGGCCATTTAAGTATCTCCAAAGA
>CACGED010000035.1 GCA_902571975.1 uncultured Pelagibacteraceae bacterium | reverse complement strand
TAAACCAGCAGTTTGCTAAATTGCCGAAGGAGCAATCCTTCCAAGGGTTCGAATCCCTTCTCTTCCGCCATTAATACATGCTCTGATTTTTAAAGAAATCTTTTAGATATATTGGCTTTTGAGACAAAATGTACCTGTAAACATTGTAATTTTCTAAAACTCTTTGTACATAATTTCTTGTTTCTTTAAATTTAATAAGCTCAACCCAATCAACATAATCAATCTGTTTTTTTTGAGGATCCTTATTAATTTTTTTCCAATACTTTACTCTCTTAGGACCAGCATTGTAAGCGGCTGTAGCAAAAGGGTAGGATCCTTTATACTGATTGATTAAACCAGCAATATAATGAGATCCTAAATTAATATTATATTCGGGGTCAGTTGTTAATTTAGCCTTCGAGTATCCTAACTTAGCTTGTTTCGATACAGTCTGAGCCGTATAAGGCATAAGTTGCATTAATCCTTGAGCTCCAACTCTACTCCTAGCAGAGGTATCAAATTCACTTTCTTGTCTGATAATAGATAAAATTAATGCTGGATCAGGAATTTTTCTTCCACCAACAAATTTTGGTACACTCATTATTGGATAATTAAATTGGTTGTGAAATCTTTTTTGATATGAGGCAATTTTAGAGACTTGTATAGCAAAATCAAAACGTGATATATCAGAAGCTAATTTAGCAGCTAAAGCCTCACTGCCTTTTTCTACATTATCATTTGCTAAAAACCTCAAGATATGTTTTGTGTATTTATCTTTATTTAAATAATCAAGTAAATCAATAATTGCGACAAGTTTTTTTGAGTAAAACTCTTGTTCATAATCATCATCTACAAACATTAATTTATCTAGTTCAAATTTCTCTTGTGGTTTTACTTTCATATGTGAAAGTTGACCATAGTAGGTTGTTAAATATTTTGATCCCTCCAAGAACCATTTATTTGAGTTTTCTATATCCCCAATTTTTTCATATGTTTTTCCCAACCAATACGAACCTCTAGATAAGCTGATTGGATAGCTAACATTCCTGTAAAAATTTAAAAAATGATTTTCTGCTTGTTGTGCATTTTTTAAAAAACTGAGTGCTATCCAGCCACTCATCCACTCAGCTTCCGCATAGTCTGCACCCTCTGACATTGCGTGATTTGAAACAATTTTATATGCAGTTTTATATTTTTTTTTATAAATTAAGGATCTTCCAATTATTGACCTTTCTTTCCACCATTTATTTGGTCTTACTAAATATTCTTCGGTGTTTTTTACTTTATTAAGAATTTCTAGCGAGCTATCTACGCGTCCTTTTTTTCTTCTCCATTTTAATCTATCATAATTTAAACCAGCATCATTCTTAAATTTTTTTGGTACTTTTTTTATCGCTTCATCAACCCCATACCCTCTGCTTATTAATATTTGTCTTGCTGTATAAAGTAATTGATACTCACTAGGAAGGTATCTAATAACCCTTTTAAGATCCCAGTGTTTACCCTCCCAAGCATAATAATCAGCTCTATTTATATAATCAGAGGTATCTAGAATTTTTTTAAATTTTTTTCTGAAATATTTTAAATTATTTGTATTTAGATCTGCATTTATAAATCCTTCTTTAATTAATCTTATTCCATCACCAGACTTTCCAGTCTTCATTAAACTCTCTCCTAACATCATTTTACCATATCCACTTAATGGCTTATTACTTTGAAACCAATTAATTATTTCTGTAGGAGATTGGTTTTGTAAGTTTATTTTGTGTTCAGCAAGATATTTAATTCTATCAAATCTTGGATAATCTTTAACTCTTTCGATAAACCTTTTGTATTCAGAAAAAGTTGCTTTATTTCCTGATGTAAGAAGATGCCTCCACTCTATAAAATCATATATTGATTGAGCCCTTGCTTTTTTTGCAGTATTTTTTGCATCTTTCCAATTAGATTTTTCCATAAATCTAATTGCTTGTTTTGCGAATTCAAAATCTCTTTCACTATAATATCTGGTTTTTTTAACAGTCCTAAATGTTTGTTTTTTTACGATAAGTGGTTTTTTTGGAGGTAACAAAATTCCAAATATTTCTTTGGGTAAATCTTTATCATCCTTTAAACTTTGTTTTTCATTAAATGTTCCAGGTTTCAACGGTGGAATTACTATCTG
>CACGED010000034.1 GCA_902571975.1 uncultured Pelagibacteraceae bacterium | reverse complement strand
CACAAAGATCTGTTTTTTTTAAGAGAGGGAAATGAGTACATGTACGCTAGTGGCTGGAACTATAAAGCGTTGTATTCACTTCTTATAGGCTTTATTTTCTCATTTTCATTGCTTTGGAACATTAATTTTTCAGATATAAAATCATTTTCTTGGATTATAGGATTTGTCGTTTCGTTTTTTATATATTATCTTCTAAATGAAAAATAATTATGAAGGCATTAGTTTACACAGGCGTTGAAGAACTGATCTATAGAGATGAAAAAGATCCAGTTGAGACAAGTGGAGAGAGCATATTAAAAGTCCATGCATCTGGCATATGTGGCTCAGATATGCATGCATATCACGGCAAAGATGAGAGAAGAATTGCTCCACTAATAATTGGTCATGAAGTGAGTGGTGTAATTCAAAATGGTAAATTCCAAGGAAAAAATGCTGTTTTGAATCCATTAATTACTTGCGGAAAGTGTGAATATTGCACAAGTGGAAGAGAGCATTTGTGTCCACACAGAGTTCTTCTAGGTATGAACAGACCATACGAGAGACAGGGAGTCTTTGCTGAATTAGTCTCTTCTCCTAATCAAAATATTTATGAGGTTCCAGATCATCTAAATCTTAATGAAGCGGCTATAGCAGAACCAACAGCAGTTGCTTGGCATGCTGTCTTAATGGGAGAAAGTTCGCTTACGAAACCTTTATCTGAATGTAGAACTTTAGTTCAAGGTGCTGGAGCAATTGGATTATTGTGCTCTTTAATATTATCTAAAATTAAAGGAAATACAGATATTGTTATGTCTGATCCAAATAATTTGAGACTAACAAAATGTTCAAAATATTTTGAGGGAAAATTTGTTCATCCATCAGACAAAGAAATACAAAATGACAGTTTTGATATTGTATTTGATACAGTAGGCTTAGAAGTTTCAAGACAACAATCGATCTCGGTTATTAAACCTGGTGGTACCATAATACATATTGGGTTAACTCAACCAGCTGGGCAGTTCAATTTTAGAAAAGCAACTTTACAAGAAGTCACCTTTATTGGAACTTATTGTTATACTAATAAAGACTTTGAAAACACCATCAAAATTCTAGCAGATAAGAAAATTGGTGAATTAGACTGGATTGAGTATAGAGAGTTAAAGAAAGGTGCAGAAGCCTTCAAACAAATTCATGATGGAAGTTGTTCATCACCAAAAATTGTTCTGTTACCTTAGAGGTAAATTTTAAATTATAGTTGATAAATTGTTATATTTTATTATATGAGATCCGTGGTTAAAAAATTTATCAAAATAATAGTAATTTATTTTTTACTTGTAACGTCGGTTACTGCTGAAGAACTAATGGTTTTTAATTTCACTGAGGAGGAATTAAATTCATTAGATGTCAGAAAAGTAAGAGGAGCTGATGCAAAAACAGCGTATTCTATTGGAAATAATGAGAAAGGAAATTATTTAAAAGCAGTAGCAGAAAATGCAGCATCAGGAGTAGGCAAAGAAATAAAAATTAATTTAGACAAAACCCCTTTTATAAATATTACTTGGAAGATTGAAAAAGATCTTAAAGGCATAAAAGAGAATACAAAAAAAGGACATGATTTTGCTGCTAGAGTTTTTGTAATCAAAAAAACTGGTGCAACCCCACTATCAAATAGAGCTATTAATTATGTTTTTTCAAGCAATTCAAATGTAGGAGAAACATGGCCCAGCCCTTATACAAAGAAATCCATCGATAGCGTTCTGGCTTCAACAAAGTCAAATTTAAATGAATGGGTCACAGTAAAAGCTAATGTAAAGGAAGATTTTAAAAAATTTCATGATTTAGACGTTGAAGAGCTTTCAGGAATTGCAATTATGGCAGATACCGATAATTCAAAACTAACCGCAGTTAGTTATTACCAAAATATTTTTTTTTCCTCTGAGTAAAATTTTAATTAAGATACTTTTTTAAACCAAAACTTAATAAAGTCAGTATTATTGCAGCCAAAACATCAAGAATTGGAGTGGCTTCTGGATATCCGAAATTCCATAATATAACACCAATTAACCAAATTATATAAATTTTCATATTGTATTAATCATTAGTATAAAAAATATTTTCACTTTGATATTATTATTTTTATGAAAAAATTTAAATCAAGTTTTAATGTATACTATGAGGATACAGATGCTGGTGGAGTAGTTTATTACGCAAATTATTTAAAATTTATCGAGCGTGCTAGAACTGATGCTATAGCATCTGTAAATTTTACA
>CACGED010000033.1 GCA_902571975.1 uncultured Pelagibacteraceae bacterium | reverse complement strand
AATTAAATTAAATAAAACTCCTCGAATATTTAAAGTAGGAAAAAATAGTGATATTTCTATTAGTGATATAGGTGATATTTTTCTTAAACCGAATGAGCAGGTAACTTTTGTGACCGAAAATAATAATAGACATGATTTTTGTAGAAAAAGCTGGGGTTTTTACGCTACACCATCGATAAATTCTAGACTTGAGAATGAAAATTTTGTCTCAGCTTTAGTAGTTAACAAACAGAAACGTATTTATTTAATGGTAATTGAAAGAACAAAAATGAGAGACTTTCGCTCATATTTAAAAAAGGAAGATCAAACAATTATTGCTTGGCTTGGAGATCCTTACAAATAATCTCAAGTATTTGAACTGTTTTCTAGAAAAATTTTTATATTAAGAAAATTGAAGATAAATTTACTTTCACTGTTTGAAAGATTTGTTTTAAGTAATAACTTTTCAATTTTTTTCTTATTTATTAATTCAAATACCTTGCTATCATCCAAAAGAAATTCACGAGTGTTAAGATCGCTAGTATCTAATAAATCTTCAATTGATCCATTAAATCCAACTTTTTTTGGATTGTCTATTATTGATTTTGAAACAACTGAACGAACAGCATCACGTAAAACACTTTTTTTTAGACCATTTTGAATTAAATGTTGGGCAGGTATTGAATATGCAGTTTCAAAAAGTTGACGATCTAAAAATGGTGATCTATTTTCAACAGAAAAATACATTGCATTCAAATCATCTTCATGCAGGATAACTGGTACCACCTCATGAAAAAGCTCATTGAGCATTCTATTTCTAAGAAGATTTAGGCCATAATTTTTTTCATGATAGTTTTCATGCCACTCTTTGTTTAAATAAGTTGAAAATATTTTACTATCATCATAGATATGTTCTCTAAAATTAGAATTATTTATATATAAATAAGGGTCGCGAAGACTTTCATTTCTAACAAATGGTAGATGATTTTTTTTCCAACCCTCTAAAGCCAAATTAAAAGTTTCAGGTTTATCATGCATTAACTCCAGATAGAGATTGCCATGGTCATAATATCCCGTAAACAACTCATCTGCACCTGTGCCACTTATACTAACTTTAAAACCTCCTTCACTTATTGCTTTCATTAATTTCCAATGCAAAAAATATGTTATTGTGTAAACTGGAGCATCATGAGAGTTAACTAGTTTATTGAGATCTTCTATAAAATTATTTTTCTGTAATTTGACTGAAGTATGCTTAATTCCTAAATCTTCAACTGCTGATTTTACTAAATTATATTCATTATATCTTTCATCTGAATTCACTATTGTAAAACCATGAACATCGTATCTTTTCTCACGTGAGGCAATACTTATTAGCGCATTTGAGTCAATTCCCCCACTCATACAGAATGCAATGGGAACATCTGAACGTAACCTAATAGAGACGCTATTAAACAGTTTCTCTCTTACTTTCTCAACTGAATCTTTATAAGTAAGTGTTTTATCAACTTTTAAAGTTGGCTTCCAATATATTCCTTTTGTCAACTTTAGATTTTTATCAATTTTTATCCACTGGCCCTGGGCAACTTCTTGTACCTCTTTGAAAAAATTAGAATTTTTCTTGTAAATTGATTTATAACCATTAATCAAATACCTGTGTATTTGATCAAAATTATAATCTAATTTCCTATTTAATAAATGAAACAAAGATTTTGTTTCAGAAGAAAAGTACACTCCATCATGTTGATTGGTAAAATACAATGGTTTTTCACCAAAGCGATCTCTACATAAATATAGGTCACCTGAATTTTTATTGTAAAATGCAAACGCCCACATTCCTTCTAGTTTATCTAATGTTGTGTCTATTCCCCACTGAACAAGAGCTCTAGCTAAAACTTCTGTGTCTCCTGTAGACTCAAAGCTAACACCTTCCTTTATAAGTAAAGCTTTAATTTCTAGGTAATTATAAATTTCTCCATTAAAAATTAGAGTAAAAGCTCCTAAACGATATGGTTGGTTTGACCTTTTTTCAATATCAAGAATGCTTAATCGAGTATGTAATAAATATAGATTATTCGAAAGATCATCAATAGTATGATAATAATCATTGGCATCTGGTCCACGATGATGAAGAGCTTTTAAAGTACTATCTATAATAGCATGATTTTTAGTAGCCTTACCAATGTATCCTGCAATTCCACACATATATTAATAATCCCTAATAATAATTTATCTATTTGCGTTTGCCTCTATGATACTTAGATGCTGATGATACTTTAGAAAACGATTCAATACTTAGTCCTTTATATTTT
>CACGED010000032.1 GCA_902571975.1 uncultured Pelagibacteraceae bacterium | reverse complement strand
AATAAAAGAATTACAACTGCTGAAAATTACTCAACAGACTTACTTCATGAAATTAGAAATCCTCTTGCCTCATTAAAAAGTGCATCTGAGATAATTTCAGAAACGGAAGATAAAACTAAAAGAGAAAAGTTAATTAATATTGTATCTCACGATGTCGAGAGAATAGAAAGACTAATCACTGATTATTCTCAAATGCTCAAAGATGAAGCAGTAATTTCTACAGAGACAATGCAAAAAATTGATATAAAGGAAATTGCCAAATCTGTAGTTGATGACTTTAATAATGTTTACAATTCAAAGAGAAAAATTCAAATAAGGTTAAAATCTAATGGATCTGAAAATTATTTCATACTTGGCATCAACAATAGGATAGAACAAATTATTGCAAATTTGCTTGAAAATTCAATTTCTTTTAGCGGTGAGAATCAAGAAATTATAGTAGAGGTCAGTAAAGACAAAGAAGGTAAGCCAAGACTTGTAGTAATCGATGAAGGAACTGGCTTTAGTGAGAAGGATACTGCTAAAATTTTCAATAGATTTTACAGCAATAGACCTGAAAATTTCGGAGAGCACTCTGGTCTAGGCCTAAACTTAGTTGAATTACATAATGGACAAATTAAAGCTGAAAATAATAGAGAGAAGGGTGCAAAAGTTGAAATAATATTCCCGGCGACCCAATGAAAAGTTGATTAATATAAATAAAGTTGCTACAAGCCCTAGCTTATGACAGATTATAAAGTAAAAGATATTAACGAAGCAGAATTTGGAAGAAAAGAAATCTCTCTAGCAGAGACTGAAATGCCAGGATTAATGGCAGTAAGAGCCGAATATAAAGGCAAAAATCCTCTTAAAGGTGCAAGAATTTTAGGTTGTCTTCATATGACAATTCAAACTGCAGTTTTAATTGAAACTTTAGTTGATTTAGGTGCAGAGTGTAGATGGTCTTCATGCAATATATTTTCAACACAAGATCATGCAGCAGCAGCAATTGCAAAAGCTGGTATCCCAGTATTTGCTTGGAAGGGTGAGACAGAGGAAGAATATTGGTGGTGTGTTAAACAAACTATTGAAGGTAAAAAAGATTGGATACCTAACATGATTTTAGATGATGGTGGAGATCTTACTGCTCTTATGCATAAGGATTATAAAGATTTATTAAAAGGTATAAAAGGCTTAAGCGAAGAAACAACAACAGGTGTTTTAGCGCTTAAAAAAATGGAAGAACAAGGACAATTGTTAGTGCCAGCAATTAATGTTAACGACTCAGTAACAAAATCAAAATTCGATAACCTATATGGGTGTAGAGAAAGTTTAGTTGATGGAATTAAAAGAGCTACTGATGTAATGATGTCAGGAAAAGTTGCAATCGTTGCAGGCTTTGGTGATGTTGGAAAAGGTAGTGCAGCATCTTTAAGACAAAGTGGAGCTAGAGTTTTAGTAACGGAAACTGATCCTATTTGCGCATTGCAAGCTGCTATGGAAGGTTACGAAGTAGTATTAATGGATGAAGTGATAGGTCAAGCAGATATTGTTGTAACTGCAACTGGAAATAAAGATGTAGTAACAGCAGATCATATGAGAGCTATGAAAGACAGATCTATTCTATGTAACATTGGACACTTTGATAATGAAATTCAAGTTGAGGCATTGAAAAATTATAAATGGGATGAAGTAAAACCCCAAGTTCACGAAATAACATTCCCAGATGATAAAAGATTGATTTTGTTAGCTGAAGGTAGACTTGTAAATTTAGGTTGTGGAACTGGTCACCCAAGTTTTGTTATGAGTGCATCATTTACTAACCAAGTTATTGCTCAAATTGAGCTTTGGAATAATTCAGATAACTATGAAAATAAAGTTTATGTGCTTCCTAAACACTTAGATGAAAAGGTAGCAAGGCTTCACTTGGATAAAGTTGGTGCAAAATTAACGCCACTATCTAAAGAACAAGCTGACTATATAAGTGTAACACCAGAGGGACCATACAAGCCTCATGCTTATCGCTACTAGAAGTGGCAAAATAAATATTTCTAAAGAAAAAGATACTAAACTTATAGCTGAACGTCTTTGTAAGCATATTAATTTAGGAGATTTCATACTTTTAACCGGTAATTTAGGTGTAGGAAAAACTACTTTCATAAAATATATTATTAATTCACTTCAAAGAATAAATAGACAGAAATTATCAGAAGTTCCTAGTCCTACTTTTAATATTACTAATGAGTATCAGATTAAAAAAATTTTAATAAAGCATTTCGATTTATACAGAATTAAAAATGAAAAAGAGCTTAATAACTTAGGTATCCAAGAAAATTTA
>CACGED010000031.1 GCA_902571975.1 uncultured Pelagibacteraceae bacterium | reverse complement strand
TGCGAGCGCTATAAAAAACCTGCTAAATAAGTTTTTTTTCTCACAATTCATTCGGCAAAAATATTATGAGTAATTTTGGTAAAATGAAAAGTATATTAATTAAAGAACCTCTTAAACTTGACTGTGGAAAAGAAATATCAAATTTTCCATTAGCTTATGAGACTTATGGAAATCTTAATGAAAAAAAAGACAATGCCATATTAATTTTTCATGCGCTCACAGGAGATCAGTTTGCTTCAGACATAAACCCTGTGACAGATAAAGAAGGGTGGTGGAATTATGCAGTTGGCCCAGGTAAAGCGTTTGATACTGAAAAATTTTTTGTAATTTGTGCAAATGTCATTGGAGGTTGTATGGGGTCATACGGACCAGGAACTATTGATCCATTAACTAATAAACCTATAGGAACAAATTTTCCAGTTATCACAATAAACGATATGGTTAATGCCCAATACAAACTTTTGGATCACTTCAAAATAGAAAAATTATTTGCAGTTGCCGGTGGTTCAATGGGTGGTATGCAAGTATTACAATTTGTATCAAATTTTCCGAACAAAGCTAAAGTTGCCTTACCAATTGCTTGCACAGCTAGTCACTCAGCCCAAAATATAGCATTCAATGAACTTGGAAGACAAGCAATTATGTCTGATATTAATTGGAAAGATGGTTTATATGATGGGAAGATGTTTAATCCAGACAAAGGTTTAGCTGTAGCTAGAATGGCAGCACATATTACATATTTGTCAAAAAAAGGATTACAAGAAAAATTTGGTCGAAATCTTCAAGAAAGATCTGATTTAAAATTTAGTTTCGATGCTGACTTTCAAATTGAGAGTTATTTAAGATATCAAGGCTCAGTGTTTGTGGATAGATTTGATGCAAATAGTTACTTATATATTACAAGAGCAATGGACTACTTTGATTTGACTAAACAACATGGTGGTAATCTTTCTAAAGCTTTTAAAAATACTAGGACAAAATTTTTCATTATTTCATTTACTTCGGATTGGTTATATCCAACTTCTGAAAATAAAGATATTGTAATAGCACTAAATGCGATAGGATCTGATGTTGGCTTTGTAGAAATTAAAACTGATAAAGGTCATGACTCTTTTTTATTAGATGTGCCAGATTTTTTAAACACTATTAAAAACTACCTAAAAACTACTTATTTAAATATAAATGAAAGAAGAATTTAAAGTTATATCAGAATTAATTGATGAAAAATCAAGAGTCCTAGATGTTGGATGTGGTGATGGAATTTTGATGGAATATTTATTAAAAAATAAAGTGGTAGATGTCAGAGGACTTGAAATTTCCAAAGAAAAAGTCAAAAAATGTTTATCTAATGGATTAGCTGTAGTTGAGGGTGATGCAGAGCATGACTTAAAACAATTTCCTGATTTATCTTTTGATTATGTGATACTAAGTCAAACACTACAAGCTTTCATGAGTCCAGAGAATGTAATTAAAGATTTATTAAGAGTTGGGAAAAAAGTTATTGTAACCATTCCAAATTTTGGACATTGGAAAGTTAGAGTAGATTTACTTTTTAAAGGAGAAATGCCAATTACCAAAAATTTACCTTATGAATGGTATAATACACCAAATTTACATATGTGTACAATTAAAGACTTTTATAATTTTTGTAATAATAAGGGGATCAGTATTTTTAAAACAATTTCTTTAAATGGACAAAAAACTTCAAAAATTACGTCTTCAAATTTGAAATTTAAAAACCTAATATCTGAATTAGGTATTTTTTTATTAGAGAAATAATATGAAAATAGAAATAATAAAATGTTTAGAGGATAATTTTTCATATTTATTAATTGATGAAATTACTAGATCTGCTGTTGTGATAGATCCAAGCGAGGCAGAGCCTGTAATCAATAAAATTGAAAGTCTTGACTTAAAATTAAAATTTATAATGAATACTCACCATCATTATGATCACGTAGGAGGCAATAAAGAGCTTAAAAATTTATATAATGCCAAAGTCATCGGTTTTGATCAGGACAAACACAGAATACCTGAAATAGATATATTGGTAAAAAATAATGAAATTTGGAAATATGGCGTGTTTGAAGCAAAAGTTTTTCATATTCCAGGACATACTTTAGGTCATGTATGTTTTTATTTTTTCAAAGAAAATGCTTTATTTTCTGGAGATACATTGTTTTCATTAGGTTGCGGAAGAGTATTTGAGGGCACTCATGAAGAAATGTTTAATTCTTTGCAGTTAATAAAGAGTTTACCTTTAGATACAAAAATTTATTGTGGACATGAATATACATTAAAAAATTCATATTTTTGTTTAAAGTATGATTCAGATA
>CACGED010000030.1 GCA_902571975.1 uncultured Pelagibacteraceae bacterium | reverse complement strand
AAAATAAAATATTCATTTTATAATTTCTTTATCTGTTAAAATAAAATTTAACTTTTGATCAAATTTATTTATAGGGATTTTTGAAATTTCTTGAAATGAAAAAGCAAAACCAACTGTTAAAATTTTTTTAAACTTAAGAATTTTGCCTATATATCTATCATAAAATCCACCACCGTATCCTAATCTAAATTTATACCTGTCAAATCCAACAAGGGGGACAATCAAAACATCTGGAATAACTTTTTTTTTAGTATTTGGCTCAGGAATACCTTGCTGACTTACTCTAAGCGAGTCTTGAAAAGACCACTCGTAAAAATCCATACTATTATTTTTCTTTGTAATAGGCAAAGATATTTTAAAATTTTTCTTTTCTAAAATTTCTAAAACATCTAGACAACTAATCTCACTATTTACAGGATAATAACCACCAATATATATATTTTTTTTTAAATTATATTTTTTTAATATTTTATTAAAACGAACAAAGGATATATTCTGGTCTACAAAATTATTTCTTCTAATGTTAATTAATTTTTTTCTTAAATTTTTTTTAGACACTTTTATTATTGGATCTTGGAGTCTGGATCGTTTCTTTTAATAAAATTTTCTAATTCAAGAGTGGTCTTATCAACTAATGTTTCATAATTATTTAGATTGATTTCGATTTCATTCTTCAGGTTATCCTGTTTTTTACTTAATTCAGAAATTTCTTTTTCTTTTAAATCTCTATAGTTATAAACTAATGATTTAAGTTCTTTAAATCTTTCAGTAATTTTATTTATTTCTTTTTTTTGAATACCTAATTTTTTTTTAGTCTCGTAATATTCATCTAATACAGAAATAGATGTTATGAGTAAAAGCTTACTTTCTCCTATGTTTCCTAAAGAGTTTTTAAGATTGCTAAACTTTTCGTTTAAATATAAAGCTAATTCCTCTAAGTGTTCTTCTTGGCCATCTTCACAAGATAACAAAAATTCTTTACCATTAAATTTAATATTTACATTTGCCATTTATCGATTTCTTCCATTAAATTATCTGTTTCTTGGTTCAATTCATCAATTTTTTGAGAGAATTGGTCTTCTTTTTTTTTTTCTTCAATCTCCTTTTTTTTAAAATCATCAAATTTCTGCTTAAGAGTCTGGTTTTCTTGTTGAAGTGAATGGTATCTTTGCTCTATTTCTTTTTTTTCAATTTCTAATTGATTTTTTTGGTTTTCTAGATTTTCTAACTCCAAAATTTTATCTGGTTTTATATTTTCTAGATTTTTTAATTTACCCAAAGTTTCTAATAGTTTTTTTTCTTTTTCACTAATTGAATTCATATATATATCTATAATAATAAATTGATTCACCTAAGTCTACAAAGGATAAATTTTTGAGAAAATTAAATAAAACCTTGTCTAACTCTATACGTGCTCTTTCAATGGATGCCGTACAAAAAGCTAATTCTGGACACCCCGGTATGCCTATGGGGATGGCTGACGTTTCTACAATTCTTTTCAAATATTTTCTAAAGTTTAATCCAAAAAACCCAAGCTGGATAAATAGAGATAGATTCGTTTTATCTGCTGGTCACGGATCAATGTTGCTTTACTCTTTGCTTTATTTAACTGGTTATAAAAGTGTTAAATTAAAAGATATTAAGAATTTTAGACAAATAGACTCTATTTGCGCAGGTCATCCTGAGTATGTTAAAAACTCAGGCATTGAAACAACTACAGGTCCATTAGGTCAAGGAATTTCTAATGCAGTTGGTTTTGCATTAGCAGAGGAAATTTTAAAAAAAAAAATTGGTAAAGACATTATAAATCACAAAACTTATGTAATCGCAGGGGATGGTTGTCTCATGGAAGGTATTAGCCACGAGTCTATGAGTTTGGCCGGCCATCTAAAACTTAAAAATCTAATAATGTTGTTTGATAATAATTCTATATCTATTGATGGACCAACAAGTTTAGCAGTTTCAGATAATTTTAAAAAAAGATTTGAAAGTTATGGCTGGGATTACATAGAAATTAATGGTCATAAAGAATATGAAATATTTAAAGCCCTCAAAAAGGTTCAAAATGCAAAAAAACCAACTGTTATTTCTTGTAAGACTAAAATTGGTTATGGATCACCTAATAAATCTGGAAACGCTTCTTCGCATGGAAGCCCGCTAGGCATGGAGGAGATTGAATTGGTACGTAGAGAATTAGGATGGAATTATAAACCATTTCAAATTCCAAAAAATATCTTAGAGATGTGGAGAGAGATTGGAAAAAAGGGAGAAAAAATTGAACACAAATGGAATAAAATTTATAAAAAGAAAAAAAATAAAATAAATAAATTTTTCAAAAATGATTTTACAAGGTCTATTTTAAAAGAAAAAAAAATAGCTTTAAAAGAAGATAAGGTTCTCGCTTCAAGAAAATCCTCAGAATCAATTATTAGCTCTCTTGTTAAAAAAAGTAATACACTTATTGGTGGATCAGCAGACCTCGCTGGATCAA
>CACGED010000029.1 GCA_902571975.1 uncultured Pelagibacteraceae bacterium | reverse complement strand
TATTAACTGAGCTTACAACAGATCCTGAATTTTCTTCAATCAAAGATTTTGCTTCGGCTCTACTCATATTTTCCAATTTTCCAGTAAACATAAATGTATTATTTAATAATTTGCCATCTTTATTTACTTTAAGATCAGAAATATTTAATAGTGAAGATAACTTTTCAACTATTCTAAAATTTGACTTATTTTCAAAAAATTTTTTTAAGGAGTTAATTTGAGTTTCTCCAATTCCATCTATATTTAAAAATTCATTAAATTTATTTTTATTTACAAAATTTATAAAATTTTTTACCGACTTTACATATTCTGCTAATAGTTTTGCATTTTCAATCCCAATATGTCTTATCCCAATAGCATACAAGAATTTATCTAAAGATACTTTTTTTGATTGATTTATTGAATATTTTAAATTTGAAACCGAGAGATCTCCCCAGCCCTCTAAAACTGATATTTTATTATAATCTAAATTATATATATCTTGTGGGAATCTAATTAAATTAAGATCCCAAAAATTTTCTACAACCCTTTTTCCAAGTCCATCAATATTCATTGCATCTTTAGATATAAAGTGTTTTATTTTTTCAATTGCAATTTTTTCACAATCATAGCCTTCATTTGTACATCTTCTTACAGCATCATGTTTTTTTGTTGTTTTATTAAATTCTTTTATTGTTTCTGAGCCGCAAGAAGGACAATTATTAGGAAAAATAAATTTTTTTGATTTTTTGTCTCTTTTTTTTAAATCTACTAAAATTACATGCGGTATTACATCGCCCGCTCTCTCTATCTTTACAGTATCACCTACTCTTATGTCTTTTCTATTTATTTCATCTTCATTATGTAGAGTTGCATTTGAGACTACAACACCCCCAATATTAACTGGTTTTATGCGTGCTACAGGAGTTAATGCACCTGTTCTTCCAATCTGAATATTTATATCCTCAATTTGAGAATATGCGCTGTCAGCTGAAAATTTATGAGCTATAGCCCATCTTGGAGAATTAGCTGTAAAACCTAATCTTTTTTGAAGATCAAGACTGTTAATTTTATAAACTAGACCATCAACATCATATTCTAAATCAAATCTATCTTTTTCAAAATTTTTATGAAAATTTTCTAAATCATTAATATTTTTTAAAACTTTATTGTGCTCACTTGTTTTGAATCCCCATTTTTTTAATGATCTTAAAAATTCTGATTGTTTCTTTATTGTTTTGCTTTCAAAATAACCGTAGGTGTAGGCAACAAAATTAAGTGGAATTTTTTTAGTTTGTTCAGGATTTTTTTGTCTTAGTGAGCCTGAGGCTGCATTTCTTGGATTGGCAAAATTATTTTTTAAATTACTAAAATCACTTTTTTTTATAAATACCTCGCCTCTAATATCAATATCTTTTGGAAAGTCTTTATAAGTTATTTTTTGAGGTATATCAGAAATAGTTTTTAAATTTTCAGTAATTACCTCACCTATCATGCCATCTCCCCTAGATGCACCTAAAACTAGCAACCCATCTTTATATGTTAGAGAAGCAGATATACCATCTATTTTTGGCTCAACGCTGTATTCAATATCGATTTTTTCATTTAAATAATTAAAAATTTTTTTTTCAAAATTTTCCAAGTCTTCTAAATCAAAAGCATTTGATAAAGAAAGCATTTTTACTCTATGGCTAGATTTAATGAAATTTTTAGACGGTGCAAATCCTAATGAATTAGATGGTGAGACGTTACTTGTTAGATAAGAATATTTTTTTTCTAGATTTAGTATTTCTCTTTTAATTTCGTCATACTCTTTATCTGATATTTTTGGAGAGCTTTGATCAAAATAAAGCTTATTGTGTTTTTTTAATTCACCAATTTTTTTATTATAATATTTTTTAATGTCATTTTCTTTCATTTTTCTTAGTCGAATAATCCTTTAATTTTTTTAAGCAAAGAATTTTGTTTTTTAAAATCTTTATTTATTTCTTTTATTTCATAATTTTTGTTAAGGATTTTATAGGATCTTTCATACCATTCACTTGACTGATAATTATATCCTAGTAATGCAGTATATTTCTTTGCTTCATCTAGTAAACCTATTTTATAATTTAATTCAACTAGTCTATATAAAGCTTCTTCAACAAATATAGTTGTATCATACTCATTTACAATTTTTTTATATCTATTCATTGCTGGTATCCATTTTTCTCTCTCTAAATAATAATTTGCAAGATATAGCTCCTTGGAAGCTAATATCTCTTCAATTAATTCAAGTTTAAATTTTGAGTCTTCTGCGAAATCAGTATTTGGAAATTCTTCAACCAATAAGATAAAATATTCTTTAGCTTTAATGATTTCACCTAAGTCTTTTTTCTCATCAACTATTAGATTGTAATGACAAATCGCTAATAAATAATATGCATAATCTGTGTTAGGATGGTTTTTGTATTTATCCAAAAAATCTCTCAATTTCAATAATTGCGTCGGTAAAATACATTTGTGAATAGTAAGAATATGCAGCCATTAGAATTGATCTGGGAGCCCAGATGGATTGAGGATATAAAAGTTCTACTTCGTTAAACTTTTTAGCAGCGAAGAATACATCCCCATTATTAAATTCTTTTAATCCTTCGTTA
>CACGED010000028.1 GCA_902571975.1 uncultured Pelagibacteraceae bacterium | reverse complement strand
ATGCCAATTATGTGGCCTTTAAAAAGTTGTATGCCAATTGGCGCATTTTTACTTTTAGTACAAGGTGTATCCGAAATTTTAAAAACTTATTATGCTTTTGTTAAGGGGAGATGGCCATAATGGATTTCTTTAGTCCAGAAATTATAGGAGCAATAATGATTGGTTGCATGCTATTTGCAATATTCGTTGGGTTTCCAATTTCATTTACTTTAATATTTTTAGGCCTTGTTTTTGGATATTGGGGTTTTGGAAAATTAGTATTTTACTTAATGACCCTTCAGTTCAATATGATTATGACGGAGAACACACTCGCCGCCGTGCCACTCTTTATTTTTATGGGAATTTTAATGGAACAAGCAGGTTTAATGGAAAGATTGTTTAATGCAGTTCAATTAATGCTTTCTAAGACAAGAGGAGCTTTGTTTTATGCAGTAATGTTTGTCTCAACAATTTTTGCAGCTGCAACTGGAATTGTTGGTGCATCAGTTACAATCTTAGGGATTATGGCAGGTAAAACTATGATTAGAACTGGTTATGATACTAGGCTATCTGCTGGTTTAATCTGTGCTGGTGGAACTCTTGGAATTTTAATTCCTCCAAGTATTATGTTAGTTGTAATGGGACCTGTTTTAGAAATTCCTGTTACAGATTTATTTGCTGCTGCTATAATGCCAGGAATTCTATTAGCATGCTTATATGCTGCTTATACAACATTAAGATGTTATCTTAATCCAAAACTTGGACCTGTTTTACCAGCAAACGAACAACCAACTAATATGGCTAAGGTTTGGTATGAATTTATTATGGGATTAATTCCCCCTGCAGGTTTAGTTTTTTTTGCACTAGGGAGTATTCTATTTGGTCTTGCTACTCCAACCGAAGGAGCTGGTATGGGAGCGTTTGGTGCCATCTTACTTGCACTAGCATATAAAAAATTAACTCTGCCAGGTTTGAAAGATGCTCTTTTAAAAACTTTAGAGATTACAGCTTTAATAATGTTTTTAGTTGCTGCATCGAACTTTTTTGGAGCAGTATTCTCAAAATTAGGAACTCCATCTCTGTTAACTGATTTCCTTTTAAATTTAGAGGTAAATAGATATGTAATATTAGCAATTATAATGGCTGCTATTTTTTTATTAGGATGGCCTTTAGAGTGGGTACCAATAGTTTTAATAGTATTGCCAATTGTATTACCTTTAGTAATAGAGTTAGGATTTAATCTTACATGGTTTGCAATATTAGTGGCCGTTAATCTCCAAACCGCCTGGCTCTCACCTCCTGTCGCATTATCTGCTTATTTCTTAAAAGGTGTAGTTCCAGAGTGGGATTTAAAAGATATTTATCTTGGCATGATGCAATTCATGGTTATCCAAGTAATTGGTTTAGTATTAATTATAATATTTCCAAAAATAGCATTATGGTTGCCTGGGGTAATGTACCCATCACCTTAGCTAGGCTTATTTATTTGAGGTATAATAGTTCCAATTAAAATTATTGCTAAGGATATAAAAACCTTTGTTGAAATCGGAGAGTCGATTATTAACCAAGACATTGTAGCGCCAATAGGACCTGTTAATGGATACATCAAACTAATTCTACCCACTGGAACTCTTCTAAGAGCAAAATTATAAAATAAATATGCTCCAAATGTTATACAAGATAAAGTTATAGCTGCTAAAACTGGAGGTGAAAAATTTAGATAATTTTGATATTCAAAACTTGAATTTGGCCAAATTATAAAAAGAACTAATAAAGAAAGTATAGCACCAATAAAATATTGATAAGTATTAACCCCCAATTGATCAACTTTAGTTTGCATAAATCTTCTTCCCAAAACCTCGTTCACAGAAACGCAAATCATTCCTAAAAAAATTATTAAATCACCAACGTAATTTCCTTGCCCTGACTTTGTTTGACTTGTAAGTAAAATTAAAGTTCCAATAATTGTAATAAATGCTCCAATAATTACTTTTATTTCAATTTTTTCTTTTAAAAAAATTCTTGCAACAAATGGTTGCCATATTGGCAAAGTGCTAATTAAAGCAACTCCATTTACTGGTGAGGTTAGCAGAAGACCAATATGAAAACTTAAAGTAACTAGAAATGGGTTTAATAAACCCATTAAGAAGGGCGTAAACCCAATTCTTTTAATTTTTAAATCTGCTCTCATGATCAAAGCAAAAATTAACATCAAACTAAATGCTAAAGAGAATCGTACCGCCATTAAGTCCATCACATAAAATTCCTGTAATGCTAATTTCACAAACGGAGGACCTGATCCAAAGCCTATCACTGCCACGAACATAGAAACGTAGCCAATATTGTTTTTTAGAAAATTCATGTAATTACAAAATTTTGGTTATCCCTATTATAGACATATAAAAATTTTAGTTTAAGGTTACATTAGTGAGTGAGAATATAGAATTAAAAAATTTTGAATTAGCCACAGTAAACCCAAGCAATAAAACATGGACATCAATTGATTTATTTTGCTTTTGGGCTAATAGTATACAAACCATTGCGGGTTTCGCATTAATAGCCTCTTTGTATTTAATATATAATCTTAGTACGGTACTTGTCTTAACTTCTTCATTAGCCGCCTCTATATTGATTTATTTTTTTATTTCATTGATTGGCAAACCATCACAGAAGCACGGATTACCTTTTCCCGTTATGCTTAGAATGTCTATGGGGTTAAATGGAGCCAAATTTTTAAGTCTTTTAAGATCTGTTATTGGTATTTTTATGTTTGGTATTCAAACATTTTTCATATCAAAATCAATTACATATCTAATTAGAATTTTTATTTACTATAACTTAGATAGTCGAATTTTAG
>CACGED010000027.1 GCA_902571975.1 uncultured Pelagibacteraceae bacterium | reverse complement strand
AATATTAAAAAAATTTGATTCAACACAGAATTTTTTTCTGTGCATAAATCAAGCGTTTAAGGGCGTGTGGCGGATGCCTTGGCACTGAAAGCCGATGAAGGACGTGGTATACTGCGATAAGTTACGGGGAGCTGTATGCAAGTTTTGATCCGTAAATTTCCGAATGGGGAAACCCACCACTTTATGTGGTACTTTGAACTGAATACATAGGTTTAAAGAGACAACCCGGAGAACTGAAACATCTAAGTAACCGGAGGAAAAGAAATCAATTGAGATTCCGTTAGTAGTGGCGAGCGAAACCGGAATAGGCCAGTAGATTAGTTAAAAAAATTTGAATAGTTTGGAAAAGCTAACCACAGAGGGTGATAGTCCCGTATGAGTAATGTTTAACTAATTTCTTGAGTAAAGCGGGACACGTGAAATCCTGCTCGAATATAGGGGGACCACCCTCTAAGCCTAAATACTCTTCAGTGACCGATAGTGAACTAGTACCGTGAGGGAAAGGTGAAAAGAACCCCTATTAGGGGAGTGAAATAGAACCTGAAACCGCATGCCTACAATCAGTCGAAGCTCTTTTTAGAGTGACGGCGTACCTTTTGTATAATGGGTCAGTGACTTAATTTATAAAGCAAGCTTAAGCCATCTAGGTGTAGGCGTAGCGAAAGCAAGTCTTAATAGGGCGATTAGTTTTATGAATTAGACCCGAAAACGAATGAGCTTACCATGAGCAGGTTGAATGCAAGGTAACACTTGCTGGAGGACCGAACCAGTTGACGTTGAAAAGTCTTTGGATGACTTGTGGTAAGGGGTGAAAGGCCAACCAAATTCGTAGATAGCTGGTTTTCCGCGAAAACTATTTAGGTAGTGCGTTGAATAAATATGCGTTTAGAGGTAGAGCACTAAATGGGCTAGGGGGAAGAGATTCTTACCAAACCTAATAAAACTCCGAATGCTAGACGTAGTTCTTCAACAGACAGACTGTGGGTGCTAAGGTCCATGGTCGAGAGGGAAAGAGCCCAGACCACCAGATAAGGTCCCAAAATTGTGATTAAGTGTGAAAGGATGTGGAAACTCCTTAACAGCCGGGAGGTTGGCTTAGAAGCAGCCATCCTTTAAAGATAGCGTAACAGCTCACCGGTCTAATAGAGTTTCTGCGCCGAAGATGTAACGGGGCTAAAATCACATACCGAATCTGTGGGTTTATAGAGTTTTCGAACTTTATAAGCGGTAGCGGAACGTTCTGTAAGCCTGTAAAGGGATACCCGTGAGGGATCCTGGAGGTATCAGAAGTGCGAATGCTGACATGAGTAACGATTAAAGAAGTGAAAAACTTCTTCGCCGAAAATCCAAGGGTTTCTGCGCAAGGTTAATCCGCGCAGAGTTAGTCGGCCCCTAAGACGAGGGCGAAAGCCGTAGTCGATGGAAATAAGGTTAATATTCCTTAACCAGATGGTAGTGACGGATTTTGTAAGTTGTATGTTCTTAATGGATTGAACATGCCGCGAAAAAGTCCCAGGAAATAGCTCCATCATTAGACCGTACCCTAAACCGACACAGGTGGATTAATAGAGTATATTTAGGCGCTTGAGAGAATGATGTTGAAGGAACTCGGCAAAATGCTTCTGTAACTTCGGGATAAAGAAGACCTTTTTTTGGGCAACCATTAGAGGGTGGCACAAGCCAGGGAGAAGCGACTGTTTATCAAAAACACAGGGCTCTGCTAACACGTAAGTGGATGTATAGGGTCTGACGCCTGCCCGGTGCTGGAAGGTTAATGCGATGGGTGCAAGCTCATTTCTGAAGCCCCAGTAAACGGCGGCCGTAACTATAACGGTCCTAAGGTAGCGAAATTCCTTGTCGGGTAAGTTCCGACCTGCATGAATGGCGTAACGATTTCTCCGCTGTCTCCAACATCAACTCAGTGAAATTGAATTCTCCGTGAAGATGCGGAGTTCGCGTAGTTAGACGGAAAGACCCCGTGCACCTTTACTGCAACTTTACATTGGTATTAGGAAAAACATATTTAGCATAGGAGGGAGACATTGAAGCGATGGCGTCAGTTGTCGTGGAGTCACCAGTGAAATACCTCTTTTGTTTTTCTTGATATCTAACTGATAGCCGTTATCCGGCATCAAGACATTGTATGGTGGGTAGTTTGACTGGGGCGGTCGCCTCCCAAATAGTAACGGAGGCGTGCGAAGGTAAGCTCAGAACGGTCAGAAATCGTTCGTAGAGTGCAATGGCATAAGCTTGCCTGACTGTGAGACTGACAAGTCGAGCAGAGACGAAAGTCGGTCATAGTGATCCGGTGGTTCTGAGTGGAAGGGCCATCGCTCAACGGATAAAAGGTACGCCGGGGATAACAGGCTGATACTGCCCAAGAGCTCATATCGACGGCAGTGTTTGGCACCTCGATGTCGGCTCATCACATCCTGGGGCTGGAGCAGGTCCCAAGGGTTTGGCTGTTCGCCAATTAAAGTGGTACGTGAGCTGGGTTCAGAACGTCGTGAGACAGTTCGGTCCCTATCTGCTATGCGTGTAGAAGAATTGAGAGGAGCTGTCCCTAGTACGAGAGGACCGGGATGGACGTACCACTGGTGGACCGGTTGTAGCGCCAGCTGCAGTGCCGGGTAGCTAAGTACGGACGAGATAACTGCTGAAAGCATCTAAGCGGGAAACTCACCTCAAAACTAGTTCTTCCCATAGAGCCGTGGTAGACCACCACGTTGATAGGCTGGGTGTGGAAGCGCAGTAATGCGTGTAGCTGACCAGTACTAATAGCTCAATTGGCTTGATTTATGCACTGAAAAAAATTTTTTGAGAATTATAATATTTTTTAATTAGAAATTATCTTTAATATATCTTGACTATTTATTTTGACTGGATTATTTCCAAGTCGTAACATATTTATACCTTTAATTATTTTTTCTTGA
>CACGED010000026.1 GCA_902571975.1 uncultured Pelagibacteraceae bacterium | reverse complement strand
AGATTTATCCATACCAGGACCAATTTTTAAAGCTTCAGCTTTTTTTACTAACCTAGACACTAACTCATCACCAATATCACCAACTGCTACAGCAACAGACTGAGCCATACATCTTTCGCCTGCGGATCCATATGCAGCACCCATAAGACCATTTACAGCTCCCTCTAAATCGCAATCGGGCATCACCACTAAGTGATTTTTAGCTCCGCCTAATGCTTGAACTCTTTTCTCATTTTTTGCAGCATTCTCATATATATATTTAGCTATAGGTGTTGATCCAACAAAGCTTACAGCTTTAATATCATTGTTTGACAGTATAGCGTCTACAACTTCTTTATCGCCATTAACAACATTGAAAACTCCAGCAGGAAGACCAGCTTCGTGAAGTAATTCTGCTAATCTCATCGGACATGAGGGATCTTTTTCTGATGGTTTAAGAATAAAAGTATTTCCACATGCTATAGCTAATGGAAACATCCACATTGGAACCATTGCAGGAAAATTAAAAGGTGTAATTCCAGCAGCTACACCTAAAGGCTGTCGCATTGAATAACTATCAACATTAGTCCCAACATTCTCAGAAAATTCGCCTTTAAGAACATGAGGAATTCCACATGCAAACTCAACAACTTCCAGTCCTCTTATTAATGATCCTTTTGCATCCTCATAAACTTTTCCATGTTCTGAGACTATTAACTTTGTTAATTCGTCAAAATTTTTTTCTATAAGTTCTTTAAACTTAAACATTATTCTAGCTCTTTGAAGTGCAGGCTTAAGTGACCATGTATCAAAGGCTTTCTTAGCAATTTCAACTGTTTTATCTAAGTCTGATTTAGTAGCTAAAATAACTTCTGATTCTTGATCTCCAGTAGCAGGGTTAAAAACTTGACCCTTTCTTTCTGAAGTACCATCTATTACTTTTCCACCAACAAAATGTTTGATTATATTCATGAGTAAAATTATTTAATTAAGTAATTAGGCCGTTGCAAGCATTTTCTTTATCTCTGCAATAGCTTTTGCAGGATTCAAGCCCTTTGGACAAGCATTTGTACAATTCAAGATAGTATGGCATCGATAAAGCTTAAGTTCATCAGCTACTTTTTTAAGTCTTTCTTTTCTATCTTCATCTCTACTATCAATTATCCATCTATAAGCCTGAAGTAAAACAGCTGGACCTAAATATTTTTCACCATTCCACCAATAACTTGGGCAAGACGTTGAACAACATGCACACATTATACATTCGTACAATCCATCTAATTTTGCTCTGTCGTCTTTTGATTGAATATTTTCTTTATCATTTACCTTTGATGTTTTTAACCAAGGTTCAACCGACTCATATTGTTTATACAATGTACTTAAATCACCGATTAAATCTTTTAAGACTTTTAGATGTGGTAAGGGATAAATATCAATATCTCCATCCAGCTCTGAATGGGACTTCGTACATGCTAAACCATTTTTTCCATTCATATTCATCGCACAAGATCCACAAACTCCATGAGCACAAGATCTTCTGTAAGCTATAGAAGGATCTATTTCATTTTTTATTTTGTTTAAAACATCAAGGACTTTAGATGAACAATTATCCATATCAACTTCATAGGTATCAAGTCTTGGATTTTCATTTTTAGATGGATCCCATCTGTAAATATTTATTTTTCTAATATTTTTTGAACCAGTTTTATCTTTATAGTATTGACCTTTTTCTACCTTTGAGTTTGCAGGTAAATTTAATTGAACCATTAATATACTCTTTCCTGTGGAGGAAAATATTGTACATCATTTGTAAGTGTTGATCTATGAACAGGTCTGTAATTAATTTTAGTTTTTGAACCATTGCACCAAGACAGAGTGTGTTGCATATAGTTCTCATCATCTCTCTTTGGAAAATCTTCTCTTGCGTGAGCTCCTCTGCTTTCTTTTCTATGGTACGCAGAGTCCATTGTAGTTATTGCTTGTCTTATTAAGTTGTCAAATTCTAGTGTTTCAACTAAATCTGTATTAAAGATTAATGACTTATCTTTTACAGAAAGTGAGTCCATTCCATCATAAGGTTTTCTAATTTCATCAACACCTTCCTTTAATGTTTTCTCACTTCTAAATACAGCGCACTTTGATTGCATTGTTTTTTGCATTGAAAGTCTTAGTTCAGATGTTGGATTTGAACCTTCTGAATTTCTTAATTTGTCAAATCTATCTAAACATCTGTCCGTTTCATTTTTATCAATTTCATCATGCTTCATTCCAGGTTTTACTAACTCTGCTGCTCTTTTCGCTGCAGCTCTTCCAAAAACTACTAAATCTATTAGTGAGTTTGAACCTAATCTATTTGCGCCATGGACAGAAACACATGCTGCTTCTCCGATAGCCATTAACCCAGGTACTGTTTTCTCAGATCCATTTAATGTAAGGACCTCTGCTTTATAATTTGTTGGTATTCCACCCATATTATAATGCACTGTAGGTACTACTGGTATAGGTTCCTTAGTTACATCAACGTTTGCAAATAATTTAGAAGCTTCTGATATTCCAGGAAGCCTCTCATCTATAACTTTTGGATCCAAATGATCAATATGAAGATGAACGTGATCTTGTTCTTTTCCTATACCTCTGCCCTCGTTAATTTCTACTGCAATTGATCTACTTACGACATCTCTAGATGCTAAATCTTTTGCTTTAGGAGCATAACGCTCCATAAATCTTTCTCCTTTTGAATTTACTAGATAACCACCTTCTCCTCTAACACCTTCGGAAATTAATGTTCCATGACCATATATTCCCGTTGGATGAAATTGTACAAATTCCATGTCTTGTAAAGGTAATCCAGCTCTCAGAGCCATAGCATTACCATCTCCAGTGCAAGTATGAGCTGAAGTAGCTGAGTAATACACTTTTCCATAACCCCCTGTTGCTATTATAGTTGTGTGTGATCTAAATCTGTGAATTGTTCCATCATTAAGGTTCCAAGCAATTATACCTTTGCATGCTCCATCCTTCATTATTAAATCTAGCGCAAAGTATTCAATAAAAAATTCGGTATTATGTTTTAAAGCTTGTCCATACAATGTGTGAAGTATTGCATGTCCAGTCCTATCTGCTGCTGCACATGTTCTTTGAACTGTTTCATTTCCGTAGTTTTTTGTCATACCCCCAAAGGGTCTTTGATAAATTTTTCCTTCCTCAGTTCGACTAAATGGAACACCATACTTTTCTAATTCAAGAACAGCAGCTGGTGCTTCTTTGCATAAATATTCAATAGAATCCTGGTCACCTAACCAATCAGCACCTTTGACTGTGTCATACATGTGCCATCTCCAGTCATCTTCTCCCATATTTCCAAGTGCTGCAGAAATACCACCTTGGGCTGCAGATGTGTGACTTCTTGTTGGGAATACTTTTGATACACATGCCGTTTTTAGACCGGCCTCACTTAGGCCAACAGCTGCTCTTAGTCCAGATCCACCTGCACCTAAAACAACTACATCATATTCATGATCAATAATTTTGTACGCACTCATAACTATATATTAAATACTAAGATAATTATTATTAATGGAAATACTATAGCAAAGATATTTAATGATTTATTTGCGGCATTTTTGATT
>CACGED010000025.1 GCA_902571975.1 uncultured Pelagibacteraceae bacterium | reverse complement strand
CTAATAAATAAAATTTATTATTATAAAATCTAAAATCTGACCTAGACACACCCCTACATTTTAATAATTTATGTGCTTTCATAGCTATTGAATTGATATTATTAAAATTTCTTGAACTTAAACTAACTGGAATTATATGTTCTGTTTTTGCACTAGTACTATACTTAGCTTTGTAATCATAAAATTTCCTTTTGGGTTTTAGCTCGATTATGCCCAGTTTTTTTTTACCTAAAATAGCAGCTTGAATTTCTCTTCCAGGTATATATTTTTCAATTAAAATATCTTTAAATTTTTTTAATTTCCTCAAATTACTATTAAAATTTTTTTTGTCACAAATATATACACCTACGCTAGATCCCTCATTAATGGGCTTCAAAACAACAGGAAATTTAAAATTTTTATCAATTTTTTGTATAATACTTTTAATATTAAAATTATTTTTAAATGAAAATTTAATATATGGTGGTGTTAGAATATTATTTTTTATAAAAATTTTTTTTGAAATTTCTTTATCAATTGCAAGAGAAGATGATAAAACACCAGAATGGGTATATCTTACCTTTTCAGACTCAAGTATTGACTGGATATAGCCATCCTCACCATACCTACCATGTAAAAGGTTTAAAACTAAATTTGGCCTAAATTTTCTTAATTTTTTGACAAAACTCCCATCTGGTTCAATTAATAAAAGCCTATACTTTTTATTTTTTTTTAATTCATGCATTACACTTTTGGCTGTTATTAAGCTAATCTCTCTTTCATTAGAGTATCCACCTGCTAATATTAAAATTTTATCCATTATTCGACCAAAACAATTTCTAATTCTAATTTTACACCTGTCTGAGCTTTCACTTTCTTTTTAACAAAATTTATTAATGACTTCATATCTACAGATTTTGCATTTTTTTTATTAACAAAAAAATTAGCATGTTTCTCCGAGATAATCGCATCCCCATAACATGTTTCTTTGGGAACGCTTGCTCTAATTAGCTCCCAAACTTTTTTATCTGTTTGATTAATTGGATTTTTAAATGTACTACCACTCGTTTTAATTTTAGTTGGTTGAGACATATTTTTAATTGAATTTAATTCGTTCATATAATTACTTATTTCTTCACTATTTTTTTTATTTCCTTTAAAAGTAGCACTTAAAAAAATTAAATCTTTGGGTAATTGTATTGATCTGTAATTAAAATTAATTTTATTTGCAGGTATACTTCTTACAACACCTTTAAAATCCACTAATTGTATAGAAATAAGAATATCTTTAAATTCTTTTTTAAAACATCCAGAGTTCATTCTTATACCACCGCCAATTGAACCTGGAATACACGACATAAACTCTAATCCAGAAAT
The DNA here is from genome assembly GCA_902571975.1 of uncultured Pelagibacteraceae bacterium. GTDB lineage: Bacteria > Pseudomonadota > Alphaproteobacteria > Pelagibacterales > Pelagibacteraceae > Pelagibacter. The sequence continues at coordinate 2,310 of CACGED010000025.1, read as the reverse complement.
ATTATTACTCATTGCAAATTCTGAAACTTTTTTTTGTAAAGCGGAAGTTCCAGCAATGATTGTCTTGCTATCTAGCAGAGTAATATTTGAGAAACTTTTACCTAATTTAATTACTGTACCTTGATATGTATTATCATCAAATAACACATTTGACCCATTTCCTAAAATAAATATTTTACCTCTTAAAGCATAAATTTTTAGATATTCTATTAAACCTTTAAGAGAATTTGGTTTAAAAAAAATTTTAGTTTTTCCTCCAATATTAAACCAATTAAGATTTTTAATGCTCTGATCAAAAAAAATATCCCCATCTATTAATAATGCTGATTTTTTTATATCCGCTATTTTCATTAAAAAATATTTTCCAGATTTTTCATCCAATTTGATATAGATCCTGCACCCATACCTATATAAATTTTTTCACCATATACATTCTGCTTTATAAATTTTCGTAATTGTAATTCATTATCAACTTGTATTAATTTAACATTGGAATTTTTTATTATCAATTTTGCAAATGAATGATATGTAAAATTAAGTTTTATTTTTTCGTTAGCTGTGTAAATAGGACACAATAAAACTGTATCTGCCAATTTAAAACATTTTGAAAATTCTTTTTTCAAATTAATTACTCTTGAAATTCTGTGAGGCTGAAAAACACACACAATTTCTTTATTATTATAAACATTTCTAACACCACTTAGAACTGAACTTATTTCTGTTGGATGATGGGCATAATCATCATAAAAACTTATGTTGTTATGACTGAATAAATGAGAAAACCTTCTCTGAACTCCTTTAAAATTGTATAGCCCAAGTTTGATATACTTTTCAGGTAATCCAATTGTAAATGCTAAAGAAACTGCAGCAGCTGCATTTTGGATATTGTGGACTCCTATCATTGGAAGTTTAATTCCTTTAATTATTTTTTTTTTACTCGGTATATTGACTTTAATATCGAAACTAGAGAATTTGAATTTTTGCTTTATATTTATTATTTGAAAATTAGAACTTTTACTTTTACCATATGTATAAAAATTTTTGTTTATTGATTTTTTTAGAACTTTTATAAGATTTTGATCATCATTACATATAAAACCTTTACCTACAGATGGTATTTTATTTACAAATTTAAGGAAACTTTTTTTAAGGTTATTTATATTTTTATAAAAATCTAGGTGCTCTGCGTCGAGATTGGTAACTATAGAATAAGTAAATGGAATTTTTAAAAAACTTCCATCTGACTCATCAGACTCGGTGACACACCAATTACTTTTACCCAATTTTGCCGAATTACCGAATGAGTTTAATACACCACCGTTAATTATAGTTGGGTCTAAATTAGCAGCTGCAAAAATGCTAGATACTAAGGATGTTGTTGTTGTTTTTCCATGTGAACCAGTTACCACAACATTCCTCATGAAAGATACAATATGACCTAACATATCTCCTCTTGTATAAACTGGTAAATTTTTTTTGGTAGCCTCAACTAATTCTGGGTTATTTTTTTTAATGGCTGAGGAAATTACCAGAACAGTTGTTTTTTTTATGTTCTCTTTTTTATGATTTAAAAAAACCCTTATTTTTTTTTCATCTAACCTTTCAATATTTCGATTATCTGCAATATCGCTACCTTGAACTTTGTAACCTAACGCATTCATAATTAGTGCTAAACCACTCATACCTATTCCACCAATACCAACAAAATGAATAAGTTCATTTTTTCCTAAATCAATTTTCATTAATAAGCTCAATTAGTTTAGATTTATTTTTTTCCCATGTATTTTCTTTATTCAATTTAATTAAATTATTTTTTTTGGAAGAATATTCATTTTGATCTTGAAAAATTTTTATCATTAAATCTGTGAAGTTATTTTCGTGTATATCTTTTTGCATGATCAACCAGCAAGATTTATTTTTTTCATAAAATTCTGCATTGTAATATTGATGATTATCTTTAGCATAAGGATAGGGAATTGCCACAAATGGGATATTTAAATAAGCTAATTCTGAAATTGTTGATGCGCCAGACCGCGTGATAGCTAAATCACAATTAACAGCTTGCATTAATAATTTGTCGTCAAACTGAAATAACTCATGCTCTATATGATTTTTTTGATAGAATTCTTTTATATTTTCTTTTGAATTTAGATTAATTACTTGTTGCAAAACCTGAATTTTCTCTATTTTTGAGAGTTTTATAATAATTTTAGTAATAAATTCATCAAAGAATTTTGCTCCCTGACTTTACCTTTTTTAAGTTATGGAGGGTCATCTATAGTTAGTACAGCGATTTTATCAGGATTAATT
>CACGED010000024.1 GCA_902571975.1 uncultured Pelagibacteraceae bacterium | reverse complement strand
TTGGAGGTGGTGGGCATGGATTAGCAACAGCTTACTATCTTGCAAAAAAACATAACATGAAAAATATTGCGGTTTTAGAAAAAGGTTGGATTGGTGGAGGTAATACCGGGAGAAATACAACAATCATAAGATCAAATTATTTATGGGATGCTAGTGCTGGATTGTATGACCATGCTTTAAAAATTTGGGAAAATTTATCTCAAGAGTTAAATTATAATATAATGTTTAGTCAACGTGGAGTTATGAACTTAGCTCATAACCTTCAAGACGTTAGAGATTTAAAAAGAAGAACTCATGCAAATAGGTTAAATGGTATTGATGCTGTTTGGTTAGACACAAAACAAGTTAAGAAATTTTGTCCAATAATAAATATTTCTCAAGATATTAGATATCCTGTACTTGGTGGAACTTTACAAAGAAGAGCTGGAACTGCAAGACATGATGCTGTTGCATGGGGTTATGCAAGAGGTGCAGATGCAATGGGTGTAGATATAATTCAAAATTGTGAAGTTAAAGGAATAAAAAGAAATGGAGACCAAGTTGAAGGACTTGATACTACAAAAGGATTTATCAAAACAAAAAAAATTGGTGTAGTAGCCGCAGGTCATTCAAGTGTAATTGCTAGTATGGCAGGCTTAAAATTACCACTTGAAAGTAAACCATTACAGGCATTAGTCTCAGAACCAGTCAAACCAATAATAGATACAGTTGTAATGTCTAATGCTGTCCATGCATATGTTAGTCAATCTGATAAAGGTGAATTAGTAATTGGTGCTGGAACAGATGCTTACATATCTTATACACAAAGAGGAAGTCATGATGTAGTAGAAGGTACCTTAAAAGCTATATTAGAGCTGTACCCTATTTTTAGTAGAATGAAGATGTTAAGACAATGGGGTGGTATTGTTGATATTTGCCCGGATGCAAGTCCGATCATTAGCAAAACAAATATAAAAGGTCTTTATTTTAACTGTGGATGGGGAACAGGAGGTTTTAAAGCAACGCCTGGATCTGGTGATTTATTTGCTCACACAATTGCTAATGATGAGCCACATAAATTAAATGCAGCATTTAATCTTAACAGATTTGTAAGTGGAGATCTTGTTGATGAACATGGTGCAGCTGCTGTAGCACACTAATGTTTGTAATAAATTGCCCGTATTGTGGAGAAAGAGACCAAAGTGAGTTTTCATGTGGTGGTGAAGCTCACATTGTAAGACCAAAACAACCTACAGAGCTAAGTGATGATGAATGGGCAGAATATTTATTTATGAGAAAGAATATTAAAGGTGTTCAGTTTGAAAGATGGAACCATGCTCATGGATGTAGAAAATGGTTTAATATGGTTAGGGATACATCAAATGACAAAATACATGCAGTTTACAAAATGGGTGAAAAACCTCCTGTAATTTAAATGACCAAATATAGAATTAATAAAACAAGATTTGTTGATCAAACAAAAACTGTTTCATTTACTTTTGATGGTAAAAAATATCATGGTTTTGAGGGTGATACTTTAGCCTCAGCACTTCTTTCAAATGGCATTCATTTAATTGGCAGAAGTTTTAAGTATCATCGTCCAAGAGGTATAATGTCATGTGGATCTGAAGAGCCAAACGCAATATGCCAAATAAATGATAATACTGATTTAACAGAGCCTAATGTAAGAGCTACAGAAATAGAACTTTATGAAGGATTGAAAGCATCTAGTCAAAATTGTTGGCCAAGTCTTAACTTTGATATAGGTGGAATTAATAACTTAATATCACCATTTATACCAGCAGGTTTTTATTATAAGACTTTTATGTGGCCTAAAAGTTTTTGGAAAAAAATTTATGAACCATTAATAAGATTGTCTGCAGGCCTTGGCAAATCACCCACACAACCAGATCCAGACATTTATGACCATAAATATGAACATTGTGATGTATTAGTTATTGGAGGGGGGATTTCAGGTATTATGTCTGCTAAAATAGCAGCAAAAAATAATTTAAAGACAATATTAATCGAAGATAAAAATATACTTGGTGGATCCACAATTTATCAAAATAATAAAAATTTTATAATAGATAATCAAAAATCAAATGAATGGTTAATGAATGAAATATCAGAATTAGAAAAATTAGATAATTTAATAATAAAAACTAGAACAAGTTTGGCAGCTTTTCATAGTTATAACTACCTTTTGGCCAAAGAAAATATATCAGATCATTTACCATTAGATAAAAAAAATGGCAGTATAAGACAGAGATTATGGAAAATAAGAGCAGATAAAGTAATTGTTGCTGCAGGTGCAATAGAAAGACCTCTTATATTCAACAACAATGATAGACCAGGAATTATACTTGCTAACTCTGTCAAAAAATATTTAGATTTTTATGGTGTATCCACTGGATTAAATAATATTATTTTTACTAACAACGATAGTGCTTATGAAACTGCAGTGTCGTTATTTGAAAAGGGAATATCAGTAAAGATTGTTGATATTAGAAAAAAATCTTCATCAAATATTGTTAAAAATGCTGAAGACCTAGGAATTAAAATATATTGGAACTCTACAGTGGTTAATACTTTTGGCTACAAAAAGATAAAATCAATAGAAATTATGAATTTATCAGAAGATGGATCGAATGTTACTGGAAATAAACATAAAATTCAGTGTGATTGTTTATCAATAAGTGGAGGTTGGACACCTATGGTACATATGCATACTCAATCAGGAGGAAAATTAGATTTTAGAGAAATAGATCAAGTATTTGTTCCAACTGAAAAAAGTGAAAATCATATAAATGTTGGATCATGTAACGGTGATTTTGAACTAGAAGAAATAGTTAAAAATACAAATTATAAAGTTAAAAAATTTTTAAACATTAATGAAGGCGGTTTTGATAAAATTTCAGTTTTATGTTCAAAAGAGTCAGAGAAGAAAAACATATGGCTGTTACCAAATACTATCTCAGAGAGTAAGACTAAATCTTTTATAGATTTTCAAAATGACTCGACTGCGAAAGATATAAAGTTAGCACTTAGAGAAGGTTTTAAATCGATAGAACATGTAAAGAGATATACAACAACTGGAATGGCTACAGATCAAGGTAAATTATCGAATATGCATGCCTTGGGGATTATTGCTGACACAGCTGGAGTAAAAATGGGTACTTTAGGTACAACTACTTTTAGACCACCTTTTACACCATTAACTTTTGGGGCAATTGTAGGAAGAAGTGTTGGAAAATTTTTTGATATTGTTAGAAAAACCTCAATTCATGAATGGCACGTTCAAAATAATGCAAAATTTGAAAATGTTGGGCAATGGAAAAGACCATGGTACTACCCTATTAATAATGAAAATCTTCATGAAGCAGTTCAAAGAGAAAGTAAAGCTGCAAGAGATAGTGCTGGAATTTTGGATGCTTCTACATTAGGAAAAATAGATATACAGGGATCTGATGCTTCTGAATTTTTAAACAGAGTTTATACAAATGCTTGGTCAAAATTAGGAATTGGGAAATGCCGATATGGTTTAATGTTAAATGAAGATGGTATGGTTTATGATGATGGTGTAACCACAAGATTGGGTGAAAATCATTATTTAATGACCACAACAACTGGTGGCGCAGCAAATGTACTTTCTAAACTTGAAGACTATTTACAAACAGAATGGCCAGAATTAGATGTTTACTTAACCTCTGTTACTGATCACTATTCTACAGCAAGCATTTGTGGTCCAAATTCTAAAAAAATATTGAATAAATTATTTCCTAATAAAGATTTTAGTGATGAAGCCTTTCCTCATATGTCTTACCAAGATGCAAAAATTGACAAAATTGAATGTAGAATAATGAGAATAAGTTTCACAGGAGAGCTTAGTTATGAAATTAATGTAGAGTCAAAATATGGTAAATCATTATGGGAAAACTGCATTGCAGCTGGAGAAGAATACAAAATTACTCCTTATGGAACAGAAACAATGCATTTATTAAGAGCTGAAAAGGGATTTATTATTGTTGGCCAGGATACAGATGGAACTATGACACCTATTGATCTTCAGATGGATTGGATAGTTAGTAAAAAAAAATATGACTTTATAGGTAAAAGATCACTTTATAGAAGTGATACAATGAGAGAAGACAGAAAACAGCTTGTTGGATTGCTTACGGATGACCCTAATGAAATATTAGAAGAAGGTGCTCAGATAGTCTCTGAATTAGATAAGAAACCTGTTGAAATGATTGGACATGTAACATCAAGCTATTTTAGCCCTAATTTAAATAAATCGATTGCACTAGCAGTTGTTAAAGGTGGAAAAAAGATGAATGGTCAAAAACTTTTTGTACCTATGGAAAATAAAAATATCAATGTAACAGTTTCAGATTTTATTTTTTTTGATAAAGAAAACAAGAGGATCAATGCTTAATTTAGAATATCCTAACTTTGAAAAAAAATCATTAGATGAACTAGAATTAAAGTTATCTGAACCAATTAAAAAAATAAATATTCGAGGGAAAAAAAAGGAGTTTTTTACAAAAGCAGGAAAGATTTTATCAATCATCTTACCAATTGAACCAAATACGGGTTCCTCAAATCAACAATTTAATGCTCTATGGCTAAGTCCAGATGAATGGTTAGTATATTTTAATGAAGATAACAATAATGTTTATAATGATCTTTATAACGAAATTTCTAAATTAAATTTTGGCTCAATAGTTGATGTTTCTAATCAATGGATATGTATTAATATAAAGGGTAAAAAGACTTTTGATCTACTTTCATCGGGATCTCCTTTTAACTTCAATAATTTTAAAAATACTAAAAATTCTGTAACGCAAACATTACTCAATCATACAGATGTAATTATTCATCATACTGAAATAAATGAAATAAATCTTTTTGTGAGAAGATCATTCTCAGAAGATTTATGGTTGTGGATTAAGGATAGCGCTAGGTTTATCTAATTTATTTTTTATATAATAACTTACATAACTAAATAATAGTATCGAAAGTGTCCATTGAAAAATAAACCACAACCAAAAGAAACTATCAAAATCTGCAGATAGATATTTGGCTAAATAAAAAACACATATTGGAACAAGAACATTTCGTAACATATTATTTATCATTGCATAATTAGATTTTTTTAATCCCATAAAAAAACCATTTGATAAAAAGAAAATTGGATATGCGGGTAAAATAAATGCTGCAATTTTTAAGTATCTACTTCCATATTCTAAAACAGTTTCATCATTAGAGAAAAGCCTTGGTATTATATCTGCTGTGAAATAAACTAATATTCCAGAAAAAATCATTAATAAAAGGCCATATTTAACAGATACAAAATAAGTCTCTTTCACTCTCTCGATGTGATTAGCACCATAATTTTGAGCTATAATTGAGATAATTGCAGTATTAATTCCTAATATAGGAAGTAAAACAACTTGCTCTATTCTCGTAGCAGCACCATAACCAGCTACTGCCAATTCACTAGTTTGACCAACATATGTAAATATAAATGTAGCAGCAACTGCATATCCACATATGGCAATTGATATTGGCATTGATTGAAAAAATATATTTTTTAAGAATATTAATTTAATTATAAAAAATTCCTTGGTAATTTTTTTTACTCTTGGATTTTGCAAGACTTTATATAGAATAATCGCAAATGCTATAAATTGGGCTATAATTGTTGATAGACCTATCCCCATCATACCAAAAGCAGGAATGAATAGAAAACCAAATATTAGTATTGGATTTAAAATTATATTTAGAAGAAAACTTAAAACCAAAACATTTCTGTATGTTTTAGTATCTCCTTCTGCATGTAATAAAGAGTTAAGTGATACAACAAGGAAAAAAAGAAATGATCCATAAAACATAATATTTGTATATTGTAGCCCTAAATTTGTAATTTCTTCAGTCGAACCCATTATGTTAAAAACTCTTTCAGCAAAATATAAACCTATGCCTGTAATAAAAACTGATATGATCAGTCCATAGATTATAATGTGGGTAAAATAATAAGAGACATTTTTTTCATTTTTTTCTCCAATACTATTACCTATTAATGAGGTTCCCCCAACTGTTACTCCAATAGATGTTGCCACAATTATAAAATAGATTGGAAATGATTTACTGAGAGCCGAAAGTGCTTCTGGTGAGATTAATCCTGAATAAAAAGTATCAACAATATTGTATAAGGTTTGAAAAAGTGTGCCTACACTTGCTGGTATTGCAAGTTTTCTAACAAGTAAAGGTATATTTTCTTTTAGTAAATCCATAAAGTTATAATTTAATTAATATTCTTTTTTAAAGATATGTCTCTTGCTAGTTTTTTTTGCAAGTATTATTTGTTTTTGTCTCATTGCAAATCTTGATTTTTGATCGTCTGTTAAGTGATCGTGACATTTTGGACAATGAATACCTTCCAAATATTTAGAAGATTTTTTTTCTTTAACAGAAAGAGGTTTCCTGCATCCACTACAAACTAAATAACTACCCTGCTTTAAACCATGTTTTATTGAAACTCTATTGTCAAAAACAAAACATTCACCACTCCATTGACTATTTTTTTTATCAATATTATTCAGATAATT
>CACGED010000023.1 GCA_902571975.1 uncultured Pelagibacteraceae bacterium | reverse complement strand
GCTATTGATTGCAGTGATTTAATTTGGGGTTTCGGCGCCATTCATTGCATGACACAACAAGAGCCAAAAATTTGAATTAAGCAGCTTTTAAAGTGCCTAATAATAATCTAAAAGGTATCAACATTACTAAAGCTACAAAAATCTTCACTGCTAAATCTCCTAAAGAAAGTGTCACCCAAGGTATTCCTGTTCCATAAAATGAAATCGAAAAGAATAAAAATGTATCAACGGTAGAACCAATTAATGAAGAGGCAAGTGGTGCAATAAACCATTTTTTTTGTCTTAATTGATCAAATATTTGTACATCCAGCAATTGAGCAATAATAAATGCTGTTCCTGAACCAATTGCTATTCTTATTGAGATTAAATCAGCAAAATTTGTTGAGAAAATTAGTGTAAACAAAATACCTATTGTAAATCCTATATATACAATTTTTCTAGCAACTAATTTACCAAAAGATCTATTTGCTAGATCAGTTATTAAAAAAGCTATTGGATAACTGAATGCTCCATATGTAAGAATTTCTTGAAGACCGTAATATTTAATTGGAAATTGGACTAAATAATTAGATGCTAAAACAACCAATCCCATTAAAAATGAGAGTGTTAAAAATACTCTATTCATTATGCAGATTTACTAACTAAGGATTTTTTTAATTTTTTTAGTCTTAATGATAAATCTCTAGACTTGGCTGAAATAAGAAATTGATCAAAACTACCTTTTTTATCTACTGATCTAACCCCAGCATTTGAGACGGTTAATCTTAAACTTCTCTTAAGTAGTTCACTTTTAAATTTAACTTTTTTTAAATTTGGAAGAAATCTTCTTTTAGTCTTATTGTTAGCATGACTAACGTTATGACCCTTGAGTGGGATTTTTCCAGTAAGTTCACATTTTTTAGACATAAATTATGAGCTTGTATAGGATCTGAATCTTATCGCGTCAAGATTAATTTTTAGTTCCAATGGCCTCTGCAACATTTTTAAACCCCTTATTTTTTAATAAATCAATTAATTCTGTACTTATTTTTGAAGCTATACGAGGACCTCTATAAACCATTCCAGTATATAATTGTACGAGTGTTGCGCCAGAAATAATTTTTTCAAAAGCATCTTGTCCATTACTAACACCACCCACTCCTATTATTTTTGTTTTATCTTTTAGAATTTTATAAAATTTAGAAATTGCCTCGTTTGAAATCTTTTCAATTGGTTTACCTGACAGTCCACCCTTTTCTAATTTATTTATATTTTTTAAATTTTCTCTATTCTTATCTGTGGTATTAGAAACAATAATAATTTCTATTTCTTGTTCCATAATGATCTTGGATATTTCATTAATTTGATCGTCATTAAGATCAGGTGAAACTTTTATTGCTAATGGAATATTTGTATTCAATTCTTTTTTTTCATTTTTTAGTTTATCAATCAATGAATTTAATTCATCCTGATTATGAAAGTCTCTTAAATTTTCTGTATTTGGTGAGGAAATGTTTATAGTTATATAGTCAGCTAAATTATAGAATTTACGAAAACAAATTAAATAATCATCGATTCTATTTGTAGAGTCTTTATTTGGTCCAATATTTATTCCTAAAAAACCCTTTTTATTATTTTCCTTAATTGTCTGACTAATTTGTTCTGAACCAGAATTGTTAAAACCTAATCTATTTATAAGAGCTTCATCTTCTTCAAGTCTAAAAACTCTTGGTTTAGGATTACCAAATTGAGGCTTTGGAGTAATTGTACCTACTTCAACAAAACCAAATCCAAGATTAAACAGTTGATTGTATACTTCAGCATTTTTATCAAACCCAGCAGCAACACCAATTGGTGAGGATAATTTTTTTTCACAAAAAGTTGTTTCTAAAATATGATTATCTTTAGGTTTTGAGTAAGGAATATTATTTAACTTTAGTGCTTTTATTGCTAAAGAGTGAGCTACTTCAGGGCTAAATTTAAAAATTAATGGTCTTAAAATGTTAAACATTTTTTAATTTACTTTTTATTAATTCTTTGGTTTCTTGAACCCCAAAAAAGCTTATAAAAAAACCAAATCGTGGTCCATTTTCCACCCCAAAAACTACCTCATATATTAATTTAAACCAATCGCGCAAATTTTCTTTATAGCCATTTTCTTTACCAACTGTATAAATTGTAGTCTGAATGTCCTCTGGTTTCATTGCGTCATCGCAGTTGTCTAAAGAGTTTACTAAAGCATCTAAAGCAATTTTTTCACTTTTATTTGGTTTTTTATAAATCTTCTTAGATTTTATAGCGTCATTAAAATATTTAATTGCATAAGATATTAAATTGTCAAAAATTGGATGCATATCCTCATTAATATCTTTCTTATATTTCTTAACAAACTTCCAAAGTAATTCTTTATTGTCAGCATTGCTGGTCTCAACTAAATTTAATAGCATTGAGAAAGACATAATTGAGTTTTCCTCTGGTATATCTGAATTATGAACATGCCAAACAGGGTTCATTAGTTTTTGAAGTTCATTTTGAGTTTTACCTTTTTCAATAAAATCAAGATATTCATCGACAGCCTTTGGTACTACTTCTCTATAAAGTTTTTTTGCTCTTTTTGGATTTTGGTACATATACAAGGAGAGACTTTCAGGTGAAGCATACTCTAGCCATTGGTCAATAGTAATACCATTTCCTTTTGATTTAGATATTTTTTCACCCTTTTCATCTAAAAATAACTCATATGCAAAGCCAGATGGATTTGACTTGCCTAATAATTTTATGATTTTTGTAGATAAAATTGCACTCTCAATCAAATCTTTCCCATACATTTCAAAATCTACATCAAGAGCATACCATCTCATTGCCCAATCTACTTTCCATTGTAATTTGCAATTGCCATCTAAAATACTTTGTTCTAATTTTTTACCTTTATTGTCAAAAATTATTTTTGAATTTTTAGTATCTAGTTCTAAGACTGGTATCTCTAATACAACCCCTGTATCTGGACATATTGGTAAAAATGGAGAATATGTTTTTTGTCTTTCTTTACCAAGTGTGGGAATAACTATATTCATTATTCCTTCATAATTTTCTAAAATTAATTTTAATGGGTCATTAAAAAAACCAGATTTATATAAAAAAGTTGAACTTTTAAAATTATATTTAAAACTAAATTTATTTAGAAAGTTTTTTAACATTTCATTGTTGTGCTCTCCAAAACTATTAAATTTTTCAAAAGGGTCTGGAACTTGAGTTAAAGGTTTATGAAGATTTTGTATTAGTTTTTCAGAATTAGGAATATTTTCAGGCACTTTCCTTAGTCCATCCATATCATCGGAAAAAGTAATTATTTCTTTAGGGAGATCAGTTAAATGATTTAAGGCATTAACTATCATTGAGGTCCTTGCTACTTCACCAAAAGTACCAATGTGTGGTAAACCACTAGGACCATATCCTGTTTGCAGAATAATTTTTCCTTTATTTTCAATATTTTTTTTTCTTTCTCTAAGAAGCTTTTTAGCTTCAACAAAGGGCCAAGCGTTTGTTTTATCAATGTTGGTTTTATCTATCACTTTTAATTAAACAGCCTATAAAATAACGTTTTTAATAATTCTTATAGAGTTGAAATTTATTTACCATAAAATAATGTCCAATCAAAATGTCCAATTATAAAACAGTTTTTTTTACACTAGGAATTTTACAAATTATTTTAGGTTTATCGATGATTGCGCCAATTTTAACGCAGTTTTTTTACGATGAATTTGACTCTAGTTTTATAAGTTCTGGAATTGTAACTATTATATTTGGAATTCTCTTTTTACTATCAAATTTAGATCATGATAAAAAAATTAGCTTACCTCAGGCTTTTCTTTTAACAGCTTTATCTTGGCTGAGTATTGCGATTTTTGGTTCACTTCCATTTATATTTTCTGAGATAAATTTAAGTGCTACAGATGCTTTTTTTGAGAGCATGTCAGGTATTACTACAACTGGATCAACTATAATTACCAATTTAAATGAAACTCCAAAAAGTATCTTACTTTGGAGGGGAATGCTTCAATGGTTAGGTGGAATTGGTATCATTGTGATGGCAATTACTTTAATGCCACTTATGAATATTGGTGGAATGCAGTTGTTTATTATATCAACAAGTGATACCCCAGAAAAAATTTTACCTAGATCAAAAGAGATAGCGTTGAGATTAATCTTAGTATACTCCGGATTAACTTTTATATGTGCATTATTTTATAAAATATTTGGTATGAACTTTTTTGACAGTGTTGTTCATTCAATGACAACAATTGCAACAGGAGGTTTCTCCAATTATAATGAATCTATTGGCTATTTTGATAGTTCACTTATTGAATTTACATCAATTATATTTATAATTTTAGGAAGTATTCCATTTATTGCCTATATCAAATACTTGAATGGAGACAAAAAAATATTTTTTAACGATACACAAATTAAAACTTTTATAAAGATTGTTCTTTTTTCAATTCTTTTAATGTATCTATATCTACTTACGAAAAATCAAAGTTTTTTTGATACCAGTATTAGGTCAGTTGCATTTAATGTAATATCAATTTTAACTGGAACTGGTTATGTAACTCAAAACTTTAGTGATTGGGGTCAATTCCCATTAATTTATTTTCTTATACTTATGTTTATCGGTGGATGTGCAGGCTCAACAGCTTGTGGGATTAAAATATTTAGGGTACAAATTTTATTCCAGTTTATCGCTGTACAACTAAAAAAAATAATTTATCCAAGGGGTATATTTAAAATAAAATATGAAAATAACAATATTGATGAAAAGTTTTTAGCATCAATTATTTCTTTTATATTTTTATATATTGTAATTTTTTTTATTATAACTGCTCTTTTATCAACAAGTGGTTTAGATTTGACAACTTCAATATCCGCCGCTGCAACATCAATATCAAATGTGGGACCTGGTTTAGGTGATATTATTGGTCCAAATGGTAATTTCTCTAATTTATCTGATTTTTCAAAATGGATTTTAAGCTTAGCGATGATTTTAGGTAGATTAGAGTTGTTTGCTGTATTAGTATTGTTTATTCCATCATTTTGGAGAAAATATTAATGTCTGAAACAAAACAAAGCTGGGTTGACTCATTATTAGTTTACAAAGATATAAGAATGTTAAGAATATTGCTTCTAGGAGCAATAAGTGGTTTTCCATGGGTATTAATTGCAAGTAGCTTAAGTCTTTGGCTAAAGGAAGAGGGGTTAAGTAGATCAACAATTGGTTGGGCAGGATTAATATTTGGAGTGTATGCCTTTAATTATTTATGGGCTCCGATAATTGACAGAGTACAAATTCCATTTTTAACAAAAAAATTAGGACATAGACGTGGATGGATTGTATTAATGCAAATAATTATTTTACTAAGCTTGATAGTTTGGAGTTTTATAAATCCTACTCAAAACCTAGCACTTTTAATTAGTATTGGATTAGTAATTGCTATTGCGTCTGCTACTCAAGATATTACTGTTGATGCACTAAGAATTGAACAGATTAGTTCAAATGAAGGAAAATCTATGGCTGCTGGAGCTGCTATGGCAGTTGTTGGATGGTGGACAGGGTATAAATTAGGAGGTGTTGTAGCATTATTTACTGCAGAATTTTTTGAAAACATGGGCGTAGCGGATTATTGGCAGGCTACTTTTTTAGTTTTAGGAATTTTAATTATTTTGATGAATATAGGTTTGATGTTTGTTCACGAAACAATTGATTTTAATAGAGTAAATAATCAAAAAGCAACAGATCAAATTATTAGAGATAAGCTTGGATCTAATAATATTATAACAAATTTTGTTGCTTATATTACAGGAACGATTGGTGGACCAATAATTAGTTTTTTCAAAAAAAATGGATTAGCAATTGCACTAGGAATTTTAGGTTTTGTATTTTTATTCAAGATCGGAGAAGCATTTTTAGGTCGGATGTCGATTGTTTTTTACAAGGAAATTGGTTTTTCTAAAGGTCAAATAGCTATTTATTCTAAAGGATTAGGATGGATTACTACTGTAGTTTTCACTTTACTTGGTGGAATAATGGCAATGCGAGCTGGAACCATCAAAACAATGTTTTTTGCCGGTGGTTTAATGGCTCTAACAAATCTTATTTTTGCAGTTTTAGCTTGGACAGGTAAATCTGAACTTTTATTTGCAATAGCTGTAATTGCAGATGACATAACTGCAGCATTTGCTACTGTTGCTTTTGTTGCCTTTATATCGTTGTTAGTGGATAGAACCTATACAGCTACTCAATATGCATTATTGGCATCAATTGGAACAGCTGGAAGAACAACGCTTGCCTCATCGTCAGGAGCATTGGTAGATTGGTTAAATGGAGACTGGGGTACTTTTTTTGTAATAACAACTGTTATGGTGATACCATCACTAATTTGTCTTTGGTTTATAAGGAACAAAGTAAAAATCGGTGCAAAATAGCTTTTTTTGTAATAATTCATACTTGAACGTATATGAGATAGCATCAAAAAACTCTAATATAAGCACTCAATTATTATATGGTGAAAAATTTAAAGTAATCAAAAGAAATAAAAATTTTTTAAAAATCAAAACTGACTTTGATCATTATGTTGGTTTTATTAAAGTTGAAAAGTTTAAAAAAAAATTAGATAAGACCTATAAAGTAAGTGTATTAAAATCTAAAATTTATTCAAAACCTAAAAGTAAATTTGGTACAAAAAAATACCTTCCTTTTTCATCAGAAATTGAAATTTTAAATAAAAATAATAATTTTGTAATGTTTGAAAAAAACAAATGGATTAACTTTAATGAATTAGAAACTATAAAAAAACAAAATAAAGATTTTACAAAAATATTTAAACTTTTTTTAAATTGCAAATATAAATGGGGTGGGAAAAGTTTTGATGGTATTGACTGCTCAGCTTTATTACAAATATTTTATAAGTTTAATAATAAATTTTTTCCTAGAGATACAATTCACCAAGTAAAAATTAAAAAAGGATCAATTAAAAAAAAAAAGTTCAAAAAAGGAGATATTATTTTTTGGAAGGGACATGTCGCTATTTGTTTAAATTCAAAGAATTTAATTCATGCATATGGACCAAGAAAGAAGGTATTAATCATGCCAATTAATCAGACCATTAAATTAATTAAGAAAACTG
>CACGED010000022.1 GCA_902571975.1 uncultured Pelagibacteraceae bacterium | reverse complement strand
GTTTCTACTAATACTTATTTCTCATCTTATTATTTTTTTACAGCGTTACACGGCATTCATCTTTTAGGAGGGCTTTATTTTTGGGGCAAGGTCAGTTCTAAAATTTTTAAATTAGATGAGAAGGATTATAACAAAGAGGAAAAAAGTATTAATGCTCTTTCTTTGTATTGGTTCTTTTTATTTATAGTTTGGCTGGTCTTCTTTACTATCATGTTTGCTTACAATGATACTGTTATAGAGTTCTGCAAATCTTTGATTGCTTAGTTAAATAAACAAAACTAGCACAGACCCAAACACTGCAATTATTATTAAAAGAATGTTGACTGATCTGAGATATCTTTTGGTTTCAGGTTTTGTCTCCCCTTTTGAAAATCTTCCTGCTCCTAAAGAGATGACAAAATAGAAGGCTAATACTAAAGCAAGAATTGTTATTAAAATACCTAATTTACCAAGCATAAAGATATTGATTATATTAGTATAATTAATATGTTTTATGACATTTTGTCATAGGTAATTATAGGATTATTCTTCTATATAAGCATTATGCATGCAGGAATAATATTTTTATTAGTAATCGTCGGATCTGTCTTATTTCATATTTTCACACCTTGGTACTGGACTGACATAGCATCAAATTGGGGTGGAATGGATAGTACAATTACTCTTACTTTCTGGGTAGGCGGAGGTGTATTTGTAGCTGTATGTTTATTCATGGTTTATTGTGTTTTTAGATATTCACATAAAGAGGATCGAAGAGCAGAATATAAACCTGAAGATAAAAAATTAGAAAAAATTTTAACTTGGGCAACAACTCTTGGAGTTGCTGCTTTACTAGCGCCTGGTCTTATAATTTGGAATCAATATGTAAATGTACCTAAGAATGCACTTGAAGTTGATGTAATGGCATGGCAATGGGGATGGCAATACAGACTACCTGGTGCAGATGGAAAATTAGGGACTACACAAGTAAGAAACATTGCTGACAATAATCCGTTTGGTATTAATCCAGACGATCCTTTTGGAAAAGATGATATTATGATTGAGAGTGATGTAATAAATTTAGAAAATAACAGACCTGTAAAAATACTATTAAGATCAGTCGATGTTCTTCATAATTGGTATGTGCCACAATTTAGATCAAAAATGGATGCTGTTCCTGGAACAGTTACTTTTTATTGGTTTGAACCAAATAAAGTTGGAGAATATGAAGTTTTATGTGCCGAGTACTGTGGCGTTGGACACTACGCAATGAGAGGCGGTGTTGAGGTTCAAGATAAAGCTGACTATGAAGTGTGGTTGAGCGAGCAAGAAACTTTTCAGCAATTATCAGCTAGATATGAAAAATTAAACGTAGATGGGAACAAATTAGCTAAAAAATAACAATTTATTAATTTAAAAAAAAATATATATAAAGGATAAAAATATGTCAGACGAATACGATAATAATAAATCATACCAGGCACAATCATCAGAGGTTTTAGATGGTTCAGCTGGATCAATTAATCCCGATATGGATTATGTAAGACCAGCCGAAATACCTGAGCAAGATTTATATCATGCACATAGTTTTATTGAAAAATGGATTTTTTGTCAGGATGCTAAGGTAATTGGTGTTCAATATTTTTTAACAGCAGTATTTACTGGAATCGTAGGTTTAATTTTATCATGGTTAATGAGACTTCAGCTCGGTTTTCCTGAGTTAGCAGGTTTCATGACAGCAGAACATTATTATCAATTTGTAACTATGCATGGAATGATCATGGTAGTTTACTTTTTAACAGCACTATTTCTTGGAGGCTTTGGAAATTATCTAATTCCACTCATGGTAGGAGCAAGAGATATGGTTTTCCCGTATGTAAATATGCTTAGCTTCTGGATGTTTTTTGTTGCAGTTGCGGTTTTAATGGCAAGTTTCTTTGTTCCAGGTGGACCAACAGGAGCCGGATGGACATTATATCCTCCTCAAACAATTCTAGAAGGAACTCCAGGATCAGGTATGGGAATACTTCTAATGCTTATATCTTTATCTTTATTTGTAATTGGTTTCACAATGGGTGGACTGAACTACATGATTACAATTCTTCAAGCTAGAACAAGAGGAATGACTTTAATGAGAATGCCTTTAACAGTTTGGGGTATTTTTACAGCAACCGTGCTTGCGATGTTAGCATTCCCAGCACTATTAGTTAGTGCAATAATGATGACATTAGATAAGGTTCTACAAACAAGTTTCTTTATGCCAACAATATTAAAGGCAGGAGAGGTTCTTGAATATGGTGGCGGAAGTCCAATTCTTTTCCAACACTTATTTTGGTTCTTTGGACACCCTGAAGTTTACATTGTTGCATTACCTGCATTTGGAATAGTTTCTGATTTAATATCTGTTCATGCCAGAAAAAATATTTTTGGTTATAGAATGATGGTTTGGGCGATTGTAGGTATTGGAGGATTAAGTTTCTTCGTATGGGCTCACCACATGTATGTTAGTGGAATGAACCCTTGGTTTGGATTTTTCTTTGCAACAACCACATTAATTATTGCAGTTCCAACCGCCATGAAAGTTTATAACTGGATACTTACTTTGTGGAGAGGAAACATTAGAATTAATACTGTAATGTTATGGTGCCTAGGATTTATCGTAACATTTGTAAATGGTGGAATTACTGGAATATTTTTAGGAAATGTTTCAGTTGACGTTCCATTATCAGATACATATTTCGTAATAGCTCACTTCCATATGGTCATGGGCATTGCACCATTAATGGTTATTATGGGTGCAGTCTATCACTGGTTCCCATTAGTAGCTGGAAAAATGTTGCACGAAGGTCTTGGAAAATGGCACTTCTGGATTACTTTCTTAGGAGCGTACTCAATTTACTTCCCAATGCATTACTTAGGTTTTATTGGAGTTCCAAGAAGATATTTTGAAATGTATGACAGTCCATACATGACATCTGCAGTAGGAATGAATGAATTTATAAGTATTGCAGCATTTATAGTTGGTGCAGCACAATTTATTTTAGTTTTCAATATCATTAAAACATTAAAAACAGGAAAAAAAGCTGAACAGAATCCTTGGAAAGCTAATTCACTCGAATGGTATACTTCTACTGTTCCACCGGAACATGGTAACTTTGGTGAAAGACTTCCAGTTGTTCACAGATGGCCTTATGATTTTAGTGTTCCAGGAGCTAAGGATGATTTTATTCCACAAACAACTGCTCCAAGTGAAGTAGCAAATACTGAAGTAGAGAAAACTTAAGAGAAAAATAATGTCTGAACAAAAAATAGACGGCTTTGAACTTAAACCAGGGTTTAAGGGCATGGCGTCTGACACTGGCTCAGACCAAACAATGTTTAAAGGTGTGCATTGGGGCAAGGCCATGATGTGGATCTTTTTATTGAGTGATACTTTTGTATTCAGCTGTTTTTTAATTTCATACATGAAGGGTAGAGGATCAACTATAGTTGATTGGCCAAACACTAGTGAAGTTTTTTCTTTACATGTAGGGGGTGTGCCTGTCCCGCTTTTACTTATTGCGATAATGACATTTGTATTGATTACAAGTAGTGGAACAATGGCTTTAGCTGTTAAATATGGCTACGAAAAAAATCGTAAAATGTGCGGTTGGTTAATTCTAGCTACTGCTGTAGGTGGGCTTACATTTGTGGGAATGCAAGTATTTGAATGGTCTAAACTAATTCATGAAGGTGTGAGACCTTGGGGAAATCCTTTTGGAGCAGCTCAGTTTGGTTCATTCTTTTTTATGATAACTGGCTTCCATGGTTTCCATGTCTCAATAGGTGTGATTTTCTTATTTATATACACTTATAAAGTTTTTGCTGGTCATTATGACAGCAAAAAAAGAGGCTGGTTTACTAAGATGAAAGGGGATTATGTTGAAATTGAAATATTAGGTCTTTATTGGCACTTCGTAGATCTAGTTTGGGTTTTCATTTTCGCATTTTTCTACTTGTGGTAAAATAATTTATGGAAGAGACTAACAAAATGGAAGAACCTAATAAACAAGAAGAGCAAACAAGCACCCAGAAGATAGGAATTTATCTTTGGATTTGGGGTCTGTTATTTGTTTTAAGTTTCTTTTCATACATGGTTGACTGGTACCAGTTTCAAGGAATGCTAAGATGGTCACTAATATTATTCTTTATGTTCTTAAAAGCAGGGTTAATTATGGCTTTTTTCATGCACTTGTTTTGGGAAAGATACGCTTTAGTTAACGTATTATTATGGCCAATGACGGCTATTGCTTGCTTTATATTTTTAATGAATGCAGAATTTCAATACACACTATTTTCAAGATTCTTTTATTTTGTAGTGGGGGGAGCTTAACATGGACGCCTACGGATATTTAGCCTTTTTTTTAATCTTGTTTGTATTTTTTATCTATATTGTCTGGTTTGGTTATTCGGTAAAAGTTGAAAACCAAAAAGAACAAGGTGATAAAGTCACAATAAATCCTTATGATCAAATTCCTTTAAGAAGAAGATTAATTGATAAAAAAAATAGTAAAGTAGGTATATTTGATCTTGGAAATCATATTTTAATCGCAGGCGTTATATTACTTGTAATATTTGTTTCACTAAATGTTGAGTAATAGTGACTGCAAATACAATTAAAAAAAAAACAGTTTCCGTAAGCTTTTTATCTTATTCAAAATATTTATTATTGTTGATGAAACCAAGAGTGATGTCTTTGGTTATCTTTACTTGTGCAGTTGGATTACTTACAGCTCCAGCATCGGTTTCTTTTCTAAATTCAATAATTGCAATCTTCTTTGTAACTATGGGTGCAGGTGCTGCAGGTGCATTAAATATGTGGTACGAGGCTGATCTTGATAAATTAATGACAAGAACCTGTCTTAGACCTATCCCTACTGGAAAGGTTAACAGGGAGCATGCTTTATTATTTGGAACAGTATTATCGATAGTATCTGTAGTTGGACTTTATTATTTTTCAAATTTAACATCAGCTATTTTATTATCAATAACGATCGCATTTTATGTCTTTGTTTACACGATATGGTTAAAGAGAAAAACTCCTCAAAATATTGTTATAGGAGGCGCATCAGGTGCACTGCCACCAGTTATAGGTTGGACTATAGCCAACAACGCGTTAACATTAGAACCGATAACATTTTTCTTAATCATATTCTTTTGGACCCCATCTCATTTTTGGGCATTGAGCCTTTACAAAGCAGACGATTATCAGAAGGCTAAAATTCCTATGCTACCTATTACAAATGGTATTGAGGAAACGAAGAAAAATATATTTGTTTATTCTTTAATAATGTTACCAGTAGTTATTTTGCCTTATTATATTGGTTTTGCAGGCGAAACATTTTTAATAGTTTCATTATTACTTACCTTTTATTACAACTATGTTTGTTATGATCTTCTTAAGTTCAAAAAAAACAAATTTGAAATAAAGAAGGCTAAAAAGGTATTTTCTTACTCAATTTTTTACTTATTTTTGCTTTTTGTCTTATTTTTGGTAGACCAGATCATAAAATAAATAATCCTACTTATTTTACAGGAAAATGGTAAAAAAAATTCATGAGATACGTAAGCACAAGAGATAACTCAAAAGAATACAGTTTTGAAGATGTTTTCATCAAAGGTTTAGCTGATGATGGTGGACTTTATGTACCTAAATCTTTAAAAAAATTCAGCTCAGATGAATTATCAGAGCTTAAAAATCTTAATTATAATGATTTATCTACTGAAATAATAAATCAATTTTCATCAGACTTTATTTCAAAGGATGATCTTTCATCATTAATTAAAAAATCTTATTCAACTTTTAGAGAAAAAGAAGTTGTTAAAATATCAAACATTGGAGATCTCAAATTATTAGAGTTATTTCATGGTCCTACATTGGCTTTTAAAGATGTGGCAATGCAGTTTATTGGTAACTTGTATGAATATTATTTAGGTAAAAATGATAAAAAAATTAATATTGTTGTGGCTACATCAGGTGATACAGGTGCTGCCGCTATCGATGCAATTAAAGGCAAATCAAACTTAAATATTTTTGTCTTACATCCTAATAATAGAATTTCACCAGTACAAAGAAAGTTAATGACAACAGTTGAGGATGAAAATGTTTTCAATATTGCAATTGACGGAAATTTTGATGATTGTCAAAATATTGTTAAGCAAATGTTTTCGGATTTAGATTTTTCTAAATCAATAAATATGTCAGGGGTTAATTCTATTAATTGGGCGAGAATAATTGCCCAAGCTGTTTATTATTTTTATACATATTTCAAACTTGATAGTGATAAAACTATATCTTATTCAGTACCCACAGGAAACTTTGGAGATGTATTTGCAGGATATCTTGCAAAACAAATGGGATTACCAATAGATAAACTTATTGTTGCGACTAATGAAAATGATATTTTGCATAGAGCAATCTCAAATGGTGATTATGTTTCAAAAAAAGTAAAAGAAACACTTTCTCCAAGTATGGATATCCAATTGGCAAGTAACTTTGAAAGACTAATTTATTACGTAAATAACTCTAATTCTGAAATTACATCAGATATAATGAAAAAAATTAAACAAAATGAATACAAAATTGATAAATCAAACTTAGGTATTATACAAAAAGATTTTGTTTCAGAAAGTTGTAATGAAAATGAAACTTTAGAAATTATAAAGAAAAATTTTGAGAAAAATAATGTCATATTAGATCCCCACACTGCAGTTGGAGTAGGTGCTGCAAATAAACTAAATTTAAATGATTGTGTAGTTTTGTCTACTGCTCATCCTTGTAAATTTCCAGCTGCAACAGATAATGCTATAAATAAACATGAAGAACTACCTAAAGAGCTTCAATATGTTCATGGTAAAGAGGAAAATTTTCAACTATTAAAAAATGATAAGGAAGCAGTAAAAAATTTCGTTAAAAGTAAATTATGAAGCTAAAAGTTAATGATCAAATCCCAGATACAAAAATCTTTCATTTAGTTGATGGTGAACCCAAGGAACAAAATATTTCTGAGGTATTAGGATCAAAAAAAATAATATTATTCGGATTGCCTGGCGCATTCACAGCTACATGCTCTAAGTTTCACTTACCGGGTTATGTTAAAAATGCTCAACAAATCTTAGATAAAGGTATTGATAAAATATTTTGCTTAGCGGTAAATGATCCATATGTGATGAATGCTTGGGGAGAAGCGAACAAAATTGCAGAAAATATAACTATGTTAGCTGATCCTTATTTATCATTTACAAAGCTAATTGGTGCTGAAGTTGACAGAAACTCAAAAGGAATGGGTATAAGATCTAGTCGTTATGCGATGATTATTAACAACTTGGAAGTGCAAAATATTCAAGAAGAAGAAGAAACTAAAAATTGTGGAATATCCTCTGCAGAAGAAATTTTAGATATTATTTAGAATTTGCAGCTTCTCTTGCGATTAAATCAACTTCGTTATTTAATTTATCTGTAGAATGACCTTTTACCCAACTCCATTTTATTTCAAATTCCCTAGTCATAAGATCTAATTCAGTCCAGAGGTCTTTATTTTTTACAGGTTGCTTATTTGCAGTTTGCCATCCATTTTTCTTCCAATTATGTATCCACTCTGTAATCCCAGACTTTACATACTTAGAGTCTGTAAAAATTTGAACATTGCTACCTTTAGGAATTTTTTTAAGGGCTTTTATTGGAGCAAGTAATTCCATTTGATTATTAGTAGTATCTTTTTTGCTACCTTTTATATGAGTTTTCTTTTCATCTTCTATAATGATTGCAGCCCACCCGCCATTTCCTGGATTTCCCAAACATGAC
>CACGED010000021.1 GCA_902571975.1 uncultured Pelagibacteraceae bacterium | reverse complement strand
AATCCAAAATTTGTTAATATAGCCTTATCTTTTGAAATAAATCCAGCTATAGTCCACCCCACAACGCCCAGTCCATGAAAATAAATATTTATAGGGTAGATATTAAGATTAGTAAGTAAAATTCCAGTTAAGACTAAAAATGTACTTATCCATTTTAGATATTTTTTTATAAACATAATCACTCCTTGATTTTTGTTTATGTCAGTTTTGTTAAGGATTTATGAAATTAAGTAATATTTACTTATTTATTTAATGCATCTTCAAGATAATCTAGTCTATCTTGACCCCAAAAAATCTCATTATTTAATACGTAAGAAGGAGAGCCAAATACACCGTTATCAACTGCGTCTTTTGAATTCTTTTGATACTCCAAGTTTACATCATCAGTTAAAGCTAACTTCATCATCTCTTCAAAGTTTAAATTTAATTTTTCACAAATTTCCTGAAGTGTATTGTGATCAGAAATATCTTTATCCATAGACCATAAATATTTTAAACATTCATTTCCAAAGTGAAGTTTATTTCCCATTTTATTTGAAGCTATTACAAATTTTGCAGGTAAGTGTGGGTCTTTAGGTGGAAAAAACTTTGGTTGTTTATTAATTGGCAAACCTAGTTTATTTGAAATTCTCTCCAGCTCTACAAGTCTATATTTTTGTCTAGCAGGATGTCTTTTAGGAACTGGCAATCCCCCTGTATTTGGAAAAATTTCACCAACCAAATCAAGTGGTTTTTCTATAACCTCTAAATTATATTTACTTACTATTTTTGTAAATCTATCAGAACCTAGATAGG
This sequence comes from uncultured Pelagibacteraceae bacterium, assembly GCA_902571975.1. Taxonomy (GTDB): domain Bacteria; phylum Pseudomonadota; class Alphaproteobacteria; order Pelagibacterales; family Pelagibacteraceae; genus Pelagibacter. The sequence continues at coordinate 8,997 of CACGED010000021.1, read as the reverse complement.
CAAATGTAGATATAACACTAAAATAATATTCAATTTTCATTATTATTTAATTGAGTGCAAACTGTTTAATTTTTTCAAATTCAAAATGATCTGCTATATCTTTTTGAGCATAATATACCTCTTCAACAACGCCTTGTTCGTTAATCAAAACATCAGTTACAGCTATATCCAAATGACCTTTAATCTTTGTTGGAATATATCCTTTCATCATTGCTGGAATAATTTTGTGAGGTTTAAATAACATTGCATTCAATGTTTTTGCCATAGATCTTTCAATTTCATATTTTTTAAAATATTCAAAATTTTCATCAGCTAAAACTGTAAAAGGTAGTTCGCCATGTTTATCCATATAAGATTTTAAATTATCTACTGGGGAATGAAATATGCCAACATGTGTAAAATTATTTCCAAATTCACTAAATCTTTTATTCAATTCATTCAATCTTAAATTACAAAAGCTACATCCAGCTATACGGTAAAAAGTAAGAAGTACTTTTTTGCCTTTTGTTTCAGATAAATTAAATATTGAACCATCTGGTTTTGGTAATGAGATTTCTTCTAATGTGTCGCCTTTGTTTATTTTCATTTATTTATATACATTTCTTGCACAGGCCAAAAAACTCCAAATTGTATTTGTTGTATTTCATTCCTTTATTATCTTTAAAATCTCTTAAGTGTTCTGATAATTTATGATCATGAATTTCAGTTACATCTTCACAACTTTCACAAATTGAAAAAACAGTAGCTTTAGCAATTTGACATTTTGAATTTTTACAAGCGATGAAAGCGTTTCTGCTTTCTATTTTATGAATTTTTCCGATTTTGACTAGTTTGTTTAACGCTCTATAAACTTGCAAAGGAGCATTAATACCTTTTTTTTTAACATCAAATAAAATTGAGTATGCTTTTAATGGTTGATCAGATTTTTCAATTAAATCTAAGATTATTTTTTGGTTTTTAGATAATATTTCTTGTTTTTGCATTTAATTATTTTTTATAATATTCCATTAATTTTTCAATTGAATCGTTTGTTTAACTTTAAGTAATGAAAAAATAAACAGAACTAAAGCTGCAGCAATTATGGATGGACCTGATGGAGTGTTAAATTCTAAAGATGAGAATAATCCTATAAACACTGACAACAATCCTCCTATTATTGCAAAAATCACCATCTTTCTCGGGTTATCTGAAAGATTTCTAGCCATAGCAGTTGGTATAATTAACATTCCTGTAATTAATAGCACTCCGACTAATTTAATTGATATGGCAATTATTGCAGCCAATAAGATTGTAAAGATCGCTTTTGCTCTATCAGGGTTTAGACCTTCAGCTTGTGCTAATTCATAATTTACAGTTGATGCGAACAATGGTTTCCATATTAATCTTAAAACCAATAAAATTAAGGCTCCACCAACCCATATTGTTATTAGATCTCTCTTATTAACGGCTAATATATCCCCAAACAACAATCCCATAATATCAAATCTAATAAAAGTTAAAAATCCAATTACCACTAATCCAACTGCCAATGATGAGTGGGCCAAAAGTCCTAACAATGCATCACTTGGAAGATTAGTTTTTTTTTGTAGTTGTATTAAAATTAATGCAATTGCTGATGAAATTAAAAATATTGAAACAGCAATATTAAATTCTAATGAATATGCAATTGTTACACCAAGTAATGCGGAGTGGGCGAGTGTATCTCCAAAATAAGACAATCTCCTCCACACAACAAAACAACCAAGAGGACCAGCAACAAAAGCGATACCAATACCTGCAACCAATGCTCTTATAAAAAAATCATCAAACATATCAGTTTTTCTTTATATCCCCATCACTAGAATGAACATGATCATGCTTGTGTTCATAAATTGAAAGTGTTTGAGCAGCTTGTTCACCAAACAATGCTTTGTATTTATTATTTTTTGCAACTTCTTTAGGTGAACCCGAACAACAGACATGACCATTTAAACAAACAACATGATCGGTAGCGCTCATTACTGTATGTAAGTCATGGGATATTAATAAAATACCACAATTTAATTTTTCTGAAATTTCTTTAATTAATTCATACAAGGCAATTTCTCCTGTAAAATCTACACCTTGAACTGGCTCATCAAGTACTAACAATTCAGGTTTTTTTGAAATAGCTCTGGCAAGTAATACTCTTTGAAACTCTCCACCTGATAAATTTCCTAAACTTTTATCTTTTAAATTAATTACTCCAGTTAATGAGAGTGCTTCATCAATTACGTCTTCTGTAAGATTATCCGTTAAAAGCATAAAATCTCTAACTCTTAGCGGAAGTGTCCAATCTATTGATATTTTTTGTGGAACATAACCAATATTATTTGTGAATTTTTCAACTTGACCCTCAATATTTTTAAATAAACCTAAAGCAATTTTAGCAGTTGTACTTTTACCAGATCCATTAGGACCAATTAAGGTAACAATTTTACCTTTTTCGACTTGAAGTGAAACACCTTGAACAAGCCATTTTTGGTTTTGTTTAAAACCAACATTGTTTAATTTTACTAAAATATTATTTTCTATGCTCATTTATTCACTTGACTTAAATATGTTATATTATTACACAGCGTTATATTATAACAATTAACAATAACCAAATATTATGAAAAATCTAAAAAAATCTTCAATAATCTTAACAATACTATCATTTTTAACCTTATTTACATCTGCAAATGCCGACATCAAGGTCGTTGCATCAATTAAGCCAATACACTCTTTAGCTAGCTATTTAATGGATGGTGTGGCTAAACCAGATTTAATAGTTGATGGATACGCTTCTCCACATGGATTTGCAATGAAGCCTTCGCATGCAAAAATGTTACAAGATGCTGACATTGTTTTTTGGGTAGGTGAAGATTTAGAAAATTTTTTAGAAAAACCATTAGACTCAATTGCTACTAAAGCAGAAAAAATTGAGTTATTAGAAGTAAAAGGTTTAGTAAAGTTAAAATTTAGGGAGAGAAATATTTTTGATGACCATGACGATCACGATGATCATGATGATCACGGCCATAAGAAAAAAGATGACCATGATGACCACGATCATGACGACCATGCAAAAAAAGAAGATGGACATAAAGAGGATGACCATGATGATCACAACCATAAGAAAAAAGATGACCACGATGACCATGATGATCATGCAAAGAAAGAGGACGGACACGATGATCACGATGACCACGATGGACACGAAGGTCATAACCACGGTGAGTTCGATCCACACATTTGGCTAGATCCAATTAACGCAAAAGTAATTTTATTTGAAATGTCTAAACACTTAATTGAAAATGATCCATCGAATGAAACTTCTTATAGAGCAAATTTAAGTAAGGCTTATAAAGAAATTGATAAACTTACAAATGATGTAACGGCAGAACTTAATGAAAGCACTGCATCAATTGTTTTTCACGACGCTTACCAATACTTTGAGAAAAGATTTAATGTAAATATATTAGGAGCTTTCACAGTTAACACAGATGTATTACCTGGCGCTGAACAACTTTCAGAGATTAGAGAAGTAATTGAGCACGATAAAGTAGCTTGTGTATTTTCTGAGCCTCAATTTAATCCAGACATCATTAAAGCTGTTGCAAAAGATATGAATATTAAAACTGGTATTGTTGATCCCTTAGGTGCAACTTTAACTCCTGGAAAAGGTTTATATTTTGATTTGATAAAAAACATGTCAAAATCCTTTAAAGGATGTTAATTTAATTAATGGAAGAAACTAACAAACAAGTTCCTGTTACTGTTTTAACAGGTTTTTTAGGTGCTGGAAAAACTACTCTTTTAAACAGAATTTTAACAGAACAGCATGGCAAAAAATATGCTGTAATAGTTAATGAATTTGGTGAGCAGGGCATTGATAACGATTTAGTTGTTGATGCTGATGAAGAAGTGTTTGAGATGAACAATGGTTGCATTTGTTGCACCGTTAGAGGAGATCTAATCCGTATTTTAAGTGGATTAATGAAGCGAGCGGATAAACTCGATGCAATTATAGTAGAGACTACTGGATTAGCTGATCCGGCTCCTGTTGCGCAAACATTTTTTGTGGACCAAGATGTTGCTGATCGTACTAAGCTAGATGCAATTGTAACTGTTGCAGATGCTGTTCATTTAAGTTCTCAATTAACTGATCATCATGAAGCAGAGGAACAAATTGCCTTTGCAGACGTTGTATTATTAAACAAAATAGATCTTGTTGATGAAAGTGGATTAGAGGTTGTTAAAGAGAGAATTAAAAAAATTAATCCTTTTGCTAAAATTATTAATACCACAAAATGTGGAGTTCCATTAAACGAAGTTCTTAATCTAGATGCATTTAGTTTGAACCGTGTTTTAGAGGTAGAACCAGATTTTCTTACATCAGATCATGACCATGAACATGATGATGATGTAACTAGCTTATCTTTTGTTTCTGACACCCCTTTAGATATGGAAAAGTTTCAAGATTGGTTTAGCAAACTATTGCAAACCAAAGGTCAGGATATTTTAAGAACCAAGGGCATTCTTGACTTTACTGGAGAAAGTGATCGATATGTATTTCAAGGCGTACATATGCTTATGGATGCTTCACCAATGGGTAAATGGCCTGAGGGTAAAGAACGCAGTTCTCGTCTAGTTTTTATTGGTCGAAATCTAGAAAGTATGAATTTAAAAGAAGGATTTGAAAACTGCAAATCGGCATGAAAGCTGATCCAAATAAGTTCCCAGAATTAAATAAAACTAAATTTGAACAAAGAGGAACCGAGTTTAAGTTAGGAGTTCCTATTATTAATGCTGTAACAATTGGCAATTCTATAGCTGTTAGTTTTGGAGATGGCACTGTTAGAATATTTAACTCAGGACAAAGTTCGGAACCAATAAAAGCTCACAAAGGTGTTGTTCTAAGCATGTCAAAAGATGGTGACAATATTTTAACCGGAGGAGATGATGGTCGGTTTCTTAAAATTTCACTTGATGGCAAGATAAATGAGATAGCTAACTTTAATTCTCGATGGGTAGATCATGTAACAGCAAATAATGGAAGTTTAGTTTGTTCATCAGGAAAAGTTGTTTACCTTTGGGCCCCTAATAAAAAAGAGCCAAAATTGTTAGAACATGAAAGCACTATTGGAGGTGTTGCATTTGATCAAAAAGGAAGAAGATTAGCAGTTTCTCGGTATGGAGGAGTAACTCTTTGGAAAAAAGATTATACTAATAAATGGAAATCATCAGATTTAATTTGGAAGGGTTCTCACAACAAAGTAATTTTTAGTCCTGATGACAGATACATAGTTACATCCATGCAAGAAAACCAACTTCATTTTTGGCGTTTAAAAGATAAAATTGACTCAGCAATGTCAGGGTATGGTGCAAAAGTTAAAAGTTTTTCCTTTGTAGATAATTCAAAATATTTAGCAACATCAGGTGCAAAAGATGCTGTTTGTTGGCCATTTGATGGAGATGGTCCAGCAGGTCGTGAGCCGATTTGTCTTCCATATGTAGGTAATAAACTAGTAACATTTGTTGAACCATTTCCAAATGAAAATGCAATTTTAACTGGGTTAAGTGACGGCTCAGTTTTTTTGTCAGAAATTGAAAAATCAAATAATACTATTATTATTCGAAGCTTTACAGAATCTGAAGTTTCTGCAATTGCAGTTACTAAGGATTGTTCACATTTATTAATCGGTGACATGGGAGGAAATATTTTATGGACATCAATTTGGGATGAGGAAAATAATTAACTCATGTTTAATAAAAAGAAACCTAATGCTGAAACTATTAGAAATTTAAAAATTATATTTTCAACAAAACATCAAATACCTGAAACATCTATTTTAAGTATGGCTGAGTTAAGTTGCCATGAACCTAACTGCCCTCCTATAGAAACAATAATAACTGAAAGAGCAGATGATGGAAAAATCAGAAATTGGCGTATAGCAAAGCCGATTGAAGAAATTCAAGAAATTGATATTGAAAATTTAAACGAAGAGTATAATCATAAACATTAAAATTAATTGAACTTTTCAATTAAATAAGATCTAATAAAATTAATGACAACAATTCCTTTAACTTTAGAAGAGATTTATAATTTAGCTAAAAAAACTTTACTAGCTAATGGATGTGATGAAGAAACATCAAACATTTTATCTGATTTAATAAAGAAAGCTGAGAGAGATGGTTCACTATCTCACGGATTATTTAGATTACCAGCATATGTTTCAGGCTTAAAAAGTGGAAAAATAAATGGCAAAAGCAGACCAGTAGTTTCAAAGATAACTCCAAGCGTTATTAAAGTAGATGGAAAAAATTGTTTAGCACCAATGGTGTTAGAAAAAGGAATTCCAGAATTAATTAAAGCGGCAAAAGAAAATGGTATAGCAGTTTTAGCAATAACAAATTCTCATCACATGGCTGCAATGTGGCCTGAGACAGAGGCAATTGCAGAACAAGGTTTGGTTGCGTTTGCATGCACATCATACAAACCAGCTGTAGCACCTGCTGGATCAATTAAACCTTTATTTGGTACAAATCCGATTTCATTTGCTTGGCCAAGAAAAAATAAACCTCCAGTCGTTTATGATATGGCAACAGCATCAATGGCTATGGGTGAAGTTCAAGTTGCTAAAAGAGAAGGTCATAAAGTTCCATTAGGAACAGGACTAACAAAAGAGGGAAAAGATACAACTGATCCTGCTGAGATTGCAGATGGGGGTGTTTTATTGCCTTTCGGCGGTTATAAAGGCTCTGGGATTGCGATGATGGTCGAATTGCTTGCAGGTGCCTTAGTAGGAGATAATTTCAGTTATGAGACCGCTGAGAAGGATAATAATGATGGAGGTCCTCCAAGTGGTGGAGAGTTCATTTTAGCCATATCTCCAGATAAATTATCACAAAATAATTGGGATGAACATTCATCAAAATTTTTTGAAAAAATGAAAGCAATGGGTGATGTCAGACTCCCTGGCGAGAGAAGACATAAAAATAGATTAGATAAAGGACCTAGACATATTAATGAGGACCTAGTTAATAAAATTAAATCTTTAAGCTAATTCTAATTCAATCGGAGTATGATCAGATGGTTTTTCTCTACCTCTTGGATATTTATTAACTTTAACATCCTTAATACTATTCAGCAAACTGTTAGTCACTAAAAAGTGATCAATCCTCATTCCATTATTTTTTTGCCAAGCACCACTTGTGTAATCCCAAAAAGTATATTCTTCTTTATCAGGATAAATATATCTAAACGCATCGTGAAATCCTAAATTAAACATTTCTCTTAATTTTTTCCTAATCTCAATTCTAAAAAGAGCATCATTTTCATATCCTTTAGGGTCGTGAACATCTTCAGCAGAAGGTATTATGTTAAAGTCACCAGCGATAATTATATTATCATAACTTTTTAAAAGTATTTTAAGTTTTTTAATTAAACTATTTAGCCAATATAATTTATAATCATATTTTTCAGTATCTACTGGGTTACCATTTGGCGTATAGATATTTATAATTTTAATAGTTTTAGATTTATACTTTGCATCTGCTGTAATTATTCTCGATTGTTTGTTTTTATCTTTAAAAATATCTTTTTCGATTTTATCTAATTTTTTTTTGGAAAGTATAGCTACACCGTTGTAACTTTTTTGTCCAAAAACATAACTTTCATATTTAAATTTTTTAATATCATCAAAAGGATAAGTTTCTTCTTGGGTTTTTATTTCTTGAGTTAATACAATATCAGGATTGAATTTTTTTAAGTACTCCTGAACATTTAATATTCTTGCTCTAATAGAATTTACATTCCATGAGGTAATGATCATTAAAGAGAGAATGAAACACCACAACCGCAAGATGATTTGCTTTGTGGGTTACTAATTTTAAATTGGTCTCCGATTAATTCTTTTACGAAATCAACCTCTGATCCTTTCAAGAGATCAGCTGAAGTTTTATCTATTAAAATATTATCTTGTCTTAAATCGTCGTCTTGAGGTGTTTTATCAAATGAGAAATCATACTGAAACCCTGAGCATCCACCACCTTTGATAGCGATTCTAAAAAAAGAACCTTCATCTTTAGATGATAGAAGGTTATTGATTTGTTTTAACGCATTATCTGTAAATTTAATTTCTTTAATCATTATTTATCGCTGTTATTACTAATATAATTAATATTTGCCATTTTTAAAGAATGAATAATTACTCAAAATTAGGTTTTTTTACATCAAAAGGTCGTTTAACATCAGAGCCAAATAGCACCTTTAGAACGCCATTTCAGAGAGATCGGGATAGAATAATTCATTCTGCGTCATTTAGAAGATTAAAGCACAAAACCCAAGTTTTTGTTAATACAGAAGGCGATCATTATAGAACGAGAATAACTCATTCATTAGAGGTTGCTCAAATTGCAAGATCAATATCTAGATATTTAAATTTAAATGATGATTTAGTTGAAACATTAAGTTTAGCCCATGATATGGGGCATACTCCATTTGGTCATGCAGGCGAAGAAGCTTTGAATGAATCAATGACCAAGCATGGTGGTTTTGATCATAATCTTCAAACTTTAAGAATAGTCATGTTCATAGAAAATAAATATTTAAAATTTAGAGGTTTAAACTTAACAATTGAAACACTAGATGGCCTTTTAAAACACAACGGACCAATACATAATGCCGATAAAATAAATAGAATAATTGGAGCTAAAAAATTTAAACAAAAAATTAATTTTAAAAAAAATTCTTCTCTTGAGGCACAGATTGCTGCTATATCTGATGACATAGCTTACAACAATCATGATATACAAGATGGAATTAAGGCTAAATTGTTTTCCTTAAATCAATTGTGTGAAATTAATTTTTTTAAACAAATCTACAAGTCCTATAAAACTAAAATTAATCGTTCAAATAAAGATATAATAGTTTATCAAATTATAAGAGACTCGATAAATTTAATGGTGCAAGATGTAATTAAAAATAGTATT
>CACGED010000020.1 GCA_902571975.1 uncultured Pelagibacteraceae bacterium | reverse complement strand
TGAACATGATTTTTATTTGTCTAAGAGTAACTCTAACGCATTTAACCTAATAAATAGGTGGCCTGACTGGAATAAAAAAATATTAAATATTTCAGGTGAAAAATTTTCTGGGAAAAGCCATTTAGCAAATATCTTTAAGCTGAAATCTAAAGCATTTTTAATTAATGGAAATAAGATTGATAATTCAATTTTTAAAATTCTTAAATTACATGAAAGTATAATTATTGATGATTTTGAGGAGTGCCACGAAGAGGAAATACTTTACTCAATTTTTAATCTAATTGATCAGGATAGTAAGTATTTGTTGATAAATTCATTAAAACCAATAAATGAAATGAAATTCGAATTACCTGATTTAACATCAAGAGCAAAAAATTGTCTTTATGCAGAAATCGAAGATCCAGATGATGATTTACTATTTGCTATAATTTTAAAGAATTTTTCTGATCGTCAGATTAAAATAGAAAAAAAAATTATCAATTTCATAATTAGCAGAATAGATAGATCTTATAGAAAAATTGATGAATTTATATATAAGGTTGACGAATTAAGTTTAAAAAAAAAAAAACCAATTAATTTTAAGACAATAAAAGAGATATTGTAAATTGAATAAATATAGAACACATACCTGTGGAGAACTAACTAAGCTGCATATAGAAAAAGGAATTTCTTTAGCTGGTTGGATAAATAAAAAGAGAGATCATGGAAATCTTTTGTTTGTAGATTTAAGAGATAACTATGGAATTACACAATGCGTTATAGATAAAAGTAATGAAATTTTTAAAAAAATTGAAAAACTTTCTTTAGAAACAGTAATTAAAGTTAAAGGAATAGTTATTGAAAGATCAGATGAAACGATAAATAAAAATATTTCTACTGGAGAAATAGAAGTTAAAATTGATAATATAGATATTTTAGGTGAAACAAAAGAACTGCCTTTGCCAGTTTTTTCTGATCAAGAATATGCTGAAGAAATAAGACTTAAATACAGATTTTTAGATTTAAGAAGAAAAAAAATACATCAAAATATTATTTTAAGATCAAAAGTAATTTCTTTTATAAGAAATGAAATGCAAAAACTTAGTTTTTTAGAATTTCAAACTCCTATATTAACTTCGTCAAGTCCAGAAGGTGCAAGAGACTTTCTTGTCCCTAGTAGATTAAATCCTGGCAAATTTTATGCTTTACCACAAGCACCACAACAATTTAAGCAACTCATCATGGTATCTGGGTTTGACAAATATTTTCAAATAGCGCCATGTTTTAGGGATGAGGACGCAAGAGCAGACAGAAGTCCTGGAGAATTTTATCAATTAGATGTCGAAATGTCATTCGTTGAACAAGAAGATGTTTTTGAAGTAATTGAAACTTTATTTTTAAAATTATTTAAATCTTTCAGTAATAAGAAAATCCTTCATGAAAAATTTCCTAGAATTACATATGAAGATGCAATGCTTAAATATGGATCGGATAAACCTGATTTAAGAAATCCATTAGAAATTTCAGATTTAACAAACATTTTTGAGAGGGAGGATGTTAAATTTGAAATATTTAAGAAATTAGTAAAAAATGGCTCAATAGTTAGAGCAGTAGTCACCAAAAATACAAAAGATAAACCTAGAAGTTTCTTTGATGGAATTGATAAATGGTCTAAAGATCAGGGTTCGTCTGGTCTTGCATATTTTACATTAGAAAAAAAGGATAAAATTAGTGCGAAAGGACCGATTGGAAAATTTTTTTCAGAGAATGCATTATTAGAAATTATGAAACTAACAAATGCGAATATAGGTGATACTGTATTTCTTTCTTGCGGCAAGAAAAATGATGTAGAAAAAATACTAGGTGTTGCAAGAAACAAAATAGCAGAGGATTTAGATTTAATTAATAATGAAACATTTTCATTTTGTTGGATTGTTGATTATCCAATGTATGAGATTGATGAAACAACAAAAAAAATCAAATTTAGTCATAATCCGTTTTCAATGCCACAAGGAGAAGTAAGTAAATTAGACCTTTCTAATCCATTAAATATTAAAGCTTATCAATATGATATTGTTTGTAATGGTATTGAGTTATCATCAGGGGCTATAAGAAATCATATTCCTGAATTAATGTATAAATTATTTGAAATTGCTGGCTACTCAAAAAATGACGTAAATAAAAAATTTAGTGGAATGATAAATGCCTTGAGTTATGGAGCACCACCCCATGGAGGAATAGCTCCAGGAATTGATAGAATTGTTATGCTTTTGGCAAATGAAAAAAACATAAGAGAAGTTACTATGTTCCCAATGAACCAAAATGCACAAGATTTGATGATGAATGCCCCATCTGAAATTTCAGATGATCAACTAAAAGAGTTAAATTTAAATATTAAAAAGAAAAAGTAATTATTTCTTTCCTTTGAGATTAATTTTTATATCTGATAGATCTACTAATTTCTTTCTGTAATTACTTCTAACAAAACCTTTACTTGTAATGTCTTTTACTAATTTTAAGAATTGAGTTTTATCCTCACTATTCTCATCTGTTACAGCCTCATCCAAGTTGTCAGATCCTCCTATAGAAGGAGTGTGGGCGAGATCTTCTCTGTTTAGATATGATATTGCTAATTCTCTAAATATATAGTCAAGAATTGATGTTGCACTTAATATTCTGTCATTTCCAAACACTTTACCTGATGGTTCAAATTTTGTATCAACAAAGGCATTTACAAATTCATCCAACGGAACTCCATATTGCAATCCAAGTGAAACAGCTATAGCAAAGTTATTCATTGTTGCTTTTACTAGTTCACCTTCTTTACTTGTATCAATAAATATTTCTCCTATTTTGCCATCTTCATACTCACCAGTATGTAGGTATACTTTATGATCTCCAATCGACGCCTTTTGGATATATCCTTTTCTCCTATCTGGCATACTAAATCTTCTACCATTAGTATCTTTGATATTTTTAGTTAACATTTCATGGTTAATCTTAAGGTTATTTTTTTGCTCAGGCTGAGGAAGTTCTTTTTCAACAACATTTATCTTGTTTTTTTCAATTTTTTCTAAATTTTTAGTTTTTCTGTTATCTAGTTTCACATCTAATATTTCAAATTTTCCGTCATCCCTTTTCTCTATATTTTGTATATTTTTCTCATCAATATCGTCGAGATAATGACTTACTTTGAAACTACAAGTGTAGTACGTTTCTACTAAATATTTTGCCATTTAATTTCCTTATTTATTTATAAAATTGAATCTTAAAGATATAATGTATATAGAAATTTAAAATTTTAGTCTAATTTAATTTTTACAATTTTAAATTGAAAAATAAAAAAATTTTTATGTTGACAGTATTTAAACAAATTTTTACCTGGTGGAATCAACAGACATTTGGAACAAGATTGCAAATATTTTTTTCAGGAAAACTAGTTGGGGAAGACAAAAATGGAAATAAATATTATGAAAGTAAATCAGGAAGAAGATGGGTGATTTATAATGGTGAAGTTGAAGCATCAAAAATACCCAACGAATGGTATTCATGGATGCATTTCATGAAAAATAAAATAGAAAATGATCATAATTTAAAAAAATATGATTGGCAGAAAGAACATTTACCCAACCAAACAGGATCAGAAAATTCTTATCATCCAAAAAAATATAATAATGTTATTAAAAAAAAATATAAAAGCTGGAAAAGTTAATTTTTTATTAGTAACAGTTTTAAGCATTCTTTTGATAAACAACATCCATGCTGAATCTTTGCCAAAAAGCGAGAAAACTGCAGAGTTAAGTGTTCTTGATAAGGTAAGTTCAAAAAATACAAATATTAAAATTAAAGTTGGAGAAGAATTTTCTTTTCAAAATCTCAATATAAAAATTTTAAAATGTTATAATTCAGAATTTGATGATGACCCAGAAGTTACGGCTTATATGCAGGTAAAAGATACAACAATTAATAATAATGATAGCGTATTTGTTTTTAATGATTGGACATTTGCATCAAGTCCTTCGATAAGACCTTTTGACCATCCAGTTTATGATGTTTGGTTAAAAAAATGTTATAGTTAAATAACTTTTTCTTTATCTAACCAGCTTACGTTGAAGTCAGATGTAACAAATTTTTTGTTATTTAGTATTACCTTATGTAGTTCTATTGTAGTTGTTATTCCATCAATCACAAACTCATCAAGAGATCTTAACATTCTTTGAATTGCTTCTTCTCTATTACGTCCATGAGTTATTACTTTACAAACCATGCTGTCATAATATGGTGTAATTTTATAACCTTGGTATATAGATCCATCAACTCTTGTTCTAAAACCAGACGGTTGGTGACACATACCTATTTTACCTGGTGAAGGTTGGAAATTATTACTTGGATCCTCAGCGTTAATTCTACATTCTATAGCATGTCCTCTGGGGTTTATATCGCTTTGTTTTAAAGCTGTATCCCCTGAGAAAGCTATCCAAATTTGCTCTTTTATTATGTCAATTCCTGTAACCATTTCAGTGACTGGGTGCTCAACCTGCACCCTAGTATTCATCTCCAAAAAGTAGAATTTTCCATCCTCGTAGATAAATTCAACTGTTCCAGCTCCTTCATACCCAATTTTACTAACCATACTTACAGTCTTCTCAAATAATTCTTTTCTAATACTATCGTCTAAAACTGGACTAGGAGTTTCTTCAATAAGTTTTTGGTGTCTTCTCTGAACTGAACAGTCTCTTTCATGCAAATGAACAGTTCTATTCTTACCTGATAAAACCTGTACTTCTATATGTCTTGGATTTTGAAAGAATTTTTCAATGTAAACTTCATCGTTCCCAAAAAACTTTTTTGCTTCTTGCTTAGCTGTTAAAAAAAGATTTTCAAACTCTTCTATTTTATTAACAATTTTCATTCCCTTTCCACCTCCACCCCCAGATGCTTTTATTAGAACTGGAAACCCTATCTTTTCACATATTTTTTTTGCTTCATTAATATCTTTAATACCTCCCTCTGAACCCTCTATTACTGGAAGTCCGTAATTTTTAGCTACTTTTTTAGCTTCAATTTTATCTCCCATCATTTTTATTAAATTAGAGGAAGGGCCTATAAATTTTATATCATTTTCCTCCAATATTTTTGCAAACTCAAAGTTTTCTGATAAGAAACCATATCCAGGATGAACGGCTTCAGCACCTGTGAGTTCAATAGCTGACATAATTGCAGGAATATTTAAATAACTAAATGTAGGTTGATGAGGACCAACACAAATACTTTCGTCAGCCAACCTCACATGCATACTATCTCTATCCACATCCGAATGAATAGCTACAGTTGAAATACCCCATTCTTTACATGCTCTAATTATACGAACTGCGATTTCGCCTCTATTAGCTATAAGTATTTTTTTAAACATTAATTTAATCTAGGAACGCAATAGTCTGACCAAACTCTACAGGCTGTCCATCTTCAACACTAATTTCTTTTACAATTCCATCAAGTGGGCTTGGCACATGATTCATAGTTTTCATCGCCTCCACAATCATAACTGTATCACCCTTTTTAATTTTTTGACCTACCTCTATAAATTTCTTACCTCCTGGTTCTGGAGCAAGATAAGCTGTACCAATTATAGGTGAAGTAATTTTCTTGGAGTTGTCAATTGAAACTTCTTTTTTTATTATCTTATCTTCTTTGTCAGGTATTACAGTTTCAATATTTTTTGATATTCTAGATTTTGAAACTTTAACCTTAACATCTTTTTCAGTGTATTCTATTTCTGTAAGATTAAATTCATCTAAATAATCATTTAACTCTTTAATAATATTTTTATTAATTTTCATTATTTAAGATTTCATGCATAGAGTTTATGGCTAAAATATAGCCATTTATTCCTAGTCCACAAATAATACCAGTAACAACTGAGCTTATCAGGGATTTATGTCTAAATTCCTCTCTTTTATAAATGTTTGATATATGAAGCTCGATAATAGGTTTTTTAAAAATACTTAAAGCATCTCTAATAGCAACTGATGTATGACTATATCCAGCGGCATTAATTATAATTCCATCATGCGTTTTACGAGCATCTTGAATTATATTTACAATATCTCCTTCAATATTTGATTGTTTTATTTCTATATTAATATTTAAATCTTTTGCTCTATTTAGACAAATTTTTTCAAGGAATTTATAATCTTTGCTACCATATTGAGTTTGTTCTCTTTCACCTAATAGATTAAGATTAGGGCCATTAATTATTATTAATCTACTCATAAAAACTTTATATTATATGAATAATAAAAATAAAATAAAAATAGTAGTCAATGGTAAGCTTTTAACTGTCAATTTAAAATTTTCTTTAAAAAATCTTATCGAAAAGTTAAAAACACCAATTAACAAAGTAGCGATAGAATTGAATGAAGAAATAGTTGATAAAAAGAAATTAAATAAAATTTTTTTAAAAAATAAAGATAAAATAGAAATAGTACATTTTATAGGTGGTGGATAATGAAATTTGATTTTTTAAAAATTGCAAATAAGAAATTCAAATCCAGACTTATAGTTGGCACTGGGAAATATAAAAATATGAAGGAGTGTGCTAAAGCAATTAAAATTTCTGGTGCTGAAATTGTTACAGTTGCTGTGAGAAGAGTAAATATATCAGACAAATCTAAACCATTATTGATGGATTACATTGATCCTAAAAAAATAATGTATTTGCCAAATACAGCTGGATGTTTTACCTCTAAAGATGCTTTAAGAACTTTAAGACTTGCTAGAGAGATTGGAGGTTGGGAAATAGTTAAATTAGAAGTTTTAGGAGATAAAAAAAATTTATTTCCAGATATGATTGAAACTCTAAAATCCACTGAGGTTTTAACTAAAGAAGGTTTTAAAGTAATGGTTTATTGTAATGATGATCCCCTTATGTGTAAGAGACTAGAAAATTCTGGAGCATCAGCTATTATGCCATTAGCTGCACCAATTGGTTCTGGTTTAGGAATTCAGAATAAAACAAATATAAAAATCTTAAGAAATCAAACAAAAGTTCCTTTGATAATTGATGCTGGAATAGGGCAGGCCTCAGATGCAGTTGAGGCTATGGAGATGGGCTGTGATGCTGTATTAATAAATACTGCTATAGCGAAAGCAAAGCGTCCTTTCCTAATGGCAGATGCAATGAAATGCGCAGTAGTGTCTGGAAGAAAATCTTATCTTTCTGGGAGAATTGCACCTAATCTTCAAGGATCACCATCAACAACAAAAAAAGGACTAATTTAACTTTTTTTTCTTAAATTTTTTTTTTTCTTAAATTTTTTTCTTTTAAATTTTGATTTCTTATTTGAGTCTAACTCCTGATTTTTGTCATAGTTTGCTTCAAAAATTTTATTTAAATTTTCGATTTTTTCAACTTTCTCCAATACTTTGTCTGATTTTGATTTAAATACTATGTTGTAATCTTGCAATCCTAATCCCTCACCAATCATTAAGTTAATTTTAATCTTATTTTTCTTTTTAAAATAATTTAAATCATCAGAAAAATACTTTTCGATATAATTCAATATTTTTTCATTGATATTTACTTCTACTGTTTTTGCGTTTGTTTCAAATATTTTAATTTCAATTAATTTAATTACTTTTAAAGCTAGAGTCTCATTAGTTAGCTTAATTGACCATTTTATATTGCTTTCTCTTAATCTTTGTCTTGACATCTCAAGTAACCCAAAATTGCTAATTCTTCCTATTTGAATTCTAGCTCTATCATTTCTACATCTTTCCTTTAATCTCCTTTCCACTTGTTTTCGATTATTAAAACTAAGCATATCTATAAAATCAATTATTATTAAACCAGATAAATCTCTAATTTTAATTTGTCTAGCTATCTCCTCTGCTGCTTCAAGATTGGTGTCTAATGCCGTACTTTCAACATTTTTTTGTTTTATTGATTTTCCTGAATTAATATCTATAGAAACCAATGCTTCTGTTGGATTTATAACAAGATATCCGCCAGAACTTAATTTTACTTCTGTTTTGAAGATTTCAAAAAGTTTTTTTTCTATATTTTCTTTGAAAAATAATGGAACTTTTTCTCTAAATTTTTTTACTTTCTTTAGATGTTTTGGCATCATAAGTTTCATATAATTTTTGGTTTTTTGATAACCCTCATTCCCTTCAACTATAATACTTAGTGTTTCATCATCATACATATCTCTTATGCTTCTCTTGATAATATCACTTTCTTGATGGATTAATGAAGGAGCGATAGAGTTTAGTGCACTATCTTTTATTGAGTTCCAAACAGTAATTAAATTTCTAAGATCACCTTCTATCTCATTTTTGGTTTTATTTGATCCAGCAGTTCTTACTATAATTCCCATTTCTTTTGGAATTTCAATTTCATTTAATATTTTTCTTATTTTTTTTCTATCACCCGGGTTAAATATTTTTCTTGAAATTCCTCCACCTTTTGCAGTGTTAGGCATTAAAACAATATACTTTCCAGCAATACTTATAAATGTACTTAAGGCTGCTCCTTTAAATCCTCTTTCATCTTTCAGGACTTGAACTAATATAACTTGTTGAGGTTTTATTACTTCTTGTATTTTGTATCTCTTAGATGGAAACTTTTTTTCATTAGTTTGAGTATCTTTATTTTCATATTCTGGTTTTTCGACTGGATCATGTATTTTTATATCATCACTACCCTCTAAAATTTGATTTTCATTATTTTCACTTTCTTTAGATAATTCTTCTCTTACTTTTTCTTCCTCCTTTTTAATTTTTTCTAAATCACTATTTGGTAATTGATAGTAGTCAGATTGGATATCATTAAAAGATAGAAACCCATGTCTATCTCTCCCAAAATCAACAAACGCTGCTTGAAGCGAAGGTTCTATCCTACTTACTTTTCCTAAATAAATATTATTTTTTATTAATGTGTTGTTTACACTTTCATATTCATAGTCTTCAATATGATCATCTTTTTTGAGAACAACTCTAGTTTCATTTGGATGCGATGCATCGATATATAAATTTTTTGACATAAATTTTGATTTTTATTCATTATTTTTTTTAAATTCGGTGCCTTATCTTTAACAAATTCAATCAATAATTTAAACTAAAATGAGTAAATTATTCAAAAAACTTTTTATATTTTTAACTTTATTTTCTTTAGTAGGTTTTATAGCAATCTTTGCGGTACTATGGTCCTATTCAAACAAGTTACCAGACTATAAGTTTTTAAAGAATTACAAACCCTCTGTATCGAGTAAAGTATACTCTGGAAATGGTGTATTAATAAGTGATTTTTCATCTGAAAAAAGAATATTCGTTCCCTATAATGCAATTCCTAAAAAAATAATTAATTCTTTTTTGTCCTCAGAAGATAAGAATTTTTTTAAACATCCTGGGGTTGATGCAAAAGGTATATTAAGAGCGGTTAAAAATAATATTTTTAATTTGATAAAATCTAATCGACTAGAAGGAGCGTCTACTATTACACAGCAGGTTGCTAAGAATTTCCTTTTATCTAATGAAGTTAGTTTAGATAGAAAGATAAAAGAGGCTATTTTAGCTTTTAGAATTGAAAGAGCTTTATCAAAAGAGAGAATTTTAGAACTTTATTTAAATCAAATTTATCTTGGTGAAGGATCATATGGAATAGCATCTGCAAGTCTTAGATATTTTGACAAACCAATTGGTGAATTAAACTATTCAGAATCAGCAATGTTAGCTGCTTTACCTAAAGCACCAAGTAAATATAATCCTTACAAAAATAAAGAATTAGCAACTTATAGAAGAAATTTAGTAATTAAAAATCTTTATGAAAATTCATACATTTCTAAAAATAAATATGAAGAATTAATCACTTCAGAAATTATTTTAAAAAAGAGAAAAAGAATTTTTCTAGAAGATACAAGATATTTTGTTGAGGATGTAAGAAAAAAAGTAATTAAATATTATGGTTATGATAAAGTTTATAAACAAGGTTTTAATATAAAGACTCCAATTAACTTAGAACTTCAAACTTTAGCCTCATCCTCGTTAAGAAAGGGACTATTAGATTATGATAGAAGAAAAGGGTGGCGTGGTCCATTAGATAACCGCAAAAATAAAGATTGGTATAAAAATTTGGATAAATTTGATTTAGAAAAGTCAATAGGTTGGCAAATAGCAATTGTAAAAAGAATTGATAAATTTGAGACTGTTATTCAAACATCAAATAAAGAAAATGGAATTATAAAATATGAAGATATTAACTGGACAAGAAAAGATTTTAATGAAATTTTTAAAGTTAATGATTTAATTTATGTAAAAAAAATTTCTGAAGGAACATATAGTTTAAGACAATTACCAAATGTAAATGGTGGAATAGTTGTTATGGATCCTTACAGCGGCAGAATATTAGCTATGTCAGGTGGTTTTAGTTTTAAAAAAAGTGAATTTAATAGAGTTTCGCAAGCAAAAAGACAACCTGGATCTGCTTTTAAACCATTTATATATGCTTTAGCATTGGAAAATAATTATTCTCCATCTTCTCTAATTCTTGATGCACCCATTGTTCTTGAACAAGGTGAAGATCTCAAAATGTGGAAACCAGAAAACTATGGAAAAAAATTTTATGGTTTATCAACATTAAGAACAGGAGTTGAAAAATCTAGAAATTTAATGACTGTAAGGATTTCTCAAGACTTGGGCATAGATAAGATTATTAACTTTTCAAAAAAATTAAACATTTATGAAAATCCTGAAGAATTAATGTCTGTATCATTAGGATCTGCAGAAACCACATTGCTTAATATAACTAGTGCGTATTGTTCCTTTGTAAATGGTGGAAAATTAATTACACCTATAATTATAGATAGAATTCAAGATAGCCAAGGTAATACAATTTCAAATAATGAAAAAAGATTTTGTGAAAATTGTGATAAAATATCATTTGATGGAAATAATGTACCAATAATAAAAAGTAACTTTAAACAAATATTTTCAACGCAGACAGCTTATCAAATGACCTCGATTTTAGAAGGTGCTATTGAAAGAGGAACTGGAAAAAGTTTAAGAGATTTAAATTTACAACTTGCAGGAAAAACAGGTACAACCAATAATAACACTGATACTTGGTTTATTGGTTTTACATCTAATCTAGTTGTTGGAGTTTATGTGGGATATGATAATCCAAAAAGATTAGGCAAATACGAAACTGGTTCTAAAACTGCTTTACCAATTTTTAAAGAATTCATTAAAAAAGCGGTGAACAATTATGAAGCAAGACCTTTTAAAATAGCAAAAGATATCAAAATGATGGTTATTGATGCTGAAACTGGAAAAAAAGCAGATTTTGGCTCAAAAAAAACAATAATTGAGTCTTATAAAAAAGAAAAAATTGAAAATCAGCAATATAGTAGTAATGATAAAAATAATTCAAATAAATTTAAAAAAAATATTTTAAAATTTTATTAATGGAACAAGAGATAGAAAAATTTAAATCAGAAGTAACAAAAATAAATCACAGAATTAAGGAGTTTCTTTGAAACACAAGATATTGTTTTAAAAAGAAATAAACTTAATATCCTCATAGAAGATCCAAAATTCTGGAATGATAGAAAAAAAGCTGAAAAAATATTAAAAGAAAAAAAGGGATATGACGATATATTAGAATCCCATAAACAATCAGAAAGTGAAATTCATGAGTTATATGATATCTTTAAGCTGGCAAGCGAAGAAAATGATAAAAATCTAATTCAAGAAACTTTAGATAAATTTTTAAATTTAAAAAAAGATTTAAAAAAATTAGAAATTAAATGTTTTCTTTCAAATGAAAACGATACTTTAGACAGTTATTTGGAATTTCATGCAGGTGCAGGAGGTACTGAGAGTCAAGATTGGGCTCAAATGTTAAGAAGAATGTATATGAAGTGGGCAACTGATCGAGGATATAATGTTGAATTGATTAGTGAGCATAGAGGTGATGAAGCAGGAATTAAGTCATCAGTTATTAAAATTTCTGGAGAATATATTTATGGTTTTTTAAAATCAGAGTCAGGAATACACCGTTTGGTAAGAATCTCCCCTTTTGACTCAGGCGCAAGAAGACATACAAGCTTTGCTAGTGTTTGGGTTTACCCAGTAATAAGTGAGAATATAGATATTGAGGTATTAGATAAGGATTTAAGAATTGATACTTACAGATCAAGTGGAGCAGGTGGACAACACGTTAATACAACTGATAGTGCAGTAAGAATTACTCATATTCCAAGTAAAATTGTTGTCCAATGTCAAAACGAAAGATCACAACATAAAAATAAAGAAACTTGCATGAACATGCTTAAAGCAAGACTTTATGAACACGAAATACAAAAGAGAAAAAAAGAGAGTGATAATATTGAAAGCTCAAAATCAGAAATTGGTTGGGGACATCAAATAAGATCATATGTATTACATCCTTACAGAATGGTGAAAGACAACAGAACGAACTACGAAAATTCAAATCCAGATAAGGTATTAGATGGAGAAATTGATGAATTTTTAGAAAACTCTTTATATAAAATAAATGCTTAAGAAAATATTAATTACAGGTATATCAATTTTATTAATTTTAGGTATATGCATTTCATATTTAAGTATTTATGGAATAAAAACAGATAAATTTAATAATTTTATAAATAATAAAGTTAAAGACTTTAACTCAAAACTAACACTTCAAACTGAGAATGTTTACATTAAGTTAAATCTAAGTGAGAGAGCGATTAATATTAACACTAAAGATGCAAATTTAATTGCAGAATTCAATACAATTAAAATTTCAAATGTAGATATAAATTTAAATTTGATAAAATTTTTAAAGAATGAAAGTTCAATAAAAAATATAAAAATAAAATCTGCAAGTAATTTAATAAAAGATGTTACATCATTCTTAAATACAATAGACTATAATCTATCTAGATACATATTTTATAGTCAGATCAAAGAAGGGTTATTAAATTTTGATCTAGATGCTAAATTAGATAGTAAAAGACAAGAGTCTCTCTCTTTTTTTATTTCAGGCTCAGTGAGCAATGCAAAATTAAATATACCAGGATATGAAAGTTTAAATGACTTAAATTTTAATTTTCAGACTCAGAATAGAATAACTAAAATTTCAAATTTAAATTTCATATATCAAAACATAATTTTTTCATCAAAAAGTTTAGATGTAAAAGGAGAAAA
>CACGED010000019.1 GCA_902571975.1 uncultured Pelagibacteraceae bacterium | reverse complement strand
AACTTTATAAGGAGTAAAAATGTCAACAAAAATATTAGCAGAACAAAACATTGAACAAGTTGTTAAATGGAAATGGGGTGCTACTTGTTATTGCAAATACAAAGATGGAAATTGGGAAATCTTTGAATGGGCAAGTGATGATATTGCACAACCAACTAATGCAGAGATAGAGGCAGAAATTCCAAACTATCAAGCTGTATTAGATAGCAAACATTATCAAAAAGACAGAGCAGTAGAATATCCAAGCATAAAAGACCAATTAGATGACTTATATCATAATGGTATTGATGGTTGGAAAGCTACAATAAAAGCAGTCAAAGATAAATATCCAAAGTCTTAATATTATGATTGAAACAGAGCAGATAGTTCAAAAGCTGGACAAAGACGTAGCTTTAATAAAACAAAAGCTAGACATCTTAGAGAATAACCATCTTGCACATATCAAGAAAGATGTAGATAGAATTTTATATATTCTTGGTGCAGTTGGTTTAGTTGTATTAGGCGAACTCTTTGTCTTGTTAAATGCAGTTTTATAACAGAGGTGTTAAAGCTCATCTATTGGCTGCTCAACATCTTATAGATGATGATCACTTTGTCTTTACTAACTTTTGTGGAGTAGGACCAATTGATCTAGTCAGATTAAATATTCAATCAGGAACAACTGAACTCTTTGATGTGAAAACAGATAACGATGCACATCACCGAAAAAGAGAACGTACAGAATTGCAAATAAAATTAGGAGTTAAATTAATTTATGTCAACTTACATAAGCGAACAATCAGAGTGGAAGGAAGAGTGGAAGAACTTCGAACTTGATGAGTTCAAATGCAAATGTGGATGCGAACAAGTAAAAATAAATTCAGATATGCTAGACTTAATACAAGAGGCAAGAAATGAACTTGGACCTCTTTCTATTAATTCAGGATATAGATGCTCAGCGCACAATGCTTCGGTATCATCAACTGGTCCTAACGGACCTCATACTACTGGCAATTCTGTAGATATTGGAGTTAAGAACTCACAACACAGGAAACAATTAATAGATTGGTTTGCAACAAAAGTAACTGGTCTAGGAATTGCTAAATCATTTATCCATATCGATAACCTGACTGCTGATGATGGTTTTGATATGCGACCTAACGCTTGGAAATATTAAAATGTGGTTAAGTGCAATTAAGCTAGCAGTAAATGCTGGTTCTCATATTTATAAAAAGAAACAAGAAACAAAAATGCGTATGGCTGATGCTCAAGCAGCTCACGCAGAAAAGATGGCTAAAGGTGAACTTGAATACTCAGGCAAACTTTTAGAAGCAAGACAATCAGATTGGAAAGATGAATTTGTTTTAATAGTTCTTACTTTACCAATTCTTGTTATTGCTTATGGAGTATTTTCTGATGATCCAACTGCATCTGCAAAAATAAAAGAATTTTTTGAGCAGTTTCAGCAGCTTCCGTCTTGGTTCACTAATCTTTGGATTTTAGTTGTTGCATCTATTTATGGAATAAAAGGAACACAGATCTTTAAAGGTAAAAAGTGAAACACAGAAAAAGTGAGATCTGTTTTAGTCAAGGACCTATGAAATGGTTAAGAACACCTAAAGATATTTGGTCTGACTTAACAAAAGAATTTAACTTTACTGTAGATTGCTGCGCATCTGATCAAAATCATTTGCTGCCAAAGTACTACACTATTGAAAACAGCTGCTTAGATAAAGATTGGTCAGGTGAGGTTGCTTACATCCATCCTTTGTTTGATAGCAAGATACCAAAGTTTGTAGAGAAGGCTTATCACACTAAAAACTTTACTGGTGTTTTTTTACTTCCAGCAGCTACGCATACAAAATATTTCCACGATCATATTTATAATAATCCAAATTGTGAAATTAGATTTTTAAGAAAACCTGTACGTGGATTTAGATTTGGACACGATGACGGATCTGAAGAGCCTGAAAATAAAATCGGTTACATCAAACCACTAATGATTGTGATTTTTAGAAATGGCGAGAATTAAGTTTAAGGATTTTGTTCCAAGACCAAAACCAAAGAAACGTCCAAGAAGGCACGCCAAATCTGTTTCAAAAAGAATACCAAATAAAAAAAAATATAGAGGTCAAGGTCGATGAAGATCAACGAAAATACAAATATTGGATTACCACTTAGAAACCTAATCGGTTTGATAGGTGCGATAGTTATTGGAGCTTGGTTTGCTTTCGGTGTTATTGAAAGACTTAACAAATTAGAAACTGCAGATATTTTATTTAAAGAAGATCTTCTTAAACGTGCTGAACAAGAGCCAAAAAATTTAGAAATTTTTATGTTGCTTGAAGAACTTTTCAAACAGACTGATAAGCAGCAAGAAAGTATAGATCAAAATATTCATACACAAATTAAATTAGATCATCTTGAAGAGCAGCTATCGAAAGCTCTTAAAGATATAGAACTTCTTAAAGACAAGGTAAGAGAAAATGGAAATAGTCATAGCGTTAATAATGTATCTCGGTAATCCACCTGAGCTAAAGGAGCATTTATTGATGCCTGATTATAAAACTTGCTTACAGAAAAAAAGGCATTCAATTAGAAACTCAAATGCTGAGTATAGATGTATGAAAGTAAATGCCGTTGTTAAAGATGGTAAAATAATAAGCATATCAAATTTAGACTAATGGCAAGATATAGAGGCAAATCCGTTAAATTAAATAAAGTACAAAGAGGCGGATCTAAGAAATTCTTTGTATATGTGAAAGCAGGAAGCAAAGTCAAAAAAGTTTCTTTTGGATCTAAAACAATGAAGATCCGTAAGAACAACAAAGCAGCTAGGAAGAGTTTCTTAGCTCGTCATAGATGCAGCAACGCTGGTCCTAAAACAAAAGCTAGGTACTGGAGCTGCAAGATGTGGCGTTAATTTAACAATCAACCAATCCTTTATATGAGACGTAAGAGGCACACGCCTATATTCGTGCGTAAGTGTGATCATTGCGGAACTGAGCTTAAAACAAACGAGCCTAATTCCGATAGTTATGTGATCACAGCTGAGCATAAGATTTTTTGCAAAATACATTATGTAGGTGAAGAGCCAATTAAAGATTGTTTAGAGGATTATATTAGGAGTAAAAATGTACGGAAAATCGAAAAAGAAAAAGAGCAAAGGCGGTTACAAAGTAACTGCAAAGAGCAATTTCAAAAAGAGCAAAAACAAAAAAAAGAAGTAAGGCTTAAAAATCTTGCGAAGCTTGAAGCTTATCAAAAAGAATTAAAATTAAAACAATGGAGGCAACGTGCGTCTAAGTAAAAAACAGAAACGTATTGCAAGAATTGGTGGCAATAAAAATAGAATTGATGCTGCTGATTTTAGGAAATTAAGAAATGCCAAAAAGAAAAAAAAGAAAATCAAGCGTAAATAAATCAGGTAACTATACAAAGCCTGCTTTAAGAAAACGTATATTTAATCGTATTCTCGCAGCCAATATTCAAGGAACGGCTGCAGGAAAATGGTCAGCACGAAAAGCTCAACTACTTGCTAAAAGATATAAGAAGGCAGGCGGAGGCTATAAGTAATGGCTTTAAAGAAAAGACAAAGATCCTTGAAAAATTGGGGGAAACAAAAATGGCGAACAAAATCTGGAAAAAAATCAAGCATTACTGGGGAAAGATACTTGCCTACTGCTGCCATCCGTTCGTTGACTGCTGCGGAGTATGCGGCAACGACAAGAGCAAAGAGAAGAGATAAGAAAAAAGGTAAGCAGCATTCTAAGCAGCCAAAGGCTATTGCTAAGAAAGTCAGGCGTTTTAGGTTTGTTTAAACTGGTACGTAATAAGTATTTTGTTTTTATATAAAATATTATATTGTCTTAGTAATTCTATTCGTAAAAGAATTTGAATTGCTTAGGTAGGATTTGGTCCACGTACCATATGCGTACCGAACACGCTTGGCGGGGTAGCTCAGTTGGTTAGAGCACAGGACTCATAAGCCCGAGGTCAGTGGTTCGATCCCACTTCCCGCTACCATTAATCAAATTTTCTTAAAAACTCAGGATCAATATGTACTACGTAATTTTCTAATGCATTTGAAACAGCTGTTTCTTCCATTAATGATAAAAAAGCAATTTCTCCTAGCAACTCAAAAGCTTTCATGAAGGCTTCATCCCCCTCATATTTTAAAACATTTTTTGTTTCTTCAAAACAAACGGTTCCCAAAATATATTGGACGTAATCGGCCACTGCAATTTCATGTTTTGTAAATTTACTTTTTGGAATATTAAATTCTTCTTTTAAAGCTGAATGATGAGCCATTGCAGAAAATGCCCATCTTACTAGAACTATTTTGTCTCTTTCAGAGGTTTTTTGCATTAGACAATTTGCAAATTTATTAGAATATTGTCCAGCAAGTGAAGTCGTTTGGTAAAATGTGATTAAAATTAAAATTGCAATTAATTTCTTCATTATAAAATCATAATCATTAATGACCCGGAAAGTCCATCAAATTTTCAACTTTGTAACCTTTTTCTAGAAGATTATCACAGCCACCTAAATCAAAAAGATTTATGACAAATATAAAGGCTGCAATATTTCCTTTAGAAATCTCTACGAGTTTTGCTGCAGCTTCTGCAGTTCCTCCTGTCGCTATCAAATCATCTATTATAAGAACAGAATCATTTTCTGAAATTGAGTCTTTATGAACTTCTATTGTTGCTGTTCCATATTCAAGCTCAAAATCAACTGAATGCACATCAGCGGGTAGTTTATTTTTTTTTCTTAACATTATGAATGGTTTTTTTAAAATGTAAGAAACAGCAGATGCAAACACAAAGCCACGTGATTCAATTGCAGCAATTTTATCTATTTTAAATTTTTTGGATCTCTCAACAATTTGATTTATTGACTCCTCAAATGCAGTCTCATTCTTTATTAATGTGGTTATATCTCTAAATAAAATACCTTTTTTAGGATAATCTTTAATAGAGCGAATATAATCTTTTAAATTCATAATAGTTATTTATAATTCAGATATAATTACTTTTTACATGGCAAATAATAAATTAGCAATAATTGGTGGAAGTGGTCTTTACGATATTGAGGAGTTTAAAGACAGAGAATTATTAGATTTAAACACTCCTTGGGGAAAACCATCAGATAAGATTTTAAAAGCAATTTATAAAAATAAAGAAGTTTATTTTTTACCAAGACACGGCAAAGGACACTTTATTTCACCATCAAACATAAATTTTAGAGCAAACATTGACTCATTAAAACAATTGGGTGTAACAGATGTTGTATCTGTCTCTGCTGTAGGTTCATTGAAAGAAAATTTGCCTCCCGGTAAATTTGTTATTGTTGATCAATTTATAGACAGAACATTTGCTCGAAATAAAAGTTTTTTTGATGAGGAAATAGTTGCTCATGTATCAATGGCACACCCAACCTCTAAAGGCTTAATGAATGCATGTGAAGATGCTATAAAAAAAGAAGGAATAGATTATCAAATGGGAGGAACTTATGTGGTAATGGAGGGCCCACAATTTTCAACTTTAGCTGAGTCGAATCTTTACAGATCATGGAAAGCAGATGTGATCGGAATGACAAATATGCCTGAAGCTAAATTAGCAAGAGAAGCAGAAATTAGATATGCATCTGTTTCAATGGTAACTGATTATGATTGTTGGCATCCAGATCATGAAAATGTTGATGTCCAAAAAGTAATAAAAGTATTATTAGATAATGCTTCTAAAGCAAAAAGCATGATTAAAAATCTTATTTATAATTTTGAAACTCATATTGATCCTGACGATCCAACAAATAATTGTTTAGATGTTGCTATAATTACTGCTCTAGAAAAAAGATCACAAAAGACGAAAAATAAACTAAAAACCGTAGCCGGTAGAGTTTTAAACAAGTGACTGTAAAATTAACTGATAAGCAAATTTTAGATTATAAAAAAGACGGCGTAATTTTAATCAAAAAAGCTTTTTTGCCTTGGATTGAAAAACTTAGTAAGGGATTTCAAAAAGTATTAAATAAACCAAGTTCACATGGAAGAGAAAATGTTTCAAAACAACATGGAGAAAGATTTTTTGAGGACTATTGTAATTGGCAAAGAATTGATGAATTTAAAGATTTTATTTTTAATTCACCAGCCGCAAAAATTGTTGCTCAATCAACTCAATCTAATAAAATTCAGGTATTCCATGAGCACATTTTCTTAAAGGAACCTGGCACAAAAAAAGAAACTCCATGGCATCAAGATCTTCCATATTATTGCGTAGACGGAAATGATACAGGAAGTTTCTGGATACCATTAGATAGTGTATCAAAAGATAACTCTCTAAAAGTTTTAAAAGGATCCCACAAGTTACCAATGTTAGTAAGACCTACTAAATGGTCAAATGACTCGTTTTGGTATAAAAATAACAAGAATTTTATGGACATTCCAAATATAGATAAAAATAATATTTTTAGCACAGAGATGGATATGGGAGATGCAATATTATTTAATTTTAAGGCTTTACATTCATCTTCAGGAAATAGTGACAAAAAAAGTCGTAAAGCTTTTTCTGCAAGATTTATTGGAGACGATGTAAGATACATTGATAGAAAAGGAGAAACTTCCCCACCTTTTGCTGGAATAGATTTAAAACCAGGAGATAAAATGAGAAAAGATTGGTTTCCTGTGGTTTGGAGTAATTAAATGAGAATAAATGGAAAAAAATATAGAACAATTTGGTATGAAAATAATGTAGTAAAAATAATTGATCAAACCAAACTTCCACATCATTTTATTATTAAAGATTTAAAGACAATAAAAGATGCAGTAAAAGCAATAAAAACTATGGAGGTAAGAGGGGCACCTCTTATTGGTGGAGCTGCTGCTTATGGAATAGTATTGGCAATACAAGAAAATAAAAATTTAGATTTCATTAAAAAAAGTTCAGAAGAATTAGTTAATTCAAGACCTACAGCTATAAACTTGCAATGGGCAATTCATAGAATGAATAATAAATTATCATTTGTGAAGCCTGATGAATTATTGGATGTAGCATTAAAAGAAGCAAAATTAATATGTGATGAAGATGTCAAATTTTGTGAGAATATAGGATTTAATGGACTAAAAATAATTGAAGAAATTTATAATAAAAATAATAAAACTGTTAATATCTTAACTCACTGTAATGCAGGGTGGTTAGCAACTATAGATTGGGGAACAGCAACCTCACCAATTTATCAAGCACATAAAAAAGGAATACCAATTCATGTATGGGTCGATGAAACAAGACCAAGAAATCAAGGGGCAAATTTAACTTCGTTTGAATTAAACGAAGAGGGTATACCAAATACAATTATTACAGATAATACTGGTGGTATTTTAATGCAAAGAGGAGAGGTTGATATGTGCATTGTTGGAACAGATAGAACTCTATCAACTGGAGATGTATGCAATAAAATTGGTACATATTTGAAAGCATTAGCAGCACATGATAATAATGTGCCCTTTTATGTGGCTTTACCAAGCTCCACAATTGATTGGGAAACTAAAGATTATAATAAGATACCTATTGAAGAAAGAAATTCTGAGGAACTATCCTATATAGAAGGAAAAGACGATAAAAATAATATCAAGAAAGTTTTAATTTATTCCGAAAACAGTAAATCGATGAATTTAGCATTTGACATAACTCCAGCAAAATATGTAACAGGTTTCATTACAGAGAAAGGTATATGCCAGGCATCAACTGTCGGTTTAAAACAAATGTTTAATAGATAATGAATAAAGTTAAAAATATTTTATTTATAATGGCTGATCAACTAAGATTTGATTATCTTTCTTGTTATGGTCATCCGCACCTTAAAACACCTCACATAGACGGTTTAGCAAAAAAAGGAGTTTTGTTTGAGTCTGCTTATGTCCAAGCCCCTGTTTGTGGCCCATCAAGAGCATCCTATTATACCGGAAGAACAGTATTTAGCCATGGATCAACTTGGAACCAAATACCTTTGCCAATCGGTGAACTAACTATTGGAGATTATTTGAGGCAATCTGGAATTAGGACTGGAGTTGTTGGTAAAACACATATGAGACCCGATATAGATGGAATGAATAGACTTGGAATTTCAAAAGATACAGAAATAGGTCTGACAGTTAGTGAACCAGGATTTGATCCTTATGAAAGAGATGATGGACTTCATCCTAATAACCACATTAAAAATTCAACTAAAAAACTATCTTACAATGACTGGCTCAACAAATTTGGATATGAGGGTGATAATCCTTGGGATAGTTGGGCAAATTCATCAGAGGATGAAAATGGAAATATTTTGAGCGGGTGGAGGTTAAGAAATTCAAATAAACCAGCAAGAGTTAAAGAAGAACATTCTGAAACTGCATTTATGACAAATAGATCAATGGAATTTATTCAAGAATGTGGAGAGGAGCCTTGGTTTTTACATTTATCATTTATTAAACCTCATTGGCCATACATTGCTCCTGCTCCTTATCACAATATGTACTCCTCAAATCAATTTTACCCAGTTCATCGAAGTAATACTGAAAAAGAAATAGATCATCCAGTCTACAAAGCTTTCATGGAAAATAATATTTCAAAGACTTTTTCAAGAGAAGAAGTGAGAAATACTGTTCTTTCAGGATACATGGGATTAATAAAACAAATAGATGATAATCTTGGAAGACTATTTAATTTTCTTGAAGAAAAAAATTATATGAAGAATACAATGATAGTTTTTACATCAGATCATGGTGACTATCAGGGCGATCATTGGCTAGGAGAAAAAGAGCTTTTTCATGAACAAATTGTTAAAGTTCCGATGATAATTTATGATCCAAGCAATTTGTCAGATAATAATAGGGGAGTAAGAGAAAAAAGATTTGTAGAGGCTATAGACTTACTGCCTACTTTTTTAGACTCTGTAGATAGCAATTTAAGCAAACATCGCCTTGAGGGACAATCATTGTTACCAATTATTAGAGGAGATAAAGTTTCTAGTTGGAAAGACAGTGTATTTAGTGAAATAGATTACTCATTTAACGAAGCAAGAAAAATTCTTAATATTGGAGCATCAGACGCTAGAGCTTATATGATTAGAAATAATAATTGGAAGTATATTTATTATAAAGGTTTTCCACCTCAATTGTTTGACTTAAAAAATGATCCAGATGAGTTCAATGACCTGGGTCAATCCCCTGATCACTTGAAAATCATTGAGGAAATGAAAGATATTCTACTTAAAAGAATTACTAATAGAAAAAATAGAGTTGCTGCAACAGATGAATTTGTTTTGAAAGAAAGAGACTATACTAAAGACGACGGTATTATGATAGGAGTATGGTAATGAATCCATTAATATTATCTTTAATTGGTTTAGTAACAGTTGGAGTTTCAGCAAATCTAATAAAATTATTAAGAAAAAATAAAATTTTATTATTAATTGCAATAATTCCATGCGTTTATATTTTTATTTATGGTCTGTATGCAACTTTTGGACCGATTGATTTATATAAAGATGGAACTGAAAATTTCATTGCTCAAAACCCTGGCAAAGAACTTCCTGTAGTTTTTGTTCTTTTAAAGTTTTATCAATATATTTTAATCCTTGTAGGTGCTATTTTTGGATTAATTTATTTTAATTATTTTAAGAATTTTAATCAGACTATGGAGTCATCAGACTAGGCAAATATAAACATATAGCAGGAAAAGCGATAATTAAAGCAAGCCTAATTACATCTGTCATTAAGAAAGGAAGCGTTCCAAACCATATTGTTTGGAGGGGAGTTTTTTGCATAACACCTTTTATAACGAATAAATTCATACCCACAGGCGGTGAAATTAATCCAAATTCAACAACTATTACTGCAAATATACCAAACCATACTGGATCAATTCCAGCATCAACAATTACAGGATAAAATACTGGAATAGTTAAAAATAACATTGCCAAAGAATCCATTACTGTTCCTAGCACCAAGTATATTGCACAAATTACTAAAATTATTCCTAAAGGAGTAAGTTCTAAATAATTTATAAAATCAACTACAGCAAAAGGTAGTTGAGTAACAGTTATAAGGTAATTAAATATACTCGCTCCAATTACAATTAAATATAATGAACCAACAGTTTTAATCGTTGTCCATACCGCATCTTTCAATAGACTTAATTTTAGTTGTCCTCTAAAAAAAATAAAAACTAAAACTAATATTACTCCTACAGCTGCGCTCTCGGTAGCAGTGAAGAAACCTAAATAAAGTCCACCCATCATAATTACAAATATTAAAAATATTGGAAAAACTTTTGATATAGCTGAAACTCTTTCCTTTAATGGCATCTTAGTTCCATACCCACCTTGTGAAGGGTAAATTAAAAGATAAACTCTAATTGCAATCATATAGAGTATTACAGCTATAATTCCTGGTACAAGCGCAGCAAAAAAAAGTTCTTGAACTGACTGTTCAGTTAAATATGCATATATTACTAATATAACACTTGGTGGGATTATTATTCCAAGCGTTCCCCCGGATGCAATAGAACCACTTATAAGAGCATCGCTATAACCATGTCTTCGCATTTCAGGGCCTGCCATTTGAGACATTGTTGCAGCAGTTGCAATTGAAGATCCACAAATCATTCCAAATCCTGCACATGCTCCAACTGTAGACATCGCTAAACCACCTTTATAATGACCCACTATTGCATAAGCTGCATCGTATAAGTTTCTTGATAAATTTGAACTATTGGCAAGATTTCCCATTAAAACAAATAGTGGTAAAACTGATAATGTATATTTTGAAACAGCATCAAATGGAGCGGTACCCAAAACAAATATTGCAGGGTCAAATCCTGATATTATTGCAAAGCCAGTAAAACCAACTGCCAACATTGCAATTCCTATTGGTACATTTAATACCATCAAAACTAATACAGCAGCGAAAGATAGCCCTCCGTTAATTACAGCTTCTAAACCCATTATAATTCCTCTACCTTTGAGTTACTTTTAAAAATAGTTTTAATAAACCATATGATGATTGCAAAAACACTTAACCACATCCCGATAGAGCATATGAAATAAAATGGATAAAAATAGAGCTCTAAGTCAAGTGTTACTCTTTGATTGTTCATAAATTTATATGAAGTCAAAGTAGTTGAATATGCCATTAAAGACATAATCGATATCATTAAAACAAATTTTAAAATTACCAAGTAAGTTTTAAATATACCTAAATTTAAATTATTAATAAAATCTGCTGAAACATTAGCATTTAAATAAAATGCTCTTGGCATTGCAAGGAAAGCTACTAATGCCATCCCTATCTCAACTAACTCAATTGTACCTGTTACTGGCGAATTTAAAAATCGTCTTCCAAATACGTCACAAAAAGTTAATACAGCCAATAAAAATAAAATAATACCTGAAGCTATCGCTGAATAATCAAAAACTTTACTGACTTTAGAAATCATAAAAATGTTGCTTCAAATAATTTAAACATTAACATATAAATAGTTTCAAAAATAGAAAGTATTAATCATGAAATTTATTTCTTTTAACCATAACCAACAAAATAAGTTTGGTATTATAAATAATAATAAAATTACAGATCTAACTGGAAAAGTATCTAATTCAAATACACTTAAAGATTTAATTTCAAATCAAGGAATTGAAGAAGCTAAATCTTATGTAACAAATAATCCAGGTGATATTAATGAGTCAGATATTGAATATTTACCGCTAATTCCAAATCCTGGAAAAATTATTTGTGTAGGTTTAAATTATAGTGAACATGTTAAAGAAACCAACAGAACAGTTGAAGAGAATCCGGTAATTTTTCATCGATTTCCGGAAAGTCAAACTGCACACTTACAACCAATTCAAAGACCCGTTGTTTCACAAAGTTTAGATTTTGAAGGTGAGATGGCAGTAATTATGGGTGAAGGCGGCAAACACATAAAACCTGAGGATGCTTTAAAACATATAATTGGTTTTTCTTGTTATAATGAGAGCACTGTAAGAGAGTGGCAGAGACACACTAGACAATTTGGAATGGGTAAAAACTTTGAAAAAACAGGAAGTTTTGGTCCACATATGGTTTTAGCTGAAGACATTAATGATTATAAAAATCTTACAATTGAAACTAGATTAAATGGTGAAGTAATGCAAAACGCTAAATTAAGTCAACTTATTTTTGATATTCCAATTTTAATTTCGTATGTCTCTAAAGCAATGGCATGGAGAGCTGGTGATGTGCTAGTCACTGGTACGCCTGGAGGGGTAGGGTTTAAAAGAAATCCTCCAATATTTATGAAGCCAGGAGATAATGTTGAAATAGAAATCACAGAAATTGGTACTTTATCTAATACAATTAAGGATGAAATAATCTAATTTTCAAGTTAAACTTTCTGATAATTATTTAATAATAAGAGGGGATTAACATGAAAAAGAAAATAATTGGTTTTGTTATAGGAATTTTTTCCTTAAGCATTATTAGTACGGCATCAGCTACAGAATTAAAGTTAGCAACATTTGAACCACCAAAAGCATTTATAGCAAGTAAGATTTTAGCTGCTTGGGCAGATAAGGTTAACAAATGTTCTAATGGTGCTTTAAATGTAAAAATGTATGCAGGAGGAGTATTAGGAAGTCCTCCCAAACAATACGATATAGTAACTTCAGGAGTTGCAGATATATCTTGGACAGTTCTTGGATATATTGGTGGTCAATTTCCTTTAAGTTCAGTTGTAGAACTACCATTCTTAACTAAAACTTCAAAAGCTGGATCTAGAGCTCTAAATACTCTTTTTGAAGAAGGTTACCTAGACAAAGAAATGGCAGGAATTAAATTAATAGGACTTCATTCGAACCCAGGATACCAAATCCATATGAAGGATACAAAAGTAGTTAAGCCTGCAGACTTTAAAGGAAAAAAAATGAGAGTTCCAAGCAAAATAGCTGGAACAATTCTTAAAACTTTAGGAGCAACTGGGGTTAAAGTACCAGCACCAGGAACTTCAGAAGCCTTAAATAAAGGTGTTATCGATGGTACACCTTTCCCATATACAGCAATTGGTTCATTTAGATTATTTGATGTTACTAAATATCATACAGAAGTTAACATTACTAATGCTACATTTGGATTAATAATGAATGAAGGGAAATATAATGGTCTTTCTTCAGCAGCAAAAGGATGTGTTGATAAACATTCAGGTCAATGGTTTGGTGATTGGGCATCTAATTTAATTGATACTCAGAATGCCAAGATGAGAGTTCAAGTAGAAAATACCCCAGGGCACGAGATAACTGTTGCATCTGATTCAGTGTTAGCTGAATACAAAAAAATATTAGCACCAATTGAATCAGACTGGTTATCAGAAATGAAAGGCAAAGGTCTTGATGGAGATGCTGTATTAAAAAGAGCAAGAGAAGTAATTTCTAAAATAGACGGTTAATAGTCAAATTCGAGCCCGCTAATTTCATAGCGGGCTCTTTCAAAATTAAGTATAATAAAAAAATGGCAGTAAAAGCTTTAAGTTATATTGGAGTTAATTCAGATAAATTTGAGGATTGGTCAGAGTATTCTCAAAAATACCTCGGTATGCAACAGATGGACCGTGGAAAAGAAATTCTGTCTTTTAGAATGGATGACCAAAAACAAAGATTAACAATAACTGGTGATAAAGGAGATGGATTAGGATTTTTAGGATGGGAAGTTGAGAGCAAAGAAGATCTTCAAACTTTTGCAAATAAATTAGAGGAAAATAAAATAGCAGTAAATCATGGAAAAACTTCTTTTGCTGATAAACGTTTTGTTGAGGATTTAATTTATTTTAACGACCCACAAGGAAATCGTATTGAGCTTGTTTATAAGCCTATGATAGATACAGATCCTTTCAAACCAGGCAGGCCAATTTCAGGGTTTAAGACTGGGGCACTAGGGATGGGACATGCTGTTGTACATGTAAAAAATATTGATGATTTAATTCCCTTCTACAGAGATGTAATGGGATTCAAGATAAGTGATTATAGTCATACTCCAATATCTTTATGCTTTTTTCATGTTAATGGTAGACATCATAGTTTAGCTTTATTTGGTTCAGGTGGAACTGGATTCCATCATTTTATGGTTGAATACAACAACTTAGATGATGTAGGTCAAGGGTATGACTTGTTGCAATACAAAGATAACGCAATTGCTTATACAATGGGACGACATACCAATGATTATATGACTTCATTTTATTCAATTACACCATCTGGTTTTTTTATTGAAAATGGATGGGGTGGGAGGATTATAAATCCGGATACATGGCAGCCTATTGAAACATTTGAGGGGCCTAGTTTTTGGGGACATGAAAGACTTTATTTGCCAGATGATGAGAGAATGAAATTTAGAAATAAAAGACTTGAAACCGCATCTCAAGGTAAACAAGCTCCATTGTTAATCGATTGTCCTTGGTTATATTCAAATTTAAAAAAATAAATAATTTTTAAAAATATCAATGAAAGAATTTGATGTCACAATAGTAGGATTAGGACCCGCGGGAGGGACTTTAGCAAACCTTCTGGCAATGCATAACTTTTCGATACTAATTCTTGATAGAGAAAAAAGCTTTTATCCACTGCCCAGAGCAGTTCATTTTGATGACGAAATAATGAGAGTATTCCAAACAATAGGAATTACAAAAGAATTTTTGAAACATACTATAATTAATAAAGGAACGAAATTCGTTAATTCTAAAGATAAAGTAATATTAGATTGGCCAAGACCAAAAAAAATTACAGCTAATGGATGGTATCCAAGTTATAGATTTCATCAACCAGATCTGGAAAAAAAACTTAGAAAAAAATTAAAAAATTATAAAAAAGTCTTAATTGAACAAAATTCTGAAGTTATAAAAATTAAAAATTCAAAAAATCATGTGGATATAACTTATTTAAATATAAATAATCATAAAGAATATCTCGTAAGGTCAAAATATGTAATTGGTTGTGATGGCGCTAACTCTATAACTAGAAAACAAATGAAAACAAAAATGGATAATTTAGGTTTTACTCAAAAATGGGCGGTAGTTGATCTAATATTAAAAAAGAAAAAAAATAATTTACCAGATAGAACAATTCAATATTCAAATCCAAAACAACCAGCAACATATTGTAGAAATGTTGGTAGACGTAGAAGATGGGAATTTGCAATTAATAAAAATCATAGTGATAAAAAAGTTTTATCAGAAAATTATATTTGGAATTTTCTAAAACCTTGGCTAAATAAAAGCGAAGCAATTATTGAGAGAAAAACAATTTATACATTTGAGTCTGCTATTGCTAGAAAATGGCGAAAAGGTCGAGTTTTTATAGCTGGTGATGCTGCTCATTTAATGCCACCATTTATGGGACAAGGGATGTGTGCTGGAATTAGGGATGTATCAAATTTAGCATGGAAAATTGCCAACTGTATAAGAAATAAATTTAATGAAACACTTTTAAACACATATCAATCAGAAAGATCTCTCAATGTTAAAGAATATATTGAAACCACTATGAGGATGGGTGAATTTGTAAATGCTGTTGAGTCCATTCAAATAACAGACAATATAAAATCTGATAACAAAGGTATTAAAAGCATGCAGTCAATTAAACCTAAACTAGGAAAAGGTCTAGGCAACTTAAAGGATAGAAATAGAGGAAAAACTTTTCCTCAATTCAAACTTAAAAATAATAAAACTCTAGATGATTATTTTTCAAAAAAAGGAATGATAATTTTATCTTCAGACATAAAACCTAAAACCTCAAAAAATGACACCATATTGAAAGCAAAGAATTTAAGTGAAGTATCAAGATATTTAAAAAATATTAATTCAAAAGCTATTTTAGTAAGACCTGATAGATTTATTTTAGCTTCAGCAAGATCAAATAAAGATGTTGGCGTACTTTTTAAAAAATATTTCTCGATTTTACGATAACTTGAACATCTCATTCACAGCTAATATTTTTGAATGATTGTTCGGAGCAATTTCTCCATTTGGCATATATAAGGAATTTTCAAATCCTACTCTAATTTTACCACCTAAGTTAATCGCTTTTTGCAAACAATTCATTTCTTCTTTTGCAAAAGCGCATATTGACCAATCCAAATTAACATTATTATTTTTCATTACTTTTAAAAACTCTGGAATTTTTTCTGGATAACTAATTTTACCTGTATAATGACCAATTACAAATAAGCACCAAGCTCCTTGAATTGGAATTTCTGCTTTATCTAAAAGGTTCACTAATAAGTCTACATCTTGTGGATTATACAAAATATGCTGTATTTTAGTTCCAGCTTCTGTCAAATATTTATATAATTTTAAATCTTCCTCTGTTGGGTTTCTGGAAGGTATTAATTCAGCTGTACCAATTGATGTGCCTGGGGGAGTAACATCATATGCAAGTTTCCTCATTTCCTCAGGAGAATACTTTCCAACTGCTTCAGTAGTTACCTGAATATGCATTTTAGGAACCTGGTGTTCTAATTCATTTAATGCCTCTTTATAAAGTCCGGCATCTAAAACGTGCTCTCCTTTATCATTTCTTACATGAAGATGAATGGCTCCTGCTCCTGCTTCAAAACAGTTTTTAGCAACTTCAACTGTCTCTTTAATTGTCAAGGGAACTTCTGGATGATCTTTCTTTACTTTTCTTGCTCCATTTGGAGCTACCATTAAGCTTGGTAATTTATCTGGTTGAAAAAAGGGCATAAATTAAATCTAATAAAAATAAAAAAATTAGTATACTTAAATAAAATGAATTCA
Source organism: uncultured Pelagibacteraceae bacterium (assembly GCA_902571975.1). GTDB lineage: Bacteria > Pseudomonadota > Alphaproteobacteria > Pelagibacterales > Pelagibacteraceae > Pelagibacter. Next base: position 3,997 of record CACGED010000019.1, on the reverse strand, counting down.
TCAAAAAAAGAAGTCATTAAATTTGCCAAAATGCTTAATGATACAAAACTATCAGCATTAAGATCTGGTAATATTTCAATAAGATACAAAAATGGTTTTTTAATAACCCCTTCAGGACAAAAGTATTCATCATTAAAGGAAAAGGATATTGTTTTTATAAATCTTAATGGTGAATATAATAAAAAACAAAGACCCTCATCTGAATGGAGATTTCATCAAGATATATATATTTCAAAAAAAAATGCTAAAGCAATAGTTCATTCTCATTCAACAAATGCAACAGCTCTATCAACTCATAATAAGACAATACCATCATTTCACTATATGGTCGCTTTAGCTGGTGGCACAGATATTAAGTGTGCAAAATATGCAACTTATGGAACTAGAGAACTATCAAAAAATATTCTTAAAGCTTTGATGAATAGATCAGCATGTTTAATAGCAAATCACGGGCAGATTGCATTTGGAAGAAGTCTAGAGGATGCATTTGAATTGGCTGAAGAAGTTGACAATCTAGCCAAACAATATATCAAAGCCCTCGTTTTAGGACGACCTAAACTTTTAACTTTAAATCAAATGAAAAAAGTTTTATCTAAAAGTAAAACTTATAAAAAAGATTAACATGACCACGAAAGTTGGCGAACATATTACACTTGATATTATAGGCACTAAAAAAGAGTATGATCCTGTTTTTTTTGAAAAATTAGTTTACAAAATTGCTAAAATTGCAAAAGTAACCGTATTAAAGATATCAAAATATAAGTTTGAACCACAAGGATTTACTCTAGTTGCACTTCTTGCAGAAAGTCACATAAGTTTTCATACATTCCCAGAAAAAGGTATTATTAGTTTCGATTTTTTTACATGTGCAAAAATTTCACCTTCTGTTGCTTTGGAAGTGATTAAAGATGAAATAGAGCATACAAATATAATTAAAAAAGAATTTGATAGAGATACAGTAGATCTTTATCATGATAACTATAGTTCACCTGGTCTAAAAAAATCATATGTAGTAAATAATGTTATTGAAAATTTTAAGTCAAAGGTAGGTCAACATATTGAGATACTAGAATTAGAACAATTTGGAAAAGCGTTGTTTATAGATAATGAAATTCAAGTAGCAGAAAAGGATGAGTATCTTTATAGCTCTACTTTTGTAAAATCAGGACTTGATTTAAATTCAAGTAAAGAAAAAGTAGCTATTATAGGTGGTGGAGATGGTGGTGTAGCAAGAGAATGTATATCAAAAAATTTTAGTTTTATTGATTGGTATGAATTAGATCCAGAGGTAGTAGAAGTTTGTGATAAGCATCTAGGCAAAATAGGAGAAAAGGCTACAGAGAAAAATTCAGTAAAATGTGTGTGGGGAGATGCATTTGAAAGCATCAAATCTGTCAAAGATGATACATATGATCAGATATATGTTGATTTAAATGATGATCAATATTGTATTGATTTAGCTGCTAAAAATATGAATTCACTTTTAAGAATTTTAAAGCCAAAAGGAGTCATTACAGCTCAAGTTGGCAGCCAAGACAAAAAACCAAAACAAGTTGAAAATTGGTTAAATATTTTTAATGAGAACTTTGGCAATACTAAATTATCTAGAGTTTATATACCTAGTTTTGACTGCTCTTGGAATTTTTCATCTTCAATAAACCATTAGAATTTTCTTTTTAAATCTAAAAAACTGTGAAATAATTATTATTTTAACGGAGGAAATAATGAATGTAATAAAAAATATATTTTTAACAGTATTGTTATCTTTATTTTTAATTAGCACATCTAATGCTGATAAAATTAAGATTGGAACTGAAGGTGCTTATCCACCCTGGAATTCTAAAGATGCTTCAGGTAAACTTATTGGATTTGAGGTAGAGCTTGCATGGACACTTTGCAGATATATAGGTGAACAGTGTGAAATCGTTGAGCAAGACTGGGATGGAATGATACCAGCTTTAACATCAAAAAAATTTGATGCTATAATGGCAGGAATGTCAATCACTGAAGAAAGAATGAAAACAATTAATTTTTCACAGGGATATGCTGATGAAGTAGCGTCTTTGGCTGTCATGAAAGGTTCTGACTTAGAAGGAATGGATACCCCAGAAGCAGTAAATTTAAATTTAGGTGGTTCATCTGTAAATAAAGCTATGAAAACTTTAACTTCTGCTTTATCAGGAAAAACAGTTTGTACTCAAATTGGTACAATTCACCAAAACTTTCTTGAGTCTGGAGATGTAGGAAAAATAAATTTAAAAACTTATAAAACTCAAGATGAAGTTAATCTTGATTTGACTAATGGCAGATGTGATGTAGCCTTAGCTGCTGCGGTAGCATTTACTGACTATGCCGAAAAATCTGGCGAAGCTGTTATACTTGTTGGACCAACTTTTTCAGGTGGTGCATTTGGTAATGGTGTAGGGGTAGGTATTAGAAAAGACGATACTAAACTCCTAAAAGCTTTTAACAAAGCTATCGATAAAGCAAGAAAAGATGGCCATATTAGCAGAATTGCTATCAAATGGTTCGGCTTTGATGCATCTATGTAATTAATTTTAGATATGGCGACTATAATATATAGTCGCCAATCTATATGGAACTTCTTTCATTTGGAGATACTGGTTGGGGAGACGAACTCTTTTTAGCAACTTTAATGACCATTGCTGTTTCAATTGCAGCTATGGCAATAGGATTTTTATTTGCATTAATATTTACACCTTTAAAACTATCTAAAAATAAATCACTTAATATCATTGGAAATTGTTACACTACTATTATTAGAGGGGTTCCAGAACTATTAGTAATATACTTATTGTTTTTTGGTGGCACAGGAGCTGCAATGTATGTAGCTTCAATTTTTGGGTATGATGGGTATATTGAAATAAATGCATTTATAACTGGTGCTGTTGCAATTGGGATTATTTCTGGAGCTTATTCTACTGAAGTTTTTAGAGGTGCTATATTATCAATCGATAAAGGTCAATTTGAAGCTTCAAAAGTTTTGGGAATTAAAAAAAATATTCAATTTTATAAAATTATTTTACCGCAAATGTTGAGGCTATCAATTCCTAACCTAAGTAATGTTTGGCAAATAACTTTAAAAGATACTTCTTTAATTTCTGTAACAGGATTAGTAGAAATAATGAGACAATCTTATATTGCAGCCGGTTCAACTAGAGATCCTTTATTTTTTTATTCAGTAGCAGCTGTCTTATACTTAATGCTTACTTTCTTAAGCATGAAACTAATTAATAAATTAGAAATTAAATATAGCAAAGGATACTGATGGATATAAAATTAATGATTAGTATTTTTCCCAGCTTATTAAGTGGTGCAGTTATCACTCTTCAACTTTTAGTATCATCAATGTTTTTTGGATTAATAATAGGTTTAATTTTTGCAATTTTAAGAATCAATAAAAATCCAATAATTAATAAGTTTGCCTATAGTTACTCTTATTTTTTTAGAGGAACGCCTCTTCTTGTTCAATTATATTTAATATATTATGGGTTGGCTAACATAGAATTATTAAGAAATTCATTTTTTTGGGTAATAATTAAAGAACCATACTGGTGTGCAATTATTGCATTTTCCCTAAATACAGGAGCCTATACATCTGAAATATTGAGATCAGCATTTCAGACAATTAAAAAAGGTTATATTGAGGCAGCACAAAGTTTAGGAGTAACAAAAAAAATAACGTTTTACAGAATTCAATTACCAATAGCCATAAAACAATCACTTCCAGCTTATGGAAATGAAATAATATTAATGTTGAAAGGTACTTCACTTGCAAGTGTTATAACTATCATGGATTTAATGGGTGAGGCCCGAAAGGTAAATGTTTTAACTTTTAAACCATTTGAAGCATTTATAACTGCAGGAATTATTTACTTATTTATTACATTTATAATTCACAATATTATAAAGTATTTAGAAAAAAAATATGGATTTCAAACATGAAAGTAGCATGTATTCAGTTATCTAGTGGGGA
>CACGED010000018.1 GCA_902571975.1 uncultured Pelagibacteraceae bacterium | reverse complement strand
TGGCACATGAGTTAAAAATATGTCAAGCGGGCGCAAAAGCTTAAGATAAACAAACCCTCTAAGAGCTTTAGTAAAAGCTATAAAGCCAGGATTTACTGTTAAAGAGTCAACAGCATTAGAAATTGGTTGCCTAATTGACAATCTCCATTCTTCAGGAAAAGATCCAATACTTATCATGTAAGAGTCTATAAAGGAAATAGCCAGAATAAGTAAAAATGAAGGTATGATATAATATCTTCTTGTTATAGCTTCGCCTATGTCTCTTGCAGTATTTTTATTTGATAATGAAATACAAAATTCAAACACATAAGCAATTGACCTTGTTAAATTAATACAGACAAAATTAGTTAATCCACTTAAAAATTCTAAAGGTTTTTCTATAACTCTAGCAATTAAATATTTTTCCCAAGATTGAGGGAGTAAATAAAATTTTTGAACATTAGAGGGAAGAGATTGTTCTGTTTTACTGAAAGACATACTAAATCTATCAAACATTATAGCCATAAAAAGAATGCAAAGCCCACCTTCCATCGCCCAACCAACGTCTAGTCTTCTAATTGCTTGCCACACTTGACCGCCAATTCCTTCAGCTCCAATGAAACATGCAAGAACTACAAGTGCCAATGCCATCATGATAACTTGGTTTATACCCATCATTATACTTGGTAATGAAAGTGGAATTTTAATCTTAAATAAAAGCTGTAATTTACTTGAGCCAAATGAGGTTGCAGATTCTATTGTTTCTGCTGAAACTTGTCTTATCCCTGTATTTGTTAATCTTATTATTGGAGGCATGGAATAAATCATAGTCGCCAATATGGCTGGAGCTCCTCCAATTCCAAAAAAGAATAGGGCGGGAAACAGATAAACAAAAGCTGGCATCACCTGCATTGTATCTAAAATAGGTTTCATAAAATTTTCAAATCGATCACTCTGAGAGCACATAACTCCCAAGGTTACACCCACAACTACACACATTAATACAGACAAACCCATCAATGCTACAGTTTGAAGGGATGGTTCCCACATACCTGTAGCACCCCAAAAATAAATTACGAATAAAGAATATAGACCCAATCTCAAGCCACCTGCAATTAAACAAGGTAAAAATATTAATGCTGCAATTAAAAGCCAAGGAGAGTCGAGAAGAAAGTCTTCAACAAAATAATAAATATTTTTAATGTAACTAGCTATTATTTTAGTAATCCATCTATAATTTTTTTTTAAATAATCTTCACCTTCATTAACCCATGCAGTAAATGTAAATTGATCAGTTACTACCTTGGGCATTTTTGAAGGACCCTCACTTTGAAAGGATAACCATAAAGCAACTAAAAAAGTTAATAGAACTAAAGAATATGTAATTATATTTTTAGATGAAATTGATTTTCCTTGAATACTTGAGACTTCAGATGACATAATTATTTAAAATTTTAAAATAAATAATTTTACTTTTAAAGGAAAATATTGTCTATTTTTATGTTATTAAAATAACAAAATATGAGCAATCAAGCAAAAATAACTTGTACTAATGTTTGGAAATTATTTGGTCCAGACGAAAAAAGAATTATTAAAGATTTAGATAAAAATTTATCAATAAAAGAAGTCCAAGAAAAAACTGGACATGTTGTTGCCGTTAAAGATGTAAGCTTTTCAATTGAGAAAGGTGAGACATTCGTTGTAATGGGTTTATCTGGAAGTGGAAAATCAACTTTAGTTAGATGTATTTCAAGATTAATTGAACCAACTTCTGGTACAGTTAAAATGGATGATGTTGATGTGACGAAAATGAATGGTAGAGACCTTTTAGATTTAAGAAGAAATAAAATGAGTATGGTTTTTCAACACTTTGGATTATTCCCTCATAGAACAGTAGTTGAAAATATTGGTTATGGATTAGAGATTAGAGGTAACAAAAAAAATGATCGAATAGAAAAGTCAATGGACGTTTTAAAAATGGTAGGCTTAGAAGGTTGGCATAATAATTATCCAAGAGAACTTTCTGGTGGTATGCAACAAAGAGTTGGACTGGCAAGGGCACTTGCAGTTGATCCAGAAATCTTAATTTTTGACGAACCTTTTTCTGCACTTGACCCACTAATTAGAAGAGAAATGCAGGATGAATTGTTAAAAATTCAAGAAAAACTTCAAAAGACAATGGTATTTATTACGCACGATTTCTTAGAAGCCATAAAGATGGGAGATCATATAGCTATAATGAAAGATGGAGAGGTTTCACAAGTTGGTACTCCAGAGGAAATTGTTGCAAATCCTAAAGATCAATATGTAAAAGATTTCTGTGAAGATGTTCCAAAATATAAAGTCTTAAGTGCAAGCAAGGTAATGAGAGAAGAATGTTGTGATGATACAAAAAAATTGTTTGAAGATGGATCTAATAATATTCCACATGACTCAAAAATTGAGACATTGATTGATAAACTAGTTGATACAGATCAGAAATTTCCAGTTGTAGATACAGATACAGGAAAATTGATTGGTGAAATTGATAGAGCAATAGTTATGAAGTCAATGAAGTCTGCTAATTAATCTCTCTACTTACCTTAGTACTTTTTTGTTTAACCTTATCTCTCCAAATAATTATCATTCCGGCAAATACAATTACAAAAACTCCAGGAAATAATTGTTCCCAAGGTGCCTCGTTAAAAAACCACCAACCTAAAACAAAAGATGATGGGATGCCAAAATATTCAAAAGATGCCATCTTGCTTGCAGAAATTAATCTATAAGCATAAATGAAAAGTATTGCAGCAGTCCCACCTAGTATTCCAGTCAAAACCATTAACAGAAAGTCTTGAGAACTTTTAATATCAGTATGTCCAGTGGTTATTAAAAATAATATTACTCCACCAATTACATTAAAGATTAAAGTATAAAGTTGTATTTTTGCTGTTGAGTGTCCATCTGGTATAAATTTTAAAATTATAACTGTAAAAGCCCAAGCAATCGCAGTTAATACAGGAAATATTGAATAAAAACTAAATATGTCGCTTCCTGGCTGAACAATTAATACAACTCCAAAAAATCCAATAAATATTGCTGACCATCGATAAATACCCACCTTATCATTTAAAAAAATTATTGATAAAATTACTATGAAAAATGGTGACGAAAATGTAAGAACCATTGCAGTTGCAAATTCAAGATTAATTACTGAGATAAATATGAAGATATTCATAGACAAGAAAGCAAGTCCTCTTAAAAAGCTTAAAATTATAAATTTGTTGTTTAAATTTTTGAAAATTGAGAAATACTCTTTTGTAAATAGAATTAGAACTAAAAGAGGAATAACACCTGCAATATTTCTGAAAACAGCAAGCTGAATTACCGAATACTCATCTCCTAAAAACTTAATTACAACCATATACATGTCTACGCATAGAATTGCTAAGAGCATTGTAACTATTGCTAAATAAGTATTTTTTAAATCTGTTTTTTCGGACGAAATATTCATTTATAATTTTTTAAAATTGTATACTTTATCTAAGTTATGCAAAGTTTTAAACTCAATGAAACTGATATTCTATCCAATCAAGACTGGACATTTCCTACTAACATTGCTTATGGTCCTGGTAGATTAAAAGAAATAGGAAGTATCTGTAATAATTTAGATATTAAAAATCCTTTAATAGTTACAGATAAAGGAAGTCCAAAATTACCATTTGTTATAAATTTACAAAGCTATCTAAATAGCTCAAATATAAAATCAGATTTATTTTTTGATATATCTCCAAACCCTCGAGAGGACGAGGTTTCAAATGGAGTAAAAAAATTTAAAGATGGCAATCACGACTCTATAATTGCAATAGGCGGAGGTAGTGCAATGGATGGTGGTAAATTGATATGCCTTACAGCAAATAATGATGTACCACTTAGAAATTTTGAATTTGAATTAACTCCTCCTATAATTAGTAAAGATAATCCTTTTCCAAAAATTATAACCATTCCTACTACTGCAGGTACTGGTGCTGAAACAGAAATCACAGCTATGGTTACTTATTTAAAAGAAGGTATGAAATTTTGTATGTGGCATCCAGATGTTAGACCGTCCTTAGCATTGTTAGATCCAGAACTTACAATTGGATTGCCAGCAAACCTAACTGCGTGGACAGGTGCAGATGCTTTAATCCATGGCATAGAAGGTTATTGTGTTCCTGGTTTTAATCCAATGTGTGATGGTGCTGCTTTAGAAGGTTTATCTTTGATATCAAAATCTTTAGTCACAGCTGTAGAAGATCCTAGTAACATAGTTGCCAGAGGTGGAATGCATGTTGGATCATGTTTAGCAGGAATTTCTTTTTTAAAAGGTTTAGGATTAGTACATGCTATTGCTCATATGGTTGGAGCTGAATACAATACTCATCACGGGCTAACCAATGCAATAATATTGCCTGTAGTTCTAAAATATAATCTTCCAGGCATGGAAGAAAAAGTTAAAAGAATGTCAGAGGCTATGCAATTTGAAGATCATTCTGTAGAAGCATTTATATCAAACATTGAAAACCTTCTTGATAGAATTAAAATTCCAAAAAGTCTAAGTGAAATTGGTGTGCCCGAAGATTGTGTTGATAGAATCGCAGAAAAATCAATGAAAGATCAGGCCTTTGCAACAAATCCAAGAATAGCAACTTTAGAAGAAACAAAGGAAATTACTCTAGCATCTATAAAAAAAGCTAGGTAATAATAAATTCTAATGCTTGAAAATAGATCAGTAAAAGAAATTATTTCTTTAATTCATAAAAAAGAGATTTCAGTAAGAGAAGTTGTTAGCTTTTACTTAGAAAGAATTAAAAAATACAACCCTTCTCTAAATGCTATTGTCTCAATAAAAGATGAAGAAGAGATAATAAATGAGGCTAATGATAAAGATAAAAACTTTGATGCAAGTAAACCATTGTTTGGTCTTCCCTTAGCATCAAAAGATTTATTGGATGTAGTTGGTTTTCCAACTACTTGTGGTTTTCCTGGATATAAAGATAACTTTCCAAAAAAAAATTCTATAATCGTTGATCGTCAAATAGATGCTGGTGGAATCATGATTGGAAAAACAAATACAGCTGAATTAGGAGTTGGCGCACATACAGCAAACAGACTATTTGGAATAACGCCCAACATATATGGAAATACTCAATCATCAGGCGGATCAAGTGGTGGAGCTGGTGTAGCTGTTGCAGCAGAGCTACTACCGTTTGCAGATGGAACAGATATGATGGGCTCTTGCAGAACTCCTGCAGCCTATGCAAATGTTTATGGTTTCAGACCTACCCCAGGACTTCTGCCTGACCTTCGAACAAATGAAAAAAAAAAGAGTCTACCAATTATCTCAACGCCAGGATGTCTTGCAAGAACACCTGAAGATATGTCTATTCTTTTAGATGTTATAGTTGGAGAACATAAAGAAGATTCAATTTCTTTTAGTTTAAATACTTCATTTAGAAATACTAATTTAAATGATCAAGAATTTTCAAAGATAAAAATTGGATGGTTATCTGATATGAATGGTAAATATCAATATGATCCTGAGTTAGTTGAAATATGTAGCAAACAATTAAATAATCTTGAAAAGCATAAAGTTTCAATTGAATATTTAAAACCAAAAATAGACGCCAATAAATTATGGAATTGCTGGGGTACATTGCGAGCCAAAAGTATTTATGAAGATATTAATGAGGAAATTATTGCAATGAATATTAAAGATGTTAATGAAATGACGCCACAGGCGATATGGGAATACAAAAAAGGCATTAAGCTCACAGATGAAGATGTAAAATTAGCTCTTAATTCAAGAATTGAATTATCAAATGATGTAAATAGTTTATTTGGTAGCTTTGATTTTTTAGCTTTACCATCTCAACAATCATTCCCTTTTGATAAAAATTTAAGACACCCTGAAAAAATTAATGACCAAGTAATGGATACTTACCATAGATGGATTGAAATACATATATTTGCTAGTCTTTTTTACTTACCATCGATTTCATTGCCAATTGGGTTTAATAAAGATGGATTTCCAATTGGTATTCAAATTATAGCTAAACATAAAGAAGATTTAAAAGTTATATCTTTTGCAAAAAGATATGAGGAAATCTTTAATTTTTCTAATCACAAACCAAAACTAAATTAATGGTCAGACACAAACATCATTTTAAAATAGCTTTTGCATTAGCTATAGCTGCTGGGTCATGGGGAGTATATTGGCTTCCTCAAAGAATTTTAGAAGATGGCGGCTTAACTGGAGGTTGGGGAACTATTTCTCAAATGATGATAGGAATTATATTGCTTACACCTTTATCTTTATGGAGAAAATATAGAGGTCGAACATCAGGATTAGAAATTCCATTTATTGGTTTCTTAACTGGTAGTGGTTTTATTTGTTACGCTTTAAGTTTTTTATTAACAGATGTTGTCCGTGCATTGATTATGTTTTACATGATACCTATCTGGACCACCATATTTGAGATATATTTTTTAAAGAAAAGACCTGGTATAGAGAGAGTTTTAACTTTAAGTTTAGCGCTTGGAGGTTTGTGGGTTGTTTTTAGCCAATCTAATATCATACCATTACCACAAAATGCAGGTGATTGGTTGGCGTTAGTAGGAGGTGTGCTTTTTGGAGCCGGCTTAGTACGTTTAGAAATTACAAAAACAGATGGTGTTTTCCCAGTAATATTTTCATTTTTTGTTTATGGAACAATATTTAATATTTTTGCTGGCTTTATTTTAAAAGATTATCTAGGACCAATGCCACCCATTGAGGCTTTTTCATCAATGTTTACTTTTTTAGTTCTTATTTCAGTATTTTATTTTATTCCAACAGGGGTAGTTATCATGTGGTCACCCTCAGTTTTAGGAGCAGGTCTTTGCGCAATATTATACTTAAGTGAAGTAGTTGTTGGAGTTATATCAGCAGGAATTTTAACAGATGAAACATTTGGTTGGCGAGAAGTTGTAGGTAGTGCAATGATTGTTTTAGGAGGAATTTTAGCAGTAGTGCTCGCCCCAAAAGATGAAAAATAAATGCTTTTTAAGGAAAAGTTAAAATCAAAATCAAAAATATTTTTAGATGGAGGAAATGGATCAGAAATAGCCTCTCTTGGGGGTGAAATGTCTCCTGCTTTTTCTGCCTTAGCCTCAATAATATCTCCAGAAATAGTAATTAAAGTACATGAAAAGTTTATTGATGCAGGTTCCGATTTGATTACAGCAAATACTTTTAGTTCAACCAAACATAATCTTGAAAGTATTAATCGTGGAGCAGAAACTAAAGAATTTATTAAACAATCAGTCAAATTAGCTAGACAGGCAATAATAAACAAAGGTAAAGAAAATAAAATTGGGGTTGCTGGAAGTTTATCAAATTTTTTTTCATTAAAGGAAAATGAATTTGTGCCAAATCCTAGGTACATACCTTCTTTTAATCAAGAGGAACAAAATTATAAAGAAGCTGCTAAAATTTTAAAAGAGGAGGGAGCAGATATTTTAATTTTAGAAATGTTACTTGATATTGATCATTCAAAAATTTTATTGAATGCTGCTTTAGAAACTGGGTTACCAGTTTGGGTTGGGCTAAGTTGTTGTATAAGCAAATTTGATAACAGTGTTATTGGTAGAAATTTTAGTGCGGAAAAAGAAAATTCGTTAATTTATGATGAAACTAAATATAAAGAGCAACCAAAATTTATACCTGATGATAAAATTGTACTTTTAGAAGATATTGTAAAGTCACTTACTAGCATAGGTGGAGATGTTTATGGCATCATGCATACCTGGTTGGTCGACTCTTTTGAAGGATTGCAAGTAATTAAAAATAATTGGAATGGTCCGATGATGTTATATCCTGAGATACATAAGTTTGATACAAAGTCTCATAAAGCAATTGTGACTTCTTCCGAAGAAGAATTTGCTTATGAATGTGAAAAGTTAATTGATAACCAAATTCAAATCATTGGGGGATGCTGCGGTGTTACAGATAAACATCTAAAAAAATTAATTGAAAGATATTCTTAATTCAATATTTTTTATTAACTAAATCTATCAGCATATTAATCATATCAGTTTTATAACTTTCTTTCGTTGCTGATTTTGTCTCTAGAACAGAAAAAAAGGCTGCTACATTTCCAGTTTTAAAGTTTGTTGCAAGAAACTGACCACCATATCCTGAATGCCCAATCATGTTGCCTGAAACCATTGTAGAATTTGAATAATATAAATATTTGTCCTTAGATAAATCCATATATTTTGGACCTACATTATCAATTGTTTTATTAAAAAATGATGAAGATCCAACTTTTCTATTTTCAACACCCATACCTTTTCTTGCAAAAAGTAAACCCATTCGTAAAAAATCTCTTGTAATTAAGCAACCACCCCCAGACATCCATGGCATACCATATCTATCTGATGCAATATATAATCCATCTTCAAATCCTGCAGCCTCAACTGCAGATAAAACCCAATCTCTTAAAGTTCTACCACTAACTTTTTCTATTATTAATCCAACTACATCTGTATTTGCGGATTTATAAAAAGCATATTCAGAATTATTAATCAAACTTTTATTTTTTGATTTTTTAATTGTATTTAAATATTCCTCCTGGCTTAGATGATTTTTAAGATTTTTAGGCAGTCTCCATCCCCCAACAGGTTCGTGTAAAAACGAAGATGAGTATGACTTGGTATAATCTTCAGTATAAGAGTTTATAATATTCATGTTTAAGACATCTTGGATTTTTGCGTTTGCATAGCCACTTCCAATTTTTGGTAAATAGTAAGAAACTTTTTTATTAAGATCTATTAATCCTTTAGTAATCAATTCTCCAGTAAATAAATTAACGAACATTTTTGTAATTGACATAATTGTTTGAGGTTGATTTTTTTTAAAATCTTTAGCGTATTTTTCAAATAATATGTCTTGATGATTGCCTACAATTAAAGAACAAAAAGATTTATTTTTAGTCATCTTCTTAACTAGAGGAAGCTTACCGATAGTTTTATTTGGTTTAGACTTTAATTTTAGAACTAAGTCAGATCTTAAAAAAATACTGTATCTATTAATTTTATGTAAATTTCTATAACCTAACCTTCTTGTTTTAGGAATGTTCCATAAGGCCTTGTTATCTTTAACTGTTGTTAATTCTGGATTTCTGACAGAGACTAATTTTTTTTTCTTCAATATTTTAATGATTTTTTTTGTTCGTACTTTTGGTGATAATCTTCGGCTTTACAATAATTTTTTTCTTTTGATACTTTAGTCGAAACTTTTCCATCTAATTTGCTGTTGACTTCGTTTAAAACTTTTTCTGCAATTAGCTTTTCCTCTTCTGTGCTATAAAATATTTCAGAACGATACTGAATTCCAACATATGTGCCTTGTCTATTTACCTGAGTTGAGTCGTGCAATTCAAAAAATAAATTGACCATGTCTTCATATGACTTTTCTTTTTCATCATATTCAACTTTGACCACTTCTATATGCCCTGTATCTCCACCACAAACTGCTTTGTATGTAACATTTGGCTCATCTCCACCACAGTAGCCACATTCTGTTGAGACTATACCTTTTATACCTTCATACTTTTTTTCATCCCAAAAGCAGCCAATACCGCCGATAAATGTTTTCATAATACCTAAAATATACTTTAGTTTTTTAAAATTGAAATTGCTTTTATTTCATCTACACCGATCCCACAGCATCCACCTATAATCTGAGCTCCATTTTTAATCCATGACCTAACTTCATTTAAATACCCAGTTGGCGTCATATCATCTACAAATCGCCAATGTGGTTTTTCATAATAACCTTTATTAGGATATGCTCCAACTACCCCATCATAATTTTTCTTTGCAGCTTGAATTGCTTGACCCGTAATATTTATATCTGAATGAGCAACTAAAATTGGACCATTGTGTAATTTTTTAAAATTTTTTATGGATGTCTCAAAGTTTTCATAGACATGTGTATCAGAATCAATTGTATCATTATATCCAAGCATTATATTTTTTTGATCATCCATTACACAAGATACTGATAACCAAACAGGTATATTTACTTTTGTTGAACAATTTAACATTGCTTCAACTATGTCAGCTTGTGAAGACATAGCTTCTAAAATAATTAAGTCTACCCCAGCGTCAGATAAAATTCTTAGTTGTTCATGAAAACCAGGTATCATTGCTTTGATACCAAGTTTATAAAAGTTTCCAAAAGTTGATACACTTCCAGCTAATGTAGTTTCTTTGTTTGTACTTTCTATTGCTTCTCTTGCAACCTTAACACTTTTTTGATTGAATTTTTCTATTGAGTTTTCATAACCGTACTGTCTCATTGATATTGGAGTAGTACTATAAGTATTAGTTGTAATTACATCGGCTCCCGCATTTATATAATCCTCATGCACTTTTCTAACTAATTCAGGATGATCAACAGAACACTTCCCACACCACATATGCTTATCCATCTCAGCACCATTTTTTTCTAGTTCTGCGCCCATACCACCATCTAAAATAATGATTTTATTGTTTTCTAATTTTGTCTTGATTGCGTCGTATGACATAAATTTTATTCTTTACTATTTGTAAATGCGCAAATTTTATTTCCATCTAAATCTCGAAGATAAGAATAATAAACTCCTGAGCCTTCTGGTCTTTCACCACCAGATCCCTCACTAGTTCCACCAGCTTTTAAACCTACCTCATGAAATTTATCTACGTGAGATCTTGATGAAGTTAAAAATGTGATTTGTGTTCCATTTCCAAAGGTAGCATCTTTTTTATTGAAAGGTTTAGTGACGTAAAACTCAATATCTTTAGTACCTTTTGCTCCATATGCAGCATAATCATCTTCTATTGTCTCGTTTCTATCTAAACCAATTACTTCTAAAACTTTGTCATAAAATGTAATAGCATCATTTAAATTATTAGTACCTACCATCACATAACCAATCATATAAACCCCTATTAACTAATTCAGATTATAATTTATTTAAGCTATTAATTCCAACCGGTAATTGCTTTAACCTCTAAATATTCAGTGAAGCCCCAGACACCACCTTCACGACCATTACCAGATTGTTTATAACCACCAAAAGGCATTCCAGTATCAGTGGCTTGACCATTTATATAAACAGTTCCAGCTCTAACTTTTCTAGCAACTCTTTTAGCTTTTTCTTTATCTTCAGTTTGTAAGTAATTACCAAGTCCATAAGATGTATCATTTGTAATTGCTATTGCTTCTTCCTCAGTTTCAAATGGTATAATTGAAAGGACAGGTCCAAAAATTTCAGTTCTTGCAATTTTCATATCATTATTTACATCTGAAAAAATTGTTGGTTTAACAAAATAACCTTTGTTAAGTCCATTTGGCAAATCTGGTCCACCCGCAGCTAACGTTGCACCTTCTTTAATTCCTTCATTAATAAGATTAACAACTTTATCGTATTGTACTTTTGATACTACAGGTCCAATGTGATCACCTTTTTTAGATGCGAGATCAACTTTAATTTTATTTGCCTCATCAATAGCTTCTTTAACAGCTCTTTCATATATTGGTTTTTCTACTAACATTCTTGTTGGAGCATCACATGACTGTCCAGAGTTACTCATTATATTCCTTACACCATCTCTAACAGCATTAGGGTATGAATCTGCAAAAATTATATTTCCACCTTTACCACCCAATTCAAGAGTCACTTTTTTTATAGTATCAGCTGCATTTTTCTGAATTAGTTTTCCAGCTCTTGTTGATCCTGTGAATGAGATCATATCAATTTCAGGATGACCAGACATATGATTTCCAACAACTTCTCCATTTCCATTCACTAAATTAAAAACTCCAGCAGGAAAGCCAGCTTCATCAATCATTTCAGCAAACAATACTGCTGATACCGGAGCAATCTCAGATGGTTTTAAAATCATTGTACATCCAGCAGCTAAAGCTGGAATAACTTTTAAAATAATTTGGTTCATTGGATAATTCCAAGGTGTAATTAATCCACAAACTCCAATTGGTTCATACCTAATGTGGTTATTAGATTTAGGATCAAATTGATGTTCAAAATTAAAATCTTTTAAAATCTCAATGTTATTTCTACAAATATCAGCACCCATTTTAGTATGAGTTTCTGATGCAAAGTCTAGTGGTGCTCCCATTTCTTTAGACTGAGCCTCAACCATTTCGTCCCATCTTCTTTTATAAATTTCATGAAACTTTTCAAGTAAACCTAATCTTTCTTCTTTTGTTGTTTCTCTCCAGGTCTCAAATGCAATATTTGCTGCTTTTATTGCTTTATCTGCATCTTCAGCAGAGCCTAAAGATATTATTGCGAAAGCTTCCTCAGTTGAGGGATTTATTACTTCAAAGTCATTTGGCTGAGCAGGTGAAACCCACTTTCCATTTATATAAAAATTTTTCTTTTCAATCATAATTGTACTTTAACATAAAATTTAAATTTCATAACCTTTTTCTTCAGGCTCAATATCAGTTAACTCCTCGGGAAACCCTTCCGCCCTAAAATCAATTTTATTTAAATCTTCCATTCTTTTTACTATCATCGAGGACCAAGCTCTTGATCCATATTTTTTTTGACCATCCTTAAATATTTCAACAATTTTTGGAGAAATTTCTAAAGGTGCATTTAATTTTTTTGCTAGTTCATCAAATAGACCTGTATCCTTTAAAACAAGATCCATTGTAAAATTTATATTATATGAGCCATTTAAAATAACTTGGCTCTCGGTTTCATGAACAAATGAATTTCCTGATGACACAGCAATTCCTTTATATGTTTTTGCAAGATCTAGTTTTGACTTTTTCGCTACTGTCCATGCCTCCCCAAGGGCAACCAAATGGGCAGAGGCTAAATAATTTGTAATTACTTTAAGAACAGAAGCAGTACCTAATTCTCCTGTATGTAATATTTTTCGCCCCATTACAGTTAAAGCAGGTAAAATCTTTTCAAATGCCTCCCTTTCTCCACCAACAAATATTGCTATATTTCCAGATGCTGCTCTATGGCATCCACCACTTACTGGACCGTCTAAGGGTATTGCATTTTTTTCAATTACTTTTTTCCCAATCCTTTTTACCTCTGCCTCATCAGTAGTGCTCATTTCCAACCATATTTTATTTTCAGAAATACCTTCTAGAATTCCGTTCTTTCCCTCCATCACTTCTGCACAAATTTCAGTAGAAGGAAGACAAGTTATTATTAAATCAACTTCCTCAGCCAGTTCTTTAGCAGAGTTTGCAATTTTAGCCCCAGAGTCTTTAAACTGTTTTGTTAAATTTTTATCTAAATCTCTAACTGTTAAATTAAATTTATTCCTCAATAAACTCCCAGCTAGTTTTCCTCCAACATTTCCCAAGCCAATAAATCCTACATTCATTAATTTACCTCCTCTTTTTTTTTATATAATATCATTATGACACCAAATATTATTACTACTCCTCCAATAAATAATTCACTTGTTGGTTTTTCACCTAATAAAAATATTGCAGCAAGCAATCCAGTGGGTGGTATACCCATAGTCACTATTGGTAATACTTTATATAAAGGATTATTTTTTAGAACATAATAAAAACAACCATAAGTAATTGGCTGCATAATAAATCCTATGTAAAATGCTATTAACCAGTGATTAAATTTAGCAGTTGATAAATATGATATGGTATCACCTTCAATTACCGCAGAAATTAAAATTAAAGTGGGTCCAGAAAATAATGCAAGCCACGCAACTAAAGCTAAAGGATTAATTTCTTTACTCAAAGGTTTAACAATTACTTGGCCAAGTGCCCATATTGCTGAACCTAAAATTGTAAGAGCAATACCAAATATTTTTCCATCTAAATTAGGTGAGCCAGTTAAAATATAAACTCCTACAAATGCAATTCCTATCCCAATTAAAGCTCTTAAAGTTGGTTTCTCTTTCAACATGAAAAAAGCAAATATTACTCCAAATGGAACTTCTGTTTGTACTAATAGTACCGCTGCAGATGCATCAATAAAATTTAAACCAGTATAGGTAATACTATATTGTAAGGTGTTTGCTATAAACGAAGCTATAAAAATTTTTTTTAAAAAACCTTTTGGAATAGGAAACCACCAAATTAAAATTGATGCCGCAAAAATAAATCTTAATCCCATTAGAAGTATTGGAGGAAAAGACTCAAAAGCAGGTTTGGCAATTACAAAACCAAAACCTAAAAAGATAGGAACAAGTGATGCAACTAGAGTGTCTTTAAAATTCATTCAATTCATTTAATATTAATGATTATTTAAGAACTTATGATATATTCACTTTTTTAAAATATGAATTCAACAAAAATAGAACCAAAATACATAAGTAAATCAAATCCACGAGTTGGCCTTATTGCTCTTGCAAGTGATTTTATGATTGAAAGAGATTTTATAAATGTAATTAAGGATAGAGAAATTGATTTTTTTGTTAATAGAATAGAGTGTTATAATCCTTTAACCAAAGAAAATTTGATCAAAATGTCAAATAAAGTAACAAGTGTAACAAAAGATATTTTACCAGATCAAGATATTGATTGTGTAGTTTACGGATGTACTTCTGGAACTATTGCAGCAGGTTATAACTCTATTAAGCAAAAGGTAAAAGCAGCAAAACCAATGGCTGAAGTTACAACGCCAAGTACAGCTGCAATAAAAGCATTAAAAAAGTTAAATATTAAAAAGCTTTCACTATTTACTCCCTACAGCAAAAAACTTAATGATGAGGTTATGGAATATTTTAAGTCAGAGGGATTTGAGATAACATCAAATTCATACTTTGATATAGAAGCAGATTACGACATTGGTAAAGTAGACCAAAATTATTTGTATGATGTTTTGTCTAAAATAGATTTAAATGGAGCGGAAGCATTATTTGTATCTTGTACTGCTCTTCCTGTATTGCCAATAATTGATAAACTTGAAAAAAAACTCAATACGATTGTTTTATCAAGTAATCAGGCTTTAATTTGGGATACTCTTGTCCAAATAAGTAAAAATAACCTTATAGAAGGTTTTGGTAAATTATTCAGATAGAAAATCATGTCATTTACTAAGGAAGAATATAAAAATCGGTTAAAAAAAGTTCAATCAATGATGCAGGATAAAGGTATCGAACTTTTAATCTCTCATGACACTAATAATATGAATTATTTAACTGGTTATGATGCATGGTCTTTTTATTATGCTCAGTGTGCAATTGTACATGTTAACGCTGATGAGCCTTTATGCTTTGTAAGAGCTCAAGACTCAGGAGGTGCATATATTAAAACTTATCTGAAAGATGAAAATATAATTGTTTATGATGAAAATTATATTCATACATGGCCAAAACATCCTTACGATTATTTAGTTCAGATTATCAAAGATAGAAATTGGGATAAGCTTTCAATTGGGGTTGAAATGGATGCTCATTATTTTACTGCTTTTTGCTATGAAAAGATAAAACAAGGTTTACCAAATGCAAAAATAAAAGACTCAGAGAGATTAGTTAATTGGGTAAGATTTGCAAAATCTGATGCAGAAATTAATTATATGAAAACTGCAGCACTAATTTCAGAAAAAGGAATGAGGACTGCAATGGAGGTAATAAAACCAGGAGTAAGACAATGCGATGCAGTCGGAGAAATACAAAAAACTTTATTTTATGGGACACCCGAGTTTGGTGGAGAGTATTCTAGTATCGCTACACTTTTACCAACAGGAAAAGGAACATCTGCTTCTCATTTGACAGCAACGCAGGACAAGTTTGTTGAGGGCGAAGCAACGATTGTTGAATTATCTGGAGTTTATAAAAGATATCATGCGCCAATGGCCAGAACCATATTACTTGGAAAACCGGATCAATTAAAAATAGACACGATGAACAAAACTATCGAAGCTCTTCAAGCTGGAATTGATTCTACAAAACCTGGGAATACAGCAAATGATGTAGCGCAAGCTTTTTGGGGTATTTTAGATAAATATGGAATAGAGAAAAAATCAAGAACTGGTTATTCAATTGGAATAGGTTATCCGCCAGATTGGGGCGAACATACTCTCAACATATATAAAGGAGAAATGACCGAATTAGTTCCAAATGCTTGTTTTCATATGATAGCTGTAATGCAATTTGGTGATTGGGGAGTTGAAGCATCTGAAGCAATTCGAGTTACAGATAAAGGATGTGAATTATTTTGTAATTTTCCAAAAGAGTTACATATTAAGAGCTAATTAACTGTTGCAAACAACTTAACTAAATGTTTTAAAAACTAATCTATGTCAAAAAAAGAGGATTTCGTAAAATTTGATAAAGTCGATAAAAGCTACGATGGAAAAGTATTAGTAGTTAAAGATTTAAATTTAGACATTGAAGAAGGTGAGTTTGTAACTATGCTAGGACCTTCTGGTTCAGGTAAAACCACATGCCTGATGATGCTTGCTGGTTTTGAAACACCTACTAATGGAGAAATCTATTTAGATAAAAATCCAATTTCAAACATTCCTCCACACAAAAGAGGTATTGGAATGGTTTTTCAAAATTATGCTCTGTTTCCACACATGACAGTTTTTGAAAATTTGGCTTTTCCTTTAAGAGTAAGAAAAATTTCAAAAGATGATATCGATAAGAAAGTAGAAAAAGCATTATCCATGGTTTCATTGTCAGGATTTGGAAACCGTATGCCAGGACAACTTTCAGGAGGTCAACAACAGAGAGTAGCCGTAGCAAGAGCATTGGTATTTGATCCATCTGTAGTTTTAATGGACGAACCTTTAGGTGCTTTAGATAAAAATTTAAGAGAGAGTATGCAGTATGAAATTAAACATATTCATGAGAGTATTGGTGTAACAGTTGTGTATGTCACTCACGATCAAGGTGAGGCATTAACAATGTCAAACAGAATAGCAGTATTTAATGATGGTAAAGTTCAGCAACTCTCAAGTCCAGACAAGTTATATGAAGAACCTGTAAACTCTTTCGTTGCAGAGTTTATTGGAGAGAATAATACTTTCGCTGGAGAAATTTCAGATATATCAAATGGATCCTGTAAAGTTAAACTAGATAAGGGTGAAATAATTGCAAATCCAATTTCAGTTAAGTCTGTTGGCGAAAAAACTACAGTTTCAATTAGACCTGAAAGAGCATTGATCAATCCTAAAGATAAAATGGATAATAATCAAAAAGGCAAAATAGAAGAGGTCATTTATCATGGTGACCACACAAGAGTAAGATTGAATTTACTTGGTAACTCAGAATTTATTTTAAAAGTTCCAAACAGTTCTCAAAATTTAGATATAAAACTTGGTAATGAGATTAATATTGGTTGGAATAGTCACGACGCTAGAGCTTTAGACCCAAAATAAGCTAAATTATCACAAAATTACCAAAATCCCCTGTTGACTCTCTTTTCCTATGTTGCTGTACTTCTTTTTTTATAAAAAAAACGTTTAAACGGAGGATAAATGAAAAAATTAAGTAAATTATTACTTGCCGTAACTTTTGCTATCTCAGTATCTTCATCAGCATTTGCAGTAGTTGTTGCATCATGGGGTGGAGCTTACACAGAAAGTCAAAAGCTAGGATATGGTGATCCAACTGCAAAAGCATTGGGTATCCCTATCGAATGGGTAGATTATTCTGGTGGATTATCAGAAATCAAAGCCCAAAAAGAAGCAGGAGCGATTACATGGGATATTATAGATGTATTTGCTTATGACACTATCAATGGTTGTGACGAAGGTATTTTTGTTGAATTTGATTTTGATAAAGACTTTCCGCCAGCTCCAGATGGTACACCTGCAAGTGAAGACTTTTTTACAGACATGCCTAGTAAATGTGCTGTAGGAAATATTTTATATTCTTGGAACTATGCTTACAATAGTGATCTATTAAAAAGTACTCCATCAACTTTAAAAGATTTCTTCAACACAAAAAGGTTTCCTGGGAAAAGAGCTATTTACAAAAGTGCTCTTACAAACCTAGAAATTGCTTTAGCAGCTGATGGTGTAAAAATGGGTAAAGGTGGAGAATTTATTTACAAAAAATTAGAGGATCCAGCTTACGTAACTAGAGCAATGAACAAAATCAAAGCACTTTGTGAAGATCCACAAGGCGGATGTGTATTTTGGTCAGCAGGTGCTCAACCACCAGAATTATTAATGAGTGGTGAAGTTGTAATGGCAACTGGTTGGAATGGAAGATTTTTCAATGCAGCAGTTGGAGAAGGTGCTCCAATAGTTCAAGTTTGGGACGGACAAGGTCTTGACTACGAATATTTTGCATTAGTTAAAGGTGGACCAAACGAAGCGGATGCTAAAAAAGCTTTAGCTATGATGACAAATACTGAAATGTTAGCAGGAAGTGCAAAATATATTGCATATGCTCCATGGAGAAAATCATCAATAGCAGTTATGCAAGCAGGCGAGCCTTGGTATAAAGATGGAAAAACTAATATGGTTCCACATATGCCAACTGCACCAGCTAACTTAAAAAGATACTTCTTAGTAGACGCTGAGTACTGGGCTGACAACGGTACAGAGCTTGGTGAACAGTGGGAAGCTATGAAAGCTAGTATTAAATAATTAGAGTTTTAAACACTTTAATTTTATATTATATTAAGGGCGGTTATTTTAACCGCCCTTTTTTTTATGAGCTCAGAAACACAAAAAATACTTTCTACTGATGGAATTCCTTTAGAGGAAAGCCTTAAGCAAGCAGAAAAAAAAAATAAAATAAAAGCTTTTCTTTTAGTAACACCATTACTCTTATTTCTTATTATTACTTACATAATTCCTATCGCAGACATGTTTTCTCGAAGTATAGACGACAAAATGGTCACAAACATGCTTCCCAAAACATACAAAGCCATGGAGCAGTGGGATGGAAAAGAACTTCCACCAGAAGAAGTATTTGAAGCTTTTTATTTGGATTACAAAATTTTGGTAGAAAATAAAACAGCAGGCAGATTACAGACCCAACTTAATTACGAGAAAAATGGTTTTAAGAGTGTATTAAAAAAATTAGCTAGAAAACAAAAGAAATTTGAGGAGGGGAACTATAAAGAGCAAATAATGAAAGTACATAAAAGGTGGAGAAATGTAGATTATTGGAGGGCAATTAAAAGAAGAGCTCCAGCTTATACTTACTCAAAATATTTGAAGGGCGTTGACATGTACTCTAATGAAGAAGGTAAAATTGTACAAGTATCTGAAGATAGAAGAATTCATAGAATTTTATGGTCACGAACATTAGAGGTAGCTTTTTTTGTAACTCTTTTTTGTTTTTTAATGGCTTATCCAATCGCACATTTACTAGCTACTCTTCCAATGAAGTATAGTAACTTGCTTATGATTTGTGTGCTACTTCCATTTTGGACTTCATTACTTGTAAGAACTGCTAGTTGGATGATTTTGTTACAGCAACAAGGATTGGTTAATGATTTTTTTGTTTGGATTGGTCTTGTTGGAGACGATAATAGGCCAGAGATGATGTATAACAAAACAGGGACTTATGTTGCAATGACACAAATACTTTTACCATTTATGGTATTGCCTTTGTATAGTGTTATGAAAACAATCTCTCCAAGCTTAATGAGAGCTGGAAAATCTTTAGGTGCAACTCCTGGAGTCGCTTTTTTTAAAATATATTTCCCACTTACAATACCTGGAATTGGAGCGGGCTGTTTATTAGTATTTATACTTGCAATTGGTTATTACATAACTCCAGCTTTAGTAGGTGGAGCATCAGGAACACTTATAAGCAATCAGATAGCTTATCACATGAAGAGTACTTTAGATTGGAGTTTTGCTTCAGCAATGGGACTAATGCTATTGACTGGAGTGTTAGTTATTTATTGGATTTATAACAAACTTGTAGGAGTTGATAATATCAAACTAGGATAATTATGGCTTTACCAAAATATACTGAACCTCATTATAGAATCTGGCATTATTTTTATCTTTTTATTTGTGGATGTGTATTTTTCTTTTTAATTGCACCATTGTTTGTAATTTTTCCATTATCATTTAATGCGGAGGAGTTTTTAGTTTTTACAGATGGAATGAAGAGGCTTGATCCAGATGCATTTTCTACTAGATGGTATAAAGATATGGTCTATGGAACAAAAAACCCTTGGGGCTTAGCTGCAAAAAATAGTTTTATAATTGCAATATTTGCAACCATTGGATCGATTATACTTGGAACTTTAGCCGCTCTCGGTTTGAGTAGTAGACATATGCCTTACAAAGGTTTGATAATGGCAACTTTAATATCTCCAATGATTGTTCCTTTAATTATTTCAGGTGTTGCAATTTTCTTTTTTATGGCAAAAGTAGGATTGGCTGCAACACACTTAGGCATAATTTTAGCCCATATTATTTTAGGAACTCCATTTGTTGTAATAACAGTTACTGCAACACTTTCAGGATTTGATCATAGCATAACTCGAGCTGCGTCTAGTTTGGGCAGTAATCCTTTTAATACATTTATGAAAATTACCTTACCATTAATACTACCTGGAGTTATTTCTGGTGGTTTATTTGCATTTGTTACATCTTTCGATGAGGTGGTGGTGGTATTATTCTTGGCTGGCTTAGATAACACTACAATACCAGTTCAAATGTGGACTGGTCTTAGAGAGCAACTTAGTCCTACAATTTTAGCTGTAGCAACATGTTTAATTGTTTTATCAATATTAATTTTACTTACAGCTGAGCTTTTAAGAAGAAGATCTGAGAGATTAAGAGGAATAAATAGATAGTTTAGTTTACAGACTCGATTACTGTAGCAATTCCCATACCCAAACCAATACATTGAGTGGATAAAGCATACTTTTTATTTTCTCTCTGAAGTAATTCAGCAGCTTTCCCTGTAATTCTTGCACCTGTTGCTCCAAGAGGATGTCCAAGGGCAAGTGCTCCACCATCTAAATTAACTTTATCTTTATCTATACCTAAATCTTTAATGCATGCTAAAGATTGAGAAGCGAAAGCCTCATTCAATTCAACAATATCAATTTTATCCGCTGACAAATTAGCTCTTTCTAAAGCTTTCCTTGATGCTCCAATTGGACCTAATCCCATATAGTCAGGGTCACAACCTTGTACTGCCGTAGACACAATTCTTCCCAAGATATTTAAATTATTTTCCTTTGCATAACTTTCTTCACAAATTAATGTTGCAGCTGCACCATCGGTTAAAGGTGAAGAAGTTGCTGCTGTAACAGTACCATTTTCATCAAATGCAAGTTTTAATCCGTCTAATTTTTCCATTGTGCTACCTGGTCTAATATTTCCATCAGTATCACAATCACCAATAGATACTATTTCATTTTTAAAATTTCCTTTTGTTTGAGCTTCATGCGCCTTTTGATGACTTGAGATTGCAAATTCCTGTTGTTCACTTCTTGAGATATTATATTTTTTAGCAACATTTTCAGCAGTAGTTCCCATTGAAAAGTATACATGAGGATTATCATTTTTATTTTCAGGATAAGGTATTGGATCAAACCCTGTATTTACTCTGGTCATACTCTCAACCCCTCCACATATAAATACTTTTCCTGCACCTAATGAAATTTTACCTGCAGCTATATGAATAGCCTCCATTGAAGAACCGCACCATCTGTCAACTGTCATACCTGACGTTTTGACGTCCATATTAGTTAAAAATGTTGTTAACTTTCCAATATTAAATGACTGCTCTCCAGTTTGGAACGCGCAACCTACAACAATATCCTCAATATCTTCTTTTTTTACATTAGATTTAGAAACTAAATTTTTAATTACTTCGGCCAATAGATTTACTGGCTTTGTGTCAATGAGCGCACCTTTTCTTGCCATCGTAAAAGGTGATCTTGAGAAGCCAGCAATGACAGGTTTAAACATAATGATAAATATAAGGTTAATCTGGAAATGGTAAAGAAGTTATAATGCCTTTTCTATTTTTTCCATTGAAAGTGTTTACAAAAACCTCATTTCCAATTTCCCAGTAATCTTTTAAAATCATAGAAAGACCAATATTTTTTTTAAATCTTGGAGAATATATTCCAGAAGCAATTTGACCAATTTTTAAATTATCCTTTGAATATACTGGTAGAGGCACACCGGTTGGCTTACATGGATCTCCATCAAACAAAATTCCTCTCATTTTCTGAACTATTCCATCAGATTGGATCTTTCTTAAAGCTTCTTTACCTATAAAATCGTGATCATCTTCTTGTTTGCAGTATTTTTCAAGATTGCACTCCAAAGGATTATTTTCTCTTGTAAAATCGTTTCCGTAAGACATTAACCCTGCCTCAATTCTATCAATTAAATTTGGGCATCCTGGGGAAATATTATATTTTTGTCCATTCTCCCAAACAGTGTCCCAAAGTTTTTCTCCAAGTTCTATTTCATTAAAATGAGTTTCAAATCCCTTAAAATATATTTCAAAACCGTCTTGTTTACTATATCCTGATCTAGCAATTATTTGTTTAGTTCCAAAAAAATCAAAAACTTTAAAATTAAAAAATTTTAACTTCTTTATATCCTCCCCAAATATTGAAATTAGAAGATCTTCAGATTTGGGACCCTGAATAGCCAGTGGATAGACGTCTGGTTCGATAATTTCTACATTTAATTTTGATCCTAATGCAATTCCTTTTGCCCAAAGTAAAATATCTGAGTCTGCAATTGAAATCCAAAACATATCATCGTCTAGTTTTAATAAAACTGGATCGTTAATCATACCAGCTGTTTCATCAATTATTGGAATATAAAAACATTTCCCCGTCTCCATTTTTTTTATGGATCGCGGTGTCATTTTTTGTACAAGTTTTTCAGCATCTGGACCTGTGATTTGTACTTGTCTTTGACAAGACACATCCCATACTTGAACCTGTTCTCTTAAATGCCAGTAATCTTCTTCTACTGTATTCTTAAAACCTTTAGGTAGTAGCATGTGATTGACAACAGTAAAATCAGATACACCACATTCTTCTACTTTGTTAGTAAATGGAGTTCGTCTTATACGCCTAGACATATTTAATTTTATATTTTTTTGTGGAATTAAATTTTCTTTATTCATTTTATTTAGACCACCAAACTGTATAGCTATTTTTAGAGATTATAATTGGAACATGATATTTTTTATTTTGTTCTTCCATTTTAAATTTA
>CACGED010000017.1 GCA_902571975.1 uncultured Pelagibacteraceae bacterium | reverse complement strand
TATTAAGTTTTCCTTTATCAAAAAATGATAAACCTTTTTGAGAATTTTTAATTTGGTTGAGTGAATAACCTAAATCAAAAATTATTCCCTTAATTTTTTTATCTTTTAATTTGATTTGATCTAATTGAGAAAATTTAAGATTATAAAATCTAAATCTTTCTTTATATTTTTTTTGGAGTTTAAGTGTATTATTTAAAACTTCTTTATCTCTATCTAATGCAATAATATCATTTTTTTTATGCTCAAGAATTTTTTCTGAATATCCACCTTGGCCAAAAGTACAATCGATAAATGTGCCACCATAAAGAGGGGAAATAATGCTAATCAATTCATTTAGCAGAACTGGAAAATGTTTGCTTTCCAGATTTATGGTGGCATTCATTTATTTTTTTGAAGACCATTAATTTTTTTGTCTTCTTAAAAATGCTGGGATTTCTAAATCGTCTTCTTCCTCTTTAGTTTCATTTACTTCATTTATTAAAGGGGTCTCTTCATCAGTTTCATTAATTGATCCATCCGAATTAAACAGCTCTGGTGTTTCTTCATCAAAATCAAAGTTCTCTAGCCCATTTGATGGGGAAGAGTTAATCTCATCTGTTTCAATCGAGTGGTCAGAAACTGTAGATAATTCAGTTTCAACTGAGTTAGTTTCTTCCAAAATATTAG
The DNA here is from genome assembly GCA_902571975.1 of uncultured Pelagibacteraceae bacterium. Lineage (GTDB taxonomy): Bacteria > Pseudomonadota > Alphaproteobacteria > Pelagibacterales > Pelagibacteraceae > Pelagibacter. Next base: position 26,141 of record CACGED010000017.1, on the reverse strand, counting down.
AAGAATTTACTAAATCTTCTGAACTATTGATTTCCGATGTTGGATGGTTCTCCGTTTCAGCTTTTACTTCTTCTTCTATTTTAAGTGCATTTGCACCATTAGTCATTATAGAACTATTTTGGTTTGAAAATGTAAAAGCTTGAGATGAACTAGTATTAGAAAAATCAGAGTATCCTGGATTTCTATTTTGTATTCTATGAACCATATTAATCACTGATTTTGGCTCTGGTTGTTGTCCATCCAAAGAAGTCGCTACGATTGAAACTCTCATTAAACCATCAAGATTCTCATCTGTAATAGCTCCAATTATTAGCTCTGCTTCTGGATCTACTTCAGCTCTTACTTTATTGACTGCCTCATCAACTTCAAAAAGTTTAAGATCTTTTCCACCTGTAATATTAACAAGCAAACCTTTTGCCCCTTTTAATGTGTAATCATCTATAAGAGGATTGCTTATAGCCATTTCTGCAGCTTTAACTGCTCTACCTTCACCTTCAGCCTGACCAGTACCCATCATGGCCTTACCCATCGAACTCATAACTGTCTCAACATCAGCAAAATCTAAATTTATTAAACCAGGTCTTACCATTAGATCTGTGATGCTTTGAACACCATGCTTTAATACATCATTAGATAGTAAAAAAGATTCTTCAAATGTAGTTTGCTCACTTGCGATTTTAAATAAATTTTGGTTTGGAACCACTATAATGGTGTCCACATGTTTTCTTAATTCTTCAAGACCTTGATTTGCCTTTCTCATTCTTGAAGGACCTTCATATAGGAAAGGTAGAGTTACTACACCTATTGTAAGTATATTCAATTCTTTAGCAGCACGAGCAATAACATGAGCTGCACCAGTTCCAGTTCCACCACCCATACCTGCAGTAATGAAAACCATATTAGACCCTTGGAGAACGTTAACAATTTCATTCAATGATTCATCAGCAGCAGCTTCACCTATATCTAATTTTGCTCCTGCACCTAACCCTTTTGTTAAATTCAATCCCATTTGAATTTTAGTTTGTGCATGGCTTAGTCTTAAATCTTGAGCATCAGTATTTACAGCTATAAACTCTACTCCCTGTAAACCAGACTCTATCATTCCATTAATTGCATTGCCTCCTGCTCCTCCAATCCCAAGGACTAGTATTCTTGGTTTCAACTCTTTTATATCTGGTGTCTTAAAATTAATTGTCATTTATCCCCCGTTTAGTTATTAAGTTTTTGCTCCCATTTAAGGTTAGCCCTATTAATATTAGATTTTTTTCTAGCAGTGACCCTAAATTTTTCAAAACTTGTTGGTTCCCATATTTGGAAGGTTTTTCCCTGACCAACAAACAGCATGCTATTTTTAATTTTTGCATGTCTTAATAATTTTTCTGTAATGAGAATTCTTCCCTCACTATCAAATTGTAAGTTAATACTTTCTGATAGTATTGAGGTTGCAAAATAATCTTTCTTATCCTCAAATGGATTTAAAGTATCTATTGCATTGGAGATTTTTTCAATTCTATCTTGAGGCCAAGCCTCAATTGATTGATTATTAAATGATGGAAAACATATGATCCCGTTGTATCCCATATTAGACAGATAGCTTCTAAAACTAGCAGGCACTGACACCCTTCCTTTTTTGTCTAATTTGTTTTCGTAAGTTGATAAAAACATAATCCATAATTTCCCTTTTTGGGATTTTATGGGATCATATGGGTTTTACATTATATCGTCAATATCTAAAATGAATTATTTATTCTTATTTTGTTCTCAAAAAATAGTTTCTAATTTTTACTATTAAAAGTTATTTATTATTTTTCAGATTTTTTCTTAACTTGTAAATGCCAGATAAAATATAAGCCGGGTTCTGTCGTTTAAACTTATCATTTCTCTAGGCCTCAAATCACTTTAAGGCTCAAGCAACTAACCCAGATGACTAGCCAAAGACTGCTTTTCGTTATTTCTAACATTGTCATCTCTACTCAGTTTTGCTCCCAGTGGGGTTTTCCATGCGCTAGCTGTTACCAACATAGCCGGTGTGCTCTTACCACACCTTTTCACCCTTGCCTTGATAAGGCGGTTTATTTTCTGTGGCACTATCCCTAGGGTCGCCCCCGCCAGCCATTAACTGGCACTGTGTCTTTGTAGAGCCCGGACTTTCCTCTTTAATAAATTAAAGCGATAAGTCTTTTATCTGGCTGCTAGACAATATAAATTTTTTTACAAAATTCAATTCTTAATTATTTAAGATTATAAAGGGATTTTGCTATCATATAACATTCAAAATCTAATTTTCCATTAACCAACTCAGGTCTAAATCTCATTTGAAAAACTTTTATAAGTTTTCTTAATTGATAAGGGTCAGAATATTCAATTTTATAACCTATTTTATTTAAATATTTTTTAAATTTATTCAAGTTTAATTTCCATCTTTTGTTACTAGAAAATTTAATTTTTTTATTATTTACATTGTGCCAAATTCCAATTTTTTTTTTATACAAAAGTTTCCAAGGAAACTTTTCTCCTGGATCTATTTTTCTTAGAGGAGCAATATCTGAGTGACCTAAAATATTTTTTTTGTGAATTTTATATTTTTTTATCAGAAATTTCGAGATTTTAATTAGCGATTTAATTTGATTATCATTAAATTTTCTATAGCCATGCTTATGACCAGGATTTGAGACTTCAATACCGATCGAGTTATAGTTAAGTGACTTATATTTCCACCAGTTTGATTTACCAGCATGCCAAGCTGTGTATAAATCTGGAACTATCTGGATTAGTTTGCCAGATACAGTTATATAATAATGACAACTCACATTAGAATTAGAGCCTGTTAACTTTTTAATAGCTAATCTATCATTTTTCATTCCGGTATAATGATAAATTAAATATTTTATTTTATTTTTATCTCTTTTTTTAGGATCAAAATTTAGAGAATAATTAGTAGTCATTTTTTCAACATTTTTCTGCATTATTTCAAACAATTAAATCTTTAAATAAATAGAAGATATATTATAGAATGCTTTAATGAAAAAGTTTTTAAAAATATTTTTAATTCTAATCCTTTCTCAAGTTCTCATTATAAATGTCTTTGCTGGATCAGACGGTACATTAGAATTAAAAAATAATTCAAAAGATAAAGATACCGAAGTAAAAGATTGTTTTGAAACTGTTAACAGAGGTATTTTTGCTTTTAACCAAGGGTTAGACAAAATATTTTTTAAACCAATTGCTAAAGGCTACAGGTACTTGCCAAAACCAATTAGATCAGGAACCAGTAACGCTTTAAGCAATCTAACAAATGTAGTCACAGTACCAAATAATATTTTGCAAGGACAAATAAAAGAGGCAGGAATTAATGCTTTGAGATTTTCAATTAATTCTACATTAGGTATCGCAGGCATATTTGATGTAGCCTCTTATTATGGACTAAATAAATTAGACAAAGAGGATTATGGTCAAACCTTAGGAACTTGGGGAGTTAAAGAAGGATGTTATTTTGTTCTTCCAGTACTTGGACCTACAACTGTCAGAGACTCTTTGGGCTCTTTAGTCAATTTTTCTGGTGGTGATGCTTGGTACAATGTTACAGTAACAAATAATACTAAATATTTTGAAAATTCTGACTATTATTACTCAAGACTGACAGCTGGAGTTGATTTTAGAGCGAAAAATTTAGAAGCATTTGAAAGTCTTGAGAAAAACTCTTTAGATCTTTATGCATCGGTGAGGAGTCTTTATTTACAGGACAGAAAAAGAAAAATTTTAAATCTTGATGAAACTACAGAAACTTTAAATGACGATGATTGGGAAGAAATAGACACTCAATAATTTTTTCAATGTTTAAGACTAAACTAATCTCAATAATATTTTTAATATCAATTTTCATAATTCCTTTAGAAGCAAAAGAGCCAAGTAAGTTAATAGCAGAAATAGTCAACGAGGCTTCAATAATACTATCTAGTTCAGATCCTGTTGAGTCTAAGATAATTAAATTGAATAATATTGCTGAGACTAATGTAGATATACATGGTATTGGAATGTACACTTTGGGAAAATATCGCAAAAATTTAAATGAAGATCAAAAAGTCAAATACAAAAAATTATTTAAGAGTTATTTCTTAAAAAGTTTTTCAAGTAGATTAGTAGATTATTCTGATCCTAAGATTACTATTGTTTCTGAAAAAAAAATTAGTGATAAATATACAATTGTAAATACAGTGATGGAAGAGACTGCTAAAAATCCTGAAATTAAAATAGATTGGAGAATTTATACAAAAAATGCTGAACGACCCCTAATAAGAGATCTTATTGTTGAAGGTTTAAGTTTAGCCAGAACTCAAAAAGAGGAGTTTAAGTCAATTATTCAAAATAATGATGGTGATATAAGTTCTTTATTTAAATCTTTAGAAGAATTTATCATCAAATAACTGGTGGGCCCGCCAGGACTCGAACCTGGGACCAATACATTATGAGTGTACTGCTCTAACCAACTGAGCTACAGGCCCAAAAAAATAATATTGAATATAACATTTTTTTAGCACTTATCAATTAAATGGTGGGCCGTGTTGGTTACGCTCCAACTACCCCTGCAATGTCAATGCAGTACTCTACTATTGAGCTAACGGCCCTTTTTAGCTTTCTAAGAAACTTTTAAGTTGTTTAGATCTACTAGGATGCTTCAATTTTCTGAGTGCCTTTGCCTCTATTTGACGAATTCTTTCTCTGGTTACAGAGAACTGCAAACCAACCTCCTCTAAAGTGTGATCTGTATTCATGCCCACTCCAAACCTCATTCTTAAAACTCGCTCTTCCCTAGGAGTCAATGTTGAAAGAATTTTTGTAGTAGCTTCGCTTAAATTAGATTTAATCGCTTGCTCTAGAGGTGCCAGTGCTTTTGTATCCTCTATAAAATCTCCTAAGCTACTATCTTCTTCATCTCCAACTGGTTTTTCTAGCGACACAGGTTCTTTTGAAATTTTTAGGACTTTTCTCACTTTTTCTAAAGGCATCCTTAATTTTTTAGCTAGCTCCTCAGGAGTGGCTTCTCTTCCAAATTCACTTAAAATTAAACGTTGTGTTCTTACAATTTTATTAATTGTCTCAATCATGTGGACTGGAATTCTGATAGTTCTGGCCTGATCTGCAATTGATCTTGTTATTGCTTGCCTTATCCACCATGTTGCATATGTGGAAAACTTATATCCCCTTCTGTATTCAAATTTATCAACTGCCTTCATTAATCCTATATTTCCCTCTTGAATTAAATCCAAAAACTGTAAACCTCTGTTAGTATATTTTTTAGCTATGGAAATTACTAATCTTAGATTTGCCTCAACCATTTCTTTTTTTGCTATTCTTGATTCCTTTTCACCTTTTTGAATTCTGCTAACCATTAGCTTGTACTCTGTCACAGAAATTCCGAGTTTATTACTTATTTCAATTAGTCTATCTCTAATGTTTTTAAATTCTATTTTGTGTTTCTGAAAAAACTTCTTCCAAGTTTCATTTGTATCTAAAAAATTTTTTAAGCTAGGATTAATTTCATTTCCAACATAAAATTTAATAAATTCATCTCTTGAAATTTTATCATTTAAAGCTAGCCTCAATAAATTACCTTCTAATGATATAACTTTACGATTTTCAATATAGTGCTTTTGAACTAACTCCTCTAATACCGAAGGAGACAATTGAAGAGTTTTTATATTTTCTAAAATATCATCAACTATTTTTTTATAATTTTTTTCTTTTGAAGGTGAAAATTGTTTGGAATTTAATACACAATCAAGCTTCTCTTTTTGATACTTTATAAGTTTGTTATATTCTTTAGTTAAATTATAAACCGTTTGTAAAACTTTAGGTTTTATTTCAGTTTCCATTGCTGCCAGAGTTGGATTAAATTCATCGTCGTCAGAATTACTTGATGAGTCCTCAGCATTCTGGCTACTTCCACCATCATCTGATTTTTTCTGTTTTGCACTTTGACCAGTATCCTCGTCTTCCATATAATTCGTATCTATATCTATTATCTCTCTAACTAGAATTTCATCATTCTGAAGCTTATTATTCCATTCAAAAAACTGTTGAGCTGTAATAGGACTTTGGGAAAGGGCATTTAGCATCACATCTTTTCCTGCCTCAATTCTTTTAGCTATAGCAATTTCGCCTTCTCTAGATAGAAGTTCAACTCCCCCCATCTCTCTTAGATACATTCTTATGGGATCGTCACTTTTTTCGATTGACTTACCTTCCTCTTTCGAACCGTTTTCTTTTTTTCGCAAGACTTTGTAGTCGGCTTTTTTTTCAACTAATATTATTTTTTCATCAAGTATATGAATAAATGCTTGCTCTAAGTTTTCATTAGATAAATTTCTTTTCCCTAAAGATTTATTTAGTTCCTCATGGGTAATAAAACCTCTATGGACACCTCTGCCCATTAATCTTGCAAATGATTTAGTAATTATACGTTCCACAATAAAAAAGTTCAGTCTGTATATAATGCCAAAATTATAAAAATCTATGGGATTCTGGTTTTAATTTAATTGATTTTTTGCAGTTTTTTAAGCTCTTTTAACTCATTAAAAGTTGCCTCACTTAAATCCTTTGTAAATCTTGATTCTAAATCTGCAATTCTTAGTTCAAGTTCATAATTTTTAAGGTCCCTTATTAACTCAGACAATATTTCAAGAATTTTTTGGTCATCATTTAAGCTTTTGAATAATATATGCTTAATAGATGCATACTTAAAAACTCTTTCTAACAAACCTTGGTTAATTTTCAAATTTTCAATGTCAGTATTTTCAAAATTATTTGTTTGATTAACAATTTCTTCAAGTAATAATTTATTTTCACTGCTAAATAGTTTTACATTTTCTATTAAATTAAAATTCTCTTTTATAAGTCCAGGTTTTTTTAGTAAAATATATAGAAAAGAAAATTCTTTAATATCAATAGCTTTCAAAGACTTTGTTTCGTTATAATAATTCTGAGTTGATCTAAGTGATTTTTTGGGTCTGGTATAATTCTTTTTATATTTAAAGTTTGTATTTGGTGTTAACTCAGAAATTTTATCTAAAAATTCTTCAAGTACATATTTTTTAATAAATTCATCTTTAATTGTGGATGCAATTGTTCTAAGTTTTTTTTCAAAAATAGCTCTTGATGAAGGATTATCGCTCATTTCTTTCGAGTAATGATTAAATATAAATTTATGAATAGGGACAGAATTACTTTTCGAAAAATTTTCAAAAAAATCCTTTCCTTTTTCATTTACAAAGCTATCTGGATCATATTTGTCGGGTAAAAATAAAAAAGAAATTTCTTTTTCAGGTTTTAATTCAATAATTGAATTTTCTGCTGCTCTTAAAGCTGCTTTATATCCACTTTCGTCACCATCAAAACAAACAGTGATATGTTGAAAAAATTGATTAAGGGTTAATATTTGCCTTGTAGTTAAAGAAGTACCCAAATTAGCAACAACATTTTCCACTTTATTTTTACTAAGACCAACTACATCCATATAACCTTCAACGAGAAATATGTTATCTACATTGTTTGAAAGTTTTCTTGTAAAATCTAGGTTATAGAGATTGGATCCTTTTTTAAAAAATGGAGTTTCTGGTGAGTTAATATACTTAGCAAGATATTTATTATCTTCTAAAATTCTTCCTCCAAGAGCTATTGGGTCACCTGAAATATTGTTTATTGGAAAAATTACTCTGCCTCTAAACCTGTCTACATTTTTTTTTTTATTTTCGTCAAAATAAAATAATCCAGTGTCTTTGATTTCACTTTCAGTAAATTCCTTAAAAATCTCTTCTTTAAACTTTTCATCATTTGAAACATATCCAATTTTAAATTTCTTTACTTCTTCAATAGTTAAACTTCTACTTTTTAAATAATCCTTTGCTTTTTTTGATAAAGGATTTTTGAAAAGATCTTTGTGATAAAACTCTACATATTTTGCATATATTAATTTATACTTATTCCATTTTTCTTCTCTTATCTCATCCTCTTTTGAAAATGTATAAGGCCTCATTCCTGCTAAATTTGCTAAATACTTAACTGACTCGCCAAATTTTAAGTTTTGAGTCTTCATAACAAAATCAAAAATGTTTCCATGCTCTGCAGTGCTAAAGCAATGATAAAATTCCTTTTCATCATTTACTGTAAAAGAAGGTGTTTTTTCAGTCTTAAATGGCGAAAGACCTACATATTCCTTTCCTCTTTTTTTCAAGCTTACAGTTTTAGAAACTACAGTTGAAACTTTTAACCTAGTTTTTATTTCTTGTAAGTACTCCTTGGGATATTTCATTTTTGATTTAATAATTCTTTTATAATCGCTCCCGCTTTAGAAAAATCAATACTATCAGCATTATTTTTCTTTAATTCACCCATAACTTTTCCCATATCCTTTATTGAATTTGCGCCTGTTGATTTAATTACTTCTTCACATATTTTCTTGGTATCCTCTTCGCTTATCTGTTTGGGCAAGTATTGACTAATTACACTCACTTCTTGTTCTTCTATATCCTGGAGATCTTTACGGTTATTTTTTTTATATAACTCAATTGATTCGCTTCGTTGTTTAATCATTTTTTTTAGTAATTTCTTGATATCCTCATTATCTGTCTCTTTTTTTTCAGTCCCAGATCTGTTGTTAATATCCAAATCCTTAATCCCAGATAGTATTAACCTGTAAGTTGATATTTTATTTTTATCTTTAGCTTTTAAAGCTGTTTTGTAGTCTAACTCTATACTTTCTCTAAGTGACATATTTAATCTTAGCGTATTAAGAAAATTCTTCAAAAAGAAAAATATTTTTTTTACTAAATATACATTAGATGTGTTGCGCAAAAAAAGGTTTTATTGTATAGACCTTTAACTCATGAGTTGTAATTGAACAAAAAACAAAAAAATAAAATTGCAATTAAACAACAATTTCCAACAGGTATTTTAGTTCTAGATAATAAGCTGGTTTTTAGAGGTATCGGGCTTGGATACCAGGGAACTTCAACTGGTGAGGTTTGTTTTAATACATCTTTAACAGGATATCAGGAAATTATATCAGACCCATCGTATGCTGGACAAATTATCAACTTTACATTTCCTCATATAGGAAATGTTGGGACCAACAACGAAGATTTAGAGTCTGATAAAGTTTGGACGAAGGGTGCAATATTCAATTCTGAAATAACATCTCCATCAAATTATAGAGCTTTACATACTTTAAATGAATGGCTTAAAAAAAATAAAATTGTTGGATTAACTGGATTAGATACTAGAAGGCTAACAAACTTGATCAGAGATAAGGGGGCTCCAAAAGGTACTATTACAAATAACAAAGAAGGTAAATTTAACATTAAAAAACTAACTAATATGTCAGTTAAATGGCCTGGCTTAAATGGATTAGATCTTGCTAAAGAAGTATCAACAAAAAAAAATTATATTTGGAAGGGATTTAAAACGTGGAAAAAGGATACTGGATATAAAAAGAATACAAATAAGAAATTTAGAATTATCGCAGTTGATTATGGAATTAAAAAAAATATTTTAAGATATTTCTCAGATTATAATTGTGAGGTAAAAGTAGTCTCTTGTAAATCAACTGCTGATAAAATTGTAAAATTAAAACCAGATGGTATTTTTTTATCAAATGGACCTGGAGATCCAGCGGCGACTGGAAAATATGCAATTGACACTGTTCAAAAATTAATCAAATTAAATTATCCAATTTTTGGAATTTGTCTTGGTCATCAAATTTTAGCTTTAGCATTGAATGCAAAAACAAAAAAAATGAAATTAGGTCATAGAGGTGCAAATCATCCAGTCAAAAATTTAATTACAAACTCAGTTGAAATTACAAGTCAAAATCATGGTTTTGTTGTTATGGAAAAAAGCTTGTCAAAAAATATTCAAATAACTCATAAGTCACTTTTTGACGATTCTATTGAAGGAATTAGGTTAAAAAATAAACCTGTCTTCTCTGTTCAATATCATCCAGAGGCAAATCCTGGGCCACAAGATAGTCAATATTTATTCAATAATTTTATTCAAGATGTAAAAAAATATGCCAAAAAGAAAAGACATTAAAAAAATATTAGTTATTGGAGCAGGACCAATAATAATTGGACAAGCATGTGAATTTGATTATTCAGGTACACAAGCATGTAAGGCTCTTAAAGATGAAGGTTTCAAGGTAGTTTTAATCAACTCAAATCCTGCAACAATTATGACTGATCCTGGAGTTGCTGATAAAACCTATATTGAACCCATCACAATACCTGTTTTAGAAGAAGTTATTAAAAAAGAAAAACCTAATGCAATTTTACCAACAATGGGAGGTCAGACCGCATTAAATTTAGCGATAAGCGCAGAAAAAGCTGGACTACTAAAAAAATACAAAATTGAATTAATAGGCGCAAAGTCTAAAGCAATAGAAAATGCAGAAGATCGTAAAAAATTTAGAAAAAATATGTCTGACATTGGTTTAGATTTACCTAAATCAAATATCTTAAATAATTTTAAGGATGCATCCAAGTGTTTAAAAGAAATTGGTTTACCAGCGATTATAAGACCTTCTTTTACACTGGGAGGCTTAGGTGGAGGAATTGCAAAAAATAAGAAAGATTTCTTAAAACTTGTAAAAACTGGGATGAATGAATCTCCTCAAAATCAAGTTTTAATTGAGGAGTCTTTGGAAGGTTGGAAAGAATTTGAAATGGAGGTTGTAAGAGACAAAAAAGATAACTGTATAATAATTTGTTCAATCGAGAATGTGGATCCAATGGGAATACATACGGGGGACTCTATCACGGTTGCTCCAGCATTAACCTTAACTGATAAAGAATACCAGGTCATGAGAAACGCATCTATTGCCTGCTTAAGAAAAATTGGAGTTGAAACAGGAGGATCAAATGTTCAGTTTGCGATAAATCCTAGAAATGGAAGAATGGTTATAATAGAAATGAATCCAAGAGTATCAAGGTCCTCTGCTCTTGCATCAAAAGCAACGGGTTTCCCAATCGCTAAAGTAGCAGCTAAACTTGCGGTGGGATACACTTTAGATGAATTAAAAAATGAAATTACAAAAGTAACTCCAGCTTCATTTGAACCAACAATTGATTATGTTGTTACAAAAATACCAAGATTTACATTTGAAAAGTTTTCAGACACTAAAGCAGTACTTGGAACTTCAATGAGATCTGTTGGTGAAGCAATGGCAATTGGAAGAAACTTCAAAGAATCTTTTCAAAAAGCTTTGGTATCTTTAGAAACTGGACTTTCCGGATTGGATAATATTTTTAATTATTCAAAAAAAGATATTTTAAAAAATTTAAAGATTAATATTCCAAATAGATTGGTATTAATTGCTGAAGCTTTTAGAAAAAATATTTCATTAAATAAAATATATAAATTATCAAATGTCGATCCTTGGTTCTTAAATCAAATTAAGGATCTTGTCGACGAAGAGAAGAATATAAAAAAAAAAGGTATACCTAATACATATATTGAATTTAATAGAATAAAATCTATTGGTTTTTCAGATAAAAAATTATCAGATATTACTGGGATAAAAGAAAAAATTGTAAGATCCAAAAGAGTTGCTCTTAAAGTTTTACCAGTATTTAAAAAAGTAGACACTTGTGCTGCAGAATTTAAATCATTTACTCCATATATGTACTCTACATACCAGAGAAGTTATTCAATAAATACTGAGTGTGAATCAGATCCAAGCAATAAGAAGAAAATAATAATACTTGGAGGAGGCCCAAACAGAATTGGACAAGGAATAGAGTTTGATTACTGTTGTTGCCAGGCAAGCTTTTCTTTAAAAGAAGCTGGATTTGAAACAATAATGGTCAATTGTAACCCTGAAACAGTTTCAACAGACTATGATACCAGTGATAGACTATATTTTGAGCCATTAGTTGAAGAATACGTTCAAAATATAATTCTAAAAGAAAAATCAAAGGGAAATCTTATAGGGATTATTGCTCAATTTGGAGGCCAAACTCCAATTAAATTAGCAAAATTCTTACATGAGAATAAATTACCAATACTTGGTACTCAATATACTTCCATTGATCTTGCAGAGGACAGAGATAGATTTAGAGATCTATTAATTAAATTAAATTTAAAACAAGCTGAAAGTGGAATTGCTAACAAATTTGATCAAGCAATTAAAATAAGTGAAATAATAGGACTGCCTGTTGTTGTTAGACCATCATATGTTTTAGGTGGAAGAGCAATGGAAATTGTGCATGATAAAAGCCAACTTAAAAAGTTTATTAATGAGGCTTTTAAAGCTTCAGAACAAAATCCAATTTTAATTGATAAATTTATAGATCACGCAATGGAAGTTGATGTGGACGCTATCTCTGATGGTAAAGATGTTTATGTCGCTGGTATTATGCAGCACATTGAAGAAGCGGGGGTACATTCAGGAGACTCTGCTTGTTGTCTACCTCCAGTCTCTATCAAAGATAATCTTTTAAAAGAAATTAAAATTCAAACGAAAAAATTAGCTTTAGCATTAAAAGTTAAAGGACTTTTAAATATTCAATTTGCAATTAAGAAAGACGAAATATTTGTTATTGAAGTAAATCCAAGGGCCAGTAGGACAGTTCCATTTGTATCGAAAGCTAATGGGATACCATTGGCCAAAATTGCATCAAGAATAATGGCAGGTGAAAAACTTTCAAAATATAAATTAAAATATAAAACGAATAAAAAATTTGCTGTGAAAGAGGCTGTATTTCCATTTAACAAATTTCCAGACAGCGATTTATTACTTGGACCAGAGATGAAATCAACAGGTGAAGTGATGGGATTTGATGACGATTTTGGAATGGCAATTGCTAAAAGTCAAATTGCTGCAGCAAACTCATTACCTACCAAAGGTTTGGCTTTTTTATCAGTTAAAGACTCGCACAAACAAGAGATAATTGGAATTGCTCAAAGACTTGTAAAGCTTGGATTTACTTTATCAGCTACTAAAGGAACAGCAGATATCTTAATAAATAATGGAATGAAATGTAGAAAAATCAACAAAGTAAGTAGTGGCAAACCTCATATAGTTGATGTTTTAAATTCTAAAAAAATTGCCTTAGTTATAAATACAGGTGGCGGAAATAGTGAAAGTAGAATTAATGATGCTTTAGCTTTAAGAAGAGGAACTTTGGCAAACAAAATTCCTTATTGTACCAATATGTCAACAGCATATTCTTTTTTAGAGGCAATAAACTCATTAAAGACAAAAAAATTAAAGGTCAAATCCCTTCAAGAAAATTAGGTTTCAACAACCATTGTATCTTTTGAGCCTCCACCCTGTGAACTATTAACAATAGTACTTCCTTTCCTTAAGGCAACTCTAGTAAGTCCTCCCATTGTCACATAAGTAGACTTACCATTTAATATAAACGGTCTTAAATCTAAATGCCTAGGCTCTATTCCATTTTCTGAAATTGTTGGAATTGTTGATAATATTTCCAAAGGTTGTGCTACAAATTCTCTAGGATTTTGTTTTATTTTCTTTATCATTTCCTCTCTCTCTTTTTTTGGAGCTTTAGGACCTATCATTATCCCATACCCTCCAGAAGCATTTGCAGGTTTAACAACCAATTTAGATATATTTTCAATAACGTGCTGTCTGTGAACTTTATTTTCACATAAAAATGTTTCTACTTGGTTTAATTTTGGTTGCTCTCCTAAATAATAAACAATCATTTTGTTTACATAAGCATAAACAGCTTTATCATCAGCTACACCTGTTCCAATTGCATTAATTATTCCAACATTCCCTTTTTTCCAACATTTGAATAATCCTGGGACCCCAATTAGAGAACTTTTGTTAAACACTTTTGGATCAAGAAATGTGTCATCTAATCTTCGATAAATACAATCAACTTTAAGTTTACCTTTAACAGTTTTCATATAGACATTGTCATTTTCAACAAACAAATCTTTACCCTCTACAAGAGCTATTCCCATTTGTTCAGCCAGAAACGAATGTTCAAAATAGGCAGAATTATAAATACCTGGTGTCAATACGACCATATGAGGATTGTCTGTTTTTTTTGGAATACACTCAACCATACTTTGGTAAAGTTTGTTGGAGTATTGATGGACTGATGAAACTTTGTATCTTGTGAATAATTCTGGAAATACATCCCTCATAACCATTCTGTTTTCTAACATGTATGAAACACCAGATGGTACACGTAGATTATCTTCAAGCACTAAATACTCTCCATTATAATTTCTTATTAAATCTATACCTGAAATGTTTGCCCAAGCTTTATACTTTGGTGAAAAACCTTCACATTCTTTTAAATAGTATGGTGAATTGAATATCAAATCCCTAGGTATAACTTTATCCTTAAAAATTTTTTTCTTGTTATAAACATCATCAATAAATAAGTTTAATGCTTTAACCCTTTGGGTTAATCCTCTTGATATTTTACTCCATTGAGACTTAGGTATAATCCTGGGTATAATGTCTAAAGGCCACTTTTTTTCCTCTGCTCTATTATTTGCAGCATAAACTCTAAAATTTATACCTCTTGCACTTATTGTGCTTTGACAATTTTTTTCAATTTCCTGTAGTTTTTTTTTTCCGTGTCTTTCTAGAATACCGGACATTATTCTAGCATGCTTTCTAAGTTTGTTATCCTCTGTCAAATATCCGTCATATGCGGATTTAGCATCATAGTTTTTCCAAAATGGAGTGACCATCCGTTCATTTTTTAATAAATTATTTTACAAAACAATTGCTAAAAGCAAATAACAGCTATGTCTTAAAATATTTGAAAAATGTGGCTTTTTTAAATAAGAATTACGTATGACATATTGTATAGGAATTAAAACAAATGAAGGATTGGTTTTTGCATCAGATTCTAGGACGAATGCCGGTTTAGATAATGTGAATATATATTCTAAAATGTTTACACATGATGTTGGGGATAGAACAATAGTAATTGTTACCTCAGGAAATCTAGGAACATCACAAGCAGTTTATAAATCAATCGAAAAAGATTTAAAAAGTGAGTCTGGTATAATGAACTTAAATACCTGCAAAGATTTTGAGCAAGTCGCTTCATATGTTGGATCTTTAAATATTGAGCATTCTTCTCCCCAAGGAATTAATACTGATAATGTACTTCTAGGTTCAACTTTTATTATAGGTGGACAAATAAAAGGACAAAAAACAGAACTGTATCTTATTTATCCTCAAGGAAATTACATTAGACCTGCAGATAGCAAACCTTATCTTGTTATAGGAGAAGTTAAATATGGAAAACCAATTCTTGATAGAGTTATTAAACCAGATGTATCAATTGGTGATGCTTCAAGATGTGCATTGATTTCAATGGACTCGACTTTGAAAAGTGATTTAACAGTAGGACCACCAATAGACTTTGCAATTTATAAAAAAGATGAAAATAAATTAGCCTCTTTAAAGTGTCTAAGTATAAATGATGAGGATTATTCTAAAGTTTGTAATACTTGGTCTGAAGGAATTTTTAAAGTTTTTGATACTTTCCCTAGATTCGATTGGGAAGATTAATCTTCTACCTTCCAATCAGTTTTAAATGTAACATAATTTACTTGTAAGCATCTTCTCTCTTTAATTATTTCTTTTTTTTCCATTCCATGCCAAGTATCAGGCCCACTTGAAAAAAAATATCCATAATTGTCTTTATAAGGCAATGTTTTGATAAGCTTCAAATCTTTATCATAAAAATCAGTTCCTAAATCTTCACTTTCATTATGTTTGTTAACAAATAACAAGCACGACATAAGTTTCTCTTTGATATCACAATGTGGTTTTAACCAGAAACCCTCGCGGTCACAAATTACTTCAACTCTTACATAGGAATTTGATAGGTCTTTATTAATTAATTCAGATATTTTTTGATATGTTTTTTTATTTTGAAGTTCTTTAATTAGATTAGTAAGTCCTGGGAATTCATTAGAATTTTCATTTGTTATAAAACATCTAAATTTTAAGGCCTTACCACCATCTGAAATACCTTTTCTAAATTTTCCTTCTCCTCCATCTATAGCTCTAGTACCATCATAATTGAGATTATGTTTTGCAGGATCGGTTATATCAGCTGAAACTATTTCATTTATTTGTTCATCTGTAAGAGGCTTGTTTAATTCCCAATGTGCGAATGGACTATCAAATTTTTTTGAATCATTAAGAATTGAATTTAAATAAGACATTAGCTATTTATTCTCTCTTTTATGATTTTTGCTACTCTATTTGCTTCATCAAGTTTTTGATAAGTCCAAGTTTCCATATCTTCCCCAAGGTTTCGTGTGATATTTAATTCTCTAAATAAATTTCTAAATCTTTGGAATCTTATATCATTTTTTCTAGGCAAAATATTTGCAATATAAACAGGTTTTCCAGTTAAAGCGGCTTCTGAAATCATTGAGCTAGAGTCACATGTAACAACAATATTTTCAGAAATAGCCAAGGCTGATAAGTAAGCTTTTTTGTCAACGTTCATTACAACGGTATGATTTTCGCCAAAAAATTCTTTAGCATAGTGAATAGTATTAAGTGGAGTTCTCATTGATGGTATCACAACAAGTTGAAATTCATATTTTTTCAAAAGTTTGTAAAATATTGAAAAAATATGTTTCATATTTTTAGTTGAATAATCATAGTATTTTGTGGGCCCACCCATTATTAAGCACCAGATTTTTCTGTCATCTTTTTTTATAAAAGAGTTTAAATAATTCTTATGCTCAACTATTTCACTTTCTGTAAGATAATGGAGAGCACCTTTAGTAGTAATTACATTTGACCCGTTAATTCCATCATGTTCTGGAGCTACTATAAAATCAAAGTAATTTAAGTTTATTTTTGGATCTTGAATATGGATATTTAAAACTTTTTTGTTTGAAATACTTTTTAAATGGATAGATGGAATTATACTTTTTCGTCCACAAGATATTATTAAATCATAATCTGAGTGATTTATTTTTTTATAAACACTTTGAGAAATTGGTGTAAATTTTGATGGAATGAACTTCCAAAAATTATTTAGTTCAACCTTGTGGTGAGTAAATTCTATATTTAAAGCCTTAGCTAAGCCTTCAACCTGGCTCAGCATTCCGTGCATACCCTCGGTCAATAAAATACCTTTTAATTTGCTCATTATTAACTATATAGACCTCTATGAGTGAAAAACCAACTAAACATACAAAAGTGTTAATAATTGGATCTGGTCCAGCGGGCTACACTGCTGCAGTTTATGCTGCAAGAGCTATGCTAAAACCAATGTTAGTTGCAGGTATGCAGCCAGGCGGTCAACTAACAATTACGACTGATGTTGAAAACTATCCAGGCTTTGCTGATGTTATACAAGGACCATGGTTAATGGAACAAATGAGAGAGCAAGCAAGAGCAGTAGGAACAGATTTAGTTGAAGATCACATTCAATCAGTAAATTTAAAATCTAAACCTTTTGAAGCGATAGGTGATGGTGGGCAAAAATATACTGCAGACTCAATTATAATTTCAACAGGTGCTCAAGCAAGATGGTTAAACATTGAATCTGAAGAAAAATTTAAAGGATTTGGAGTTTCGGCATGTGCAACATGCGATGGTTTCTTTTTCAAAGATAAAACAGTTGCAGTAGTTGGTGGTGGTAATGCAGCAGTTGAAGAGGCAATGTTTCTTACAAAATTTGCATCAAAAGTACAATTAATTCACAGAAGAAATGAATTAAGAGCAGAAAAACTTTTACAAAAAAAATTAATGGAAAACAAAAAAATTGAAATTATCTGGGACTCAGTTGTTGAAGAAGTGATTGGGGATGAAGAACCGAAAAATGTAAAAGGTTTGAAAATTAAAAATACTAAAACTAATGAAATGTCAGAGCTAAAAATTGATGGTTTATTTATAGCTATTGGTCATGACCCTGCTACTTCACTATTTAAAGATCAATTAGAAATGGACAATACAGGTTATCTAATTACAAAAAGTGATTCTACAGAGACAAATGTTCCGGGTGTTTATGCTGCTGGAGATGTTAAAGACAAAATTTTTAGACAAGCAGTAACAGCAGCAGGAATGGGCTGTATGGCTGCCCTAGAAGCAGAAAAATATTTAGCTTCAAATTAATATAAGATCATTTATAAGTTATTTATGGAAAATATAGTAAAACAAATCCAATTAATAGCTTTGGTAATTATACTTGCTGCTACAGTTATAGCATTTGGTATTGAAATATATCAAATGATAGTTGTTAAAAAAGTTACTTTGGCCGATTTGCTTTTACTTTTTCTATATCTAGAAGTTTTAGCAATGGTAAGAGTATTTTGGGAAAGTCAATCAATTCAAATAACTCTTCCATTATTTATTGCAATTACTGCTCTATCTAGATTTATAATTTTACAAGGAAAGTCAATCAATCCAGAAGTATTATTATATGAGGCAGGTGCCATTGTTTTAATCGCAATAGCAATCCTTGTTTTAAGATTTAGAAACTCTCCATTATTTGGTTTAGAGAAAAAGAAAAAAAATAAATAATTTTCAAAAAAATGCCTGATAAAGTTTTATTAACTGGAATAAGTGGTTTTGTAGCAAAACATGTAGCAATTGAGTTATTAAATTCAGGCTTTGAAGTTTTAGGAACAGTGAGGAATAAAAATTCAATTGAACAAACTAAAAAAACATTAGAAGAGAATAATGTTTCAACAGAGAAATTATCGTTTGTAGAGTTAGATTTACTAAAAGATGAAGGTTGGAATGAGGCTGCAAAGCGTTGCAAATATATTATTCATGTTGCGTCTCCTTTTCCATTTAAAGTATCGAATGATAGAGAGTCACTTACACCAGCTGCAAAAGATGGGACTTTGAGAGTTTTTAATGCAGGGATTAATGCAGGAGTTGAACACTTTGTAAAGACATCGTCCATTGTATGTATGTTTAGAAAACCAAATAGAACAAATCCTTATACTTTTGGTGAAAATGATTGGACTGATGTAGAATGGAACAAAACTACTGATTATTTTGTATCTAAAACAAGAGCTGAAAAGGCTGCATGGGATCTTATGGAAAGTAAAGGTCTAAAAAATAATCTTACTTGTATCAATCCTGGCTTTGTTTTAGGAGATTTTTTAAATGAAAAAAGCTGTACATCTATGGAATATATAAAACAATTACTTCAAGGAAAATTTCCAGCTGCACCAAAGTTTTCAGTAATGATATCCCATGTAAAAGATATTGCTAGAGCACATGTTTTATCTTTAGCAAATAAAAGAGCTGGTGGTAGAAGATTAATTGTTGGATCTGAAGTAAGAAGTATTCTTGAGTTATCAAAAATAATGGCTGAAAATCTTCCAAGCCATGCAAAAAAACTTCCCAAAAAAGAATTACCAAATTTTATGGTTAAACTTCTTAGTTACATAGACACAAGTGCAAAAAATTTGGTCCCAGATTTAGGGCTAACAATGCAAACAGATCAAACATATGCAGAGGAAATTCTTCAGATGAAATTTTTACCATCAGAAACTGCAGTCGTTGATGCTGCAAAATCAGTAGTAAGACTAAAATTAGCCTAAACTCTCACAAAAAAGCTTGATCCTTGCCATTGCAACTTTCAATTTTTGCATTGAAGTTGCGTAAGATATTCTAAAATAACCGTCTAGACCAAATGCAGATCCTTGTACCACAGCTACATTTTGTTTTTCAAGGAGCTTTTGAACAAAATCTGTATCATCTTTGATTTTTGTTTTTTTTCCAATCAATCCTTTGCAACTAGGGAAAACATAAAAAGCACCTTTTGGTAATAAACAAGTTATTCCTGGGATACTGTTTAAATAATTAACAACAAAGTTTCTTCTGTTGCTAAAAGATTTTGCTCTTTTTTTTATAAAACTTTGTGATCCATTTAAAGCTTCTACGGCTGCTGCTTGACTTATTGATGATGGATTTGATGTTGATTGAGATTGAATTTTTCTTATTGCGGCAATTATATTTTTTGGTCCAGCGGCATAACCAATTCTCCATCCGGTCATAGCATAAGCTTTACTTACACCATTCATAGTTAATGTTCTATCTTTAAGTTTTTTGATTTGTGCAATTGTAAAAAATTTAAAATTATCAAATTTTACATGCTCATAAATATCATCACTTAATATAAAAACATTTTTATTTTTAAGTAAAACCTTTCCTAGACTAATAATTTCTTTTTTTGTATAAGCTGCACCTGTAGGATTAGATGGAGAATTTAAAATTATCCATTTCGTTTTTTTTGTGATTGCTTTTTTTAATTTGGCAGGAGTTAATTTAAATCCATCTTCTTCTCCACATTTTATAAATTTTGGTTTACCGCCAGCAAGTAAAACCATATCTGGATAAGATACCCAAAACGGAGCTGGTATTAGAACTTCATCTCCTTTATTTAATGTTGCTACAAATGCATTGTATAAAACTTGTTTACCTCCTGTACCTACAGTTATCTGGTCTGAAGTATAATTAAGTTTATTTTCTCTTTTAAACTTTTTTATAACTGCATTTTTAATTGCAAGAGTTCCATCAACTGGAGTGTATTTAGTATCACCATTTCTTATAGCTTTTACAGCAGCTTTTTTAATATTATCTGGTGTATCAAAATCGGGTTCACCTGCTCCTAAAGCTATTACATCTTTTCCGGCAGCTTTTAATTCTCTCGCTTTTTGGGTAACAGCTATTGTTGGAGAAGGTTTAATTCTTTTTAAACTGTTTGATATTATGCTCATTGAAAATTGTTTATATTCTATTACTTTATTTAATATATGGAAAATACATATCAAGATTTAATTACAGATATTCAAAGTAAAAATCCAAAAATAAGTGGAAAACTTGAAGGTGGCAGAAAATTTAAAATTAAATCTGATTTTAAGCCAGCAGGAGACCAGCCAGAAGCAATTAAAAATTTAGTTAAAGGTGCTAAAAAAAACCAATTTAACCAGGTTTTATTAGGAGTAACGGGTTCAGGTAAAACTTTTACTATGGCTAAAGTAATTGAAGAAACAAACAGACCAGCTTTAATACTTGCACCAAATAAAACTCTTGCTGCTCAGCTATACGGTGAGATGAAAGGTTTTTTTCCAGACAATGCTGTGGAATATTTTGTATCCTACTACGATTATTACACTCCAGAGGCATATGTTCCAAGATCAGACACTTATATAGAAAAAGAGGCATCAATTAACGAGCAAATTGATCGGATGAGACACTCTGCTACTCGTTCTCTTCTTGAAAGAGATGATGTTCTTATAGTTGCAAGTGTATCGTGCATCTATGGATTAGGATCTGTTGAAGCTTACAGTAAAATGACACTTACTCTTCAAAAAAACTATGACTATAATAGAGAACATATAATAAAATCTTTAGTTGCACTTCAATACAAAAGAAATGACCAAAATTTTTATAGAGGCACATTTAGAGCAAGAGGCGAATATTTAGAAATATTTCCCTCTCATTTAGAGGACAGAGCCTGGAGACTAAGTTTATTTGGAGATAAACTTGAAAAAATTGAGGAATTTGATCCACTAACTGGTGATCAAGTAAGAGAATTAAGTGTAATTAAAGTTTATGCTAACAGCCACTACATAACTCCAAAACCTACAATAGAACAAGCAGTAATAAATATTAAAAAAGAATTAGAGATAACTCTTAAAAAACATAAAGAACAAAATAAATTACTTGAAGCACAAAGATTGGAAGAGCGAACGAAATTCGATCTTGAAATGATTGAAGCTACAGGGTCATGTGCAGGAATTGAGAATTATTCAAGATTTTTATCAGGTAGAAAACCTGGTGAACCTCCACCTACTCTATTCGAATATTTTCCAGATGACACTTTAATATTTGTTGATGAGTGTCACGTTACAGTTCCTCAGCTAAATGGAATGTTTAAAGGAGATAGATCTAGGAAAAGTACATTAGCAGAATATGGATTTAGACTTCCATCATGTATGGATAATAGACCATTAAAATTTGAGGAGTGGGATATGATGAGAACACAAACTGTTTTTGTATCAGCAACTCCAGGTCCATGGGAATTAGAACAAACCAAAGGTAAATTTATTGATCAAGTTATTCGACCGACTGGATTGATTGATCCCCCAGTTGAAATAAAACCTGCAAAAAATCAGGTTGATGACCTAATGCATGAATGTCTAAAAACAATTGAAAAAAATTACAGAGTTCTTGTTACTACTTTGACAAAAAAAATGGCCGAAGATCTTACTGAATACTTACATGAAAATGGTATCAAGGTAAGATATTTACATTCTGACATTGATACTCTAGAGAGAATTGAAATAATGAGGGATTTGAGGCTAGGTGTTTTTGATGTTTTGGTTGGAATAAATTTATTAAGAGAGGGCTTAGATATACCAGAATGTGCATTAGTTGGGATATTAGATGCTGATAAAGAGGGTTTTTTAAGATCAGAGACTTCATTGATACAAACCATCGGAAGAGCAGCAAGAAATTTAGATGGTAAGGTTATTTTGTATGCGGACAAAGAAACTAAAAGTATAAAAAAAGCTATTAAAGAGACTGAGAGAAGAAGAAATATTCAACTTGATTATAATAAAAAAAATAAAATCAGTGCAACTACTGTAAAAAAAGAAATAAGCGATGTTCTGGAAAGTGTATATGAAAAAGATTATGTCAAAATTGGCACTGGAGCAAACGTAGGGGGAAATCTTAAAAAACATATAAAAGCTTTAAACAAAAAAATGAAAGAGTCTGCAACAAATTTAGAATTTGAGGAGGCGGCTAAAATAAGGGATGAAATAAGAAAACTTGAAAGTACAGAATTGGAGGTTACACTTAACCCTAAGGTTAAACAATATAGCCTCAACAATAAAATATATCCAAAGGGAAGATCAACTATGGGAATGCCAGGAACAAGAGCTCAAAAAGGTAAAAAAAAATGGAAGCAAATAAAATCATAATTACTGGTGGAGCCACTAGAATTGGTGCTGCCATAGCTAGAAAACTTTCAGGCAAGGGAGTAGAAATTGTAATTCATTATAATAAATCAAAAGCAAAGGCTGAAAAACTTAAAAAAGAATTATCTTCAATTGGTACCAAAGTTTATTTGATTAAAGGAGATCTAAGTGTTGAAAGTGATGTAAATAAGATTGTTAAATTTGCAAAATCCAAATTAAAATATTTTGATTGTTTGATAAATAATGCTTCTCTGTTTGAAAATGATAAATTAGAAAACTTTAATACAGATAGTTGGGGACAACATTTAAGAACAAATCTAAGAACACCTGCGCTTTTGTCAAAAGAATTTGCTAAAAATATTAAGAGTAAAAACAATAATATTATAAATATAATTGATCAAAGAGTTTTTAAACTTACTCCCTATTTTTTTTCGTATACAATAAGTAAAACTGGACTTTATACCCTTACAAAAACTAGTGCCATGAGTTTGGCGCCAAAAATAAGAGTTAATGGAATTGCCCCTGGTCCTACAATTAAAAACAAGAGACAAAGTGAAAAACATTTTAAAAAACAATACATGGCAACACCTCTCAAAAGACAAGTTGATGTTCAACAAATATGCAACGCGGTAGACTTTTTTATTAAAAATATATCTATTACTGGACAAGTATTGGCAATAGATAGTGGTCAAAACTTAAATTGGCAAACTCCAGACATAATGGGTGGAAAAGAATGAAAAATTTATACATATTTTTATCAATATTTATTCTGACAATATCAACATCATTCGCTGATGGTCATAACATTAAGAAAGATGGATTTTTATCAAAGAAATTTAAAGTAACTAAATTATCAACAATTGAAGATCCGACTAATAAAATAATTTTAATCAATAACCATGGTCAAAGTAATTTTGATGGAAAACAAAATTTTTGTACATCTATTGATCAAATCAGAAATCGTGTTTCTTTGGTAGGTGAACAAATTAATGGAAAAAAAATTATGCTCTATAATTTATGTGCACATAAAATAGAGGGAGATATGGGCAAAAAATGGTGGTTTTCAAAAAAACCTTATGAAGGTAAATCTAAATTAGACAAAAGAGTAGAACAAAATTTAGAGTTAGTAGAAAAACTCGTTTCTCTAGGCGTTCCTAGAAAACAAATATTTGTCACTGGACATTCTTGCGGTGGATTAACAACACTACTATTCTTTTCAAGACATCCTGATAAAGCTGGAGGAGGGATAGCCTATATGCAAGCGTGCTTTGATAGACTAAGCAAGAAGTATAAGGTATCAAAATTAGGATTAGAAGAAGGTTTAGCTAAATTTAAAGAAAAAAAACCTGCACAATACGATTTAAGGTCCCAATATAATGATGAAATATTAAAAAATCTTAAAGTTCCACTATTGGCTTTTACTCATCCAAAAGATCCTTTTGAAGGATTGACTTCTGATTGGTTGGATCAAATTGATGTAATGAAAAGAATTGTTATATCTAAAGATTATACAATTGATGGAAAAAAATGTTTTAAATTAGGGAAAAATAAATCAGATAAATTTAAAGTTAAAGATGGACACAGTATGGATCAGGCAACCTGTTTTCAATATTACAATCCAGTTATATTAGAATATATAGGATCTAGAATATGAAGAAAAATAATTTAAAAATTGTAAAGATTGATAAAATCAAAAGCCTTTTCAATTATGAAAAGAAGGTGCTTATCAAAGAACTAATTTTAAATTTAAAACTTGGTTATTTTGATTTTGAAAAAGAGGCTCCCCAAAAAGTTAAATTTAATTTAGAAGTAAACTACGAAGATAAAAAACCTTCAAATGATAAAGATATTAAATCAATTGTAAATTATGCAAAAATTGTAAGATTGATAAAGAAACTTATCAAAAATAAACATTATAATTTTCTTGAAACATTAGCGGAAGATGTATTCGATGAATTATTTAAAGATAAAAGAATTGATAAAATAAGTCTTCAAATTGAGAAATTAGAAATCATGAAAGATTGCTCATCCGTTGGTATTCAAATTTCAAAAAAAAGAAGTCATGATAAGTTCTGATATAGGTAAAGAAGCAATTAAAAAAGAGCTACCACTTATACCCAAACTTCCTGGTGTATACAGAATGTTAAATGAAAAGAATGTGATACTTTATGTTGGTAAAGCAAAAAATTTACCCAACAGATTAAAGAGTTATGTTTCGGAGAAAAATCATATTATTAGAACTGAGAGAATGCTATCTCAAACAAGGAAAATTGAGATCACAAGTACCTCTAATGAGAGTGAAGCACTTCTACTAGAGGCAAACTTAATAAAAAAATATAAACCTAAATTCAATATACTTTTACGCGACGACAAATCATTTCCATTTATTTTTATTGGAAATGAGGATAAATGGCCTCAAATTAGAAGACATAGAGGAAAAAAAACTAGAGAGGGTTTTTACTTTGGACCATTTGCTTCAGCTGGATCTGCAAATTGGACTATTAAAATGATCCAGAAAATTTTTCAACTAAGAGTTTGTGATGATACAGTATTTAAAAAAAGAGAAAGACCGTGCATCCTTTATCAAATCAAGAGATGTTCTGGTCCATGTGTTGGATACATAGAAAAAGATGATTATAAGCTATCAGTAGATAGCGCAATTGAATTCGTATCTGGTAAATCAAGAAAGATACAAAAAAATTTGTCAGGACAAATGGAAAAGGCAAGTTCTGATTTAGATTTTGAAAAAGCTGCAATCTTGAGGGATAGAATTAAATCTTTAAATATCATTCAATCATCTCAAAGAATAAATGAGGCAAATTTAGTTGAAGCAGATGTTATAGCTGGCTACAAAGAGTCTGGTAAAACGTGTATTCAAGTATTTTTTTATAGATCAAAACAAAACTGGGGAAACCAAGCCTTTTTTCCTAAACATGACCCAGACGATAACCTAAAAGAAATTTTGAATTCTTTTGTTTCCCAATTTTATGAAAACAAAAGTGTACCAAGCTCCATTATCTTAAGTGATGAAATAAAGGAAAAAGTCCTAATTGAAAAAACACTTTCCCAAAAAGAAAATAAAGAAATCAATATTTCTGTTGCAAAAAGAGGTTCTAAACTAAAAGTTATAAATCAAGCTCTAAAAAATGCAAAAGATAGCCTAAATAGAAAAATTT
>CACGED010000016.1 GCA_902571975.1 uncultured Pelagibacteraceae bacterium | reverse complement strand
GATAAATATGGTGATTGGTATAATAATATTGGAATAGATAAAATTGAAGGACTTTCAGGTGGTATTGATGTAAGGAATATAGCTAAAGATCCTAATAATTCAGTAAGTTTTTGGGTAACCAGCGTTGCTATGGCTAAAAAAGCAGCAACAGATTTTAGAACATTAGACCCGAATGATGAGAAGGAGCTTAGAGCTTCAGCAAAGTCAACAGCCGATAAAGTTTTACAAGAAGCTTTAAATCAAGGTTTCTCAAATGAGGAAGCAGAAGAGATTGCAAATAACACATTTGATACAATGTTTAGTAGTTTAAAATTTGCTTATCAGACAGGAGAAGCTCTTCTTCAAAAAGGATTGTCTGAAGAAGAAATGGATCAAGTATTATCAAAAATGATGAAAGATAGATTTGGTACAATTGAAGCAGACTTTTTTACTTCTGGAAATTTAGGAGATATAGGAGATGAAAAAGCTATTAAGTTTTATGTAACTGGATTAGGGGCCTTAAAATATGCAATGGAGAATAGAGAAAAATCTATAAATCCAGATGATGTTGATGAAGTAGAAAAAGCAATTTCAGATACAGAAAAACTTGTAAGAGAAAGAGCTGCAAAGTTAGGAATAACTGATCAAGCTAAAATAGATAAATTTGCGTTAGATGCAAAAAATTCGGTAATTGATCTCTATCATTTTGGATATGCAATAGAGGATTACTTAGGTGGACCTGAAAACAAAGGACCTTGTGATCAAAATTGTATTGATGAAAATATAGATTTCATTTTGGATAAATTTTATTCTAAATGGGGCTCTAGATTATTTGATGTTACTGGTGAAGAGCTCAAATTAGATACTTCAAAAATTGATGTTTATGTTACAGGACTAGTTGTAACGGAGTCATCTGAGGCAGCTAAACGTGCAAAAGAAAATGCTGAAAAAGCAGTTAAAGAAGCTGAAAATACACTCAACAAAGCAAAGGAATTAGAGAAAAAAGCTAAAGACGCCCAAGCTAAAGCAGATCAAATTAAAGATAAAACTTCAAAAGAATATAAAGATGCAGTGGCTAAAGCAGAGTCTGCACAAAAAGCTGCTAGAGCTGCTAGAGACGCAGCTGAAAAAGCAAAAAATGCCTCAGAGGAAGCAAGAAAAGCTTATGAAAAAGCTGAAAAAGAATTAGCTAGGCTGGAGCAAGAACTTAAAAATCTTTTAAGTAAAATAGGAGGAGGTGATTTAGGACCCGGTGAAGAAGGTGCATGGGACCCTAGAGAAAAAATTGCACAAAATAACAAAAGAAAAATGGAAATGAGTGAAATTGAGTCTAATAACAATTTATCGAATGTCATGAATTCTATGAGTGATAAACAGGTTTATGGTTTATTAGCAAGTGGTGTAATAAATTCTGATTTAGTAAATGAATATATCAAAAATGGACAAAACGCTCCTATACTAGCTTGTGGAACATCTGATTGCGAAGTTGGAGATTTAAAATATGTTTTTGAGGAAGCAGATAGAGAAATGAAAATGAGCTCAGTAAAAGATAATGAGTTACTTACAAAAGTGATGAACTCTTTAACAGACAGACAAGCATATGAATTAATTGCTTCTGGGGCAATTCCGTCAGATATGGTTAATGAATATATTCAAAATGGTTCAAACGCCCCTATACTTCCATGTGGATCATCAACTTGTTCGATGATTGAATACATGAACCCAGGATCAACAAAACCAGTTGGAGATGGAGTAGATGTTGTGAATGATATAAATGGAAATATAAAAGATTTTACATCTGAAATAACAAATAATTTACCAGCGCAAGAAATTAAATCTGCAGCAGAAGCCTTAGGTGAAGATTTAAAAGAATCAATTTCTGAAATTCAGTCTGCATTAAATGATGGAGCAGTAATCAGAGGTGCTGACGGTCAAGAGATATCTGTGCAAGAAGCTTTAGAATCAATGCCTGAGGGTGGAAAAATTAATCCTGATGGTACACTGGAACCTGTTCCTGCGGGTAGTGAATAAATTATAATAAATTAACCTTATATTTTTTTTGAAATCTTTAGAGCGAAAGCATAATCAAGAGCTATTTCCTCAATTGCACCATCTCTTCCTGATTTTCCTCCATGGCCTGCATTCATTTCAGTTTTTAATAATAGCAAATTATTGTCTGTTTTATAATCTCTTAGTTTTGCAGTAAATTTTGTAGGTTCATCAAATAGAACTCTATTGTCACTAAGACTAGTAGTAATCAAAATATTTGGATAATCCATTTTTTTAATATTGTTGTAAGGAGCGTATGAGTAAATATAGTCAAAATGATCCTTGTTATCTTTAGCATTTCCAAATTCATCAAATTCTCCAATGGTTAAGGGTAGAGAATGATCAAGATTTGTAGTTAAGGAGTCTACAAACGGCACAGCCATAATTAAGCCCAAAAATAGCTCAGGCGCTGCATTTACAACTGCCCCCATCAACAATCCTCCTGCTGAACCACCCATACCTATAATTTTTCCCTTAGATGTATATTTTTTTTCAATCAAGAATTTTCCAACAGCAATATAATCTTTAAATGTATTTTTTTTGTTTAAAAGTTTTCCTTCCTTCCACCATTTCATTCCTCTTTCCATTCCTCCCCTTATATGTGCTGTAACCCAAATTATATTTCTATCAATGAGGCTTAGTCGTGTAGATGAAAAACCAGGAGACATCGAATTTCCATAAGAACCATAGCCATATAGTAAAAGGTTTGATGATCCATCTAGAACTGTATCTTTATGTCTTGTTATTGTTATTGGCACCATTCTCCCATCATGAGATGGGCATTCAACACGTTCAACCACATAATCATTTGGATTATGTCCAGATGGAATTTCTTGTTCCTTAACAAGTTTTTTTTCTTTTGATTTTAAATTATATAAATAAGTCCTCCCTGGTGTTTTAGGGGAAGAATATGATAAATATACATTGTCCGTATTTTTATCTTTTTGTGTCAATGATATACTTGGTACAATTACTTTTTCATCACTAAAAATTATCTCGTCTTCTTTGTTTGTCTTTGGGTCACGTAAAATTATTTTTCCAAGTGCATTAGATGTTTCAGATCTAATTACCCAATTATTTAAAAATACTAAACCTCCTATCAATACTTCATCTTTTGCAGCAACAAATGTCTCCCATTTCTGTTCAAGTAAATCAGTACACCTATCAATTTTAAAATCCTCAGCATTTTCATTTGTATGTTTATAAAAATAGTTATCCCAAGAATTTACTGAGTAAATTATACCTCTTTTTCTCTTTTGGATTAATTTTGGATTTGGATTATTTTCATCGACTTTAAAGTAATATTGTTCTGAAGTGTTATGATCGGAACTTGTAATTATAAAATATTTTTCATCTGAACTTAAGCCAATACCAACAGTAAATGCTTCACTTTTTTCTTCAAAGATCAATAAATCATCTTTTGTCTTTGTTCCAATTTCGTGTCTATAAATAGTTCTAGGCCTGTGATGTTTATCTAATTTAGAATAAAATATATACTTATCATCCAAACTAAATTCGATGCTACCACTCGTCTCTTCAATTTTTTCAGTGACTAAATTTCCAGATTTTATATTTCTTATATAAATTGTGTAATACTCAGATCCTTTTAAATCTAAAGAATATCCAAGAAACTCATCGTTAAAGCTTACCTCTAAGTCTCCTAAACCAAAATATTCTGTTTTAATTTTATTCTTCTCTTTGTCGCCATTCCATATTTCCTCAACTTTTTCTTCACCAATTTTTCTTCTTAATTTAATAGAATAATTTCCTTTTGCAGTAGTTTTAGTCCAATACTCATAATTTTTATCTTTGTAAGGAAGTGACTCATCATCCAGTTTGATTCTTGCTTTAATTTCATCAAAAAGTTTTTTTTGAATACGTTTAGTATCTTTCATTTGATCAGAAAAAAAATCATTTTCATCTTCCAAATATTTTCTTACTTCAGGCAAAAGTTTGGAGTTATCCCTTAAAACCTCTAGAATATTTGGTTGATGGATCCAACTATAATCATCCGTCCAAGTCTTGTTGTGACAAGATTTTATTTCAGGTTTCTTTTCAAGCTGTGGTAATTTCATTTTGAATTGAATTAATATATGAATATTTTTTTTATAACACTGATTATTTTTGTCATTGTATATGTTCTTCTGACTTGGTTTGCTAGGACCTCTGCTAAAAAAATTTCAAAATTTATTAGAATATTAATTATTTTTTCTGCAATAGTATTGGCTGTTTTAATGGCCTATGCTGGAAGATATATATTTTCATTACCTTTTGTACTCGCAATCTTACCACTGATAAAAACTAAAGCTGGAATATCTTTATTTCAACTTTTCAGATTATGGGGTCTTTTTAGAGTGTTAAGAAATTCGGGAAGATTTAATTTTAATAATTTTAATCAATCAGTAAATAAACAAAGCTTATCCTTAGATGAGGCTTATAAGATACTAAATTTAAAATCTGATATAAAATATACTAAAACCCAAGTAATGCAGTCATATAAATCTATCATGAAAAAAATTCATCCAGATGTAAGCCCAGAGCTAACTAGGCTAGCCTCAATAGTGAATGAAGCGAAAGAAATTGTGATAAAAAATATTAGCTAATAATTGATTTAAATTTTTTAAAAATTTTCTCGGGATTAATTTTCTCTTTACCTCTTGAATTATGGGAAACATTCTCCATTCCATCAGGAATTATTGGATACATATTTGGACTGTAACTACCATACAGTAATGGGGTGTCAGACATTAAAACTATTGTTGGAACATTTAAAGCAGCAGAGAGGTGACTAAAACTTGAATCATTACAAATTGATATTTTACAATTTTTAATAATTGGCAATATTTCTGAAATTGAATTATTATCTAAAGAAATACAAATCTCTTTATATGATGATAATATACTTTTAAGTATTAGTTGTTCTTCTTCATTTTTACCTGTTGCTAAATAAAAAATACATTCATAATCCTTAAGAGTTAATTCTATAAATTCTTTAAATTTATTAGCTGGTATCCTTTTCGAAGAACCAGAGCCACCAATTCCTAATAAAATATTAATTTTATTTTTCGAAATAGAGAAATTTTGCTCAGCTAGTTTAATCAAACTGTCATCAACTTTAATTTGAGGATTACTTTCTACTTTTAAATCAATCTTTTCTAATAATTTTTGAGCAGCTTCAATTACGTGTTGTTCTTTTTTTTCAAATAGAGGATACTGAAATATACTTTTTATACCTGCGATTTTACAAATAAGTCTGTATCTTATGGATGAATTAAAAATAAAAACTTTATCAAATGAATTATTTTGAATCTCATTTTTTAAATTAAAAAAGCCTGATAAACCACTATGAAAATCATTTTTGTTATCTCTTTTTAAATAAATTATTTTTTTAATAAAATTTAAATTACTTGTATATTCCTTAGCTTTCGTACTTTCTTTTATTAAAAGTGTTACAGATGTATTATATTTTTTTGAGATTGCTTCAACGAAAGGTAAAAAAATTACCATGTCTCCAATACCCATACGGTTTTGTATAACAAGTATATTCATATGTTTTTATAACCTTTACTAATTTGTATTTTTATATAAATTTTAGCTATGGAACAAATTAAAGGTGTATATGCTGCAGGTTTATCAGTGTTGGATGAAAATCTTGCATTAGACGTTAAAAATACCATTAAACACGCAGAAAATGTTATTGATTTAGGTTGCCATGGAGTCGTTTTCTTTGGCAGTACTGGTCAGTCTCAACTGATATCCTTAAGTGAAAAAATTCAATTAATAAATGAGCTACCAAAAAGCAAGTACAAAAATAAATTTATAATTGGAACTGGACTAAATTCTTTAATTGATACGATCAATCTAATGAAAATTTCGAAATCAATGGGTTTTAATAATTTTTTAATTATGCCTCCTGCTTATTATAAATATGGTGATGAAGAAGTAATTAATTTTTATTCTAAAATAATAAATGAAATCAATGATTGTAAGATTATTTTATATAATTTTGAAAAGCTTTGTGGATATAAATTTAGTATTCAATGTGTTGAAAATTTAGTTAAAAAATTTCCTAACCAAGTCGTTGGTGTGAAAGATAGTAGCTATAATTTATTTGAAACTTTAAAAATAAAAAATTTTTCAATCTTTCCAGGATCTGAGGCAAAATTATTAAAAGGATTAGAGCTTGGATGTGATGGGATAATTACAGCAACTACTAATGTTACGGGTCACCTAGCTAGAGAAATTTATGATAATTTTAACAATAATTTATCACTGGAAACTAATCAAAATTTGTGTGATGTAAGAATGTCATTTGATAAATATAACTTAATTTCAGGACTGCATACTCTAATGGCACAAAAAAATTCAGTTTATAAAAACCTTTTGCCCCCATTAAAATTATTAGATGAAGCAGAGAAAAATAATCTTCTAGCAAATTTAAAGAAACTTAATTTTAATATGGAGATATTAAAAGCAGCATAAAATGAAGTTAGTAAGTTTTTTAAATAATTTATTTAAACACGATGGTTTCGAACTTATTGATTCAAATTCAAAAAAATATGTAATTGGAAAACCTATAAAGGAAAAACCAATAGTACTTAAATTACTTGATCAAAAATTAATGCAAAAATTACTTTTATATCCTGACTTATATTTTGGTGAAGCTTATATGGATGGATCTCTAGTTATTCAGAATGGAACGATTACAGAATTTTTAGATTTAGCATTTAAAAATATTGGTAGAGGAAACATAAATTCTTATGGAGCGGTAATAAAAAAATTGAGAGGTACTTATAGATATCTTACAAGCTTTAACAAAATAGCAAAATCTAAAGAAAACGTAGCTCATCATTATGATATATCTGAAAAACTTTATGATTTATTTTTAGATGAGAATAGACAATATTCATGTGCGTATTTTAAAAATGATAATGATACTTTAGAGCAAGCTCAAAATAATAAAATTCATCACATAATTAAAAAATTAAATATCCAGCCAGATCATAAAGTCTTAGATATTGGTTCTGGATGGGGAACTTTAGCTTTAGCAATAGCAAAGGAAACGAAAGCTAGCGTAACAGGCATAACTTTGTCAGAAAATCAATTTGAATATAGTAAGAATAAAGCAAAAGAAATGAACCTATCTAATCAGGTTGAGTTCAAACTTATTGATTATCGACAACTTAACGAAAAATTTGACAGAGTGGTAAGTGTTGGAATGTTTGAGCATGTAGGAAGAAAATTTTATAAAACATATTTTAATAAAGTCTTTAAGCTCTTGAACGAAAAAGGAATAGCATTGATACACACGATTGGTTCATCGATGCCGCCACGAGATCCACAACCATGGATACAAAAGTATATTTTTCCAGGGGGTTATACTCCTAGTTTAAGTGAGGTTGCAAACCCTATTGAAAACTCAGGTTTAATTGTGTCAGATATTGAAGTTCTTAGAATGCACTATGCACACACCCTTAGGAATTGGAAAGAAAGATTTTTATCAAAAAAAGACATAGTTTTAGACATGTTTGATGAAAAATTTTTTAGAATGTGGGAATTTTACTTAGCTAGTTGTGAAATGGCATTCAAATGGGGGGATCAGGTTGTATTTCAGCTTCAATTATCAAAAGATAATACCTCAGTTCCTAATACTCGGGACTATATTTATTAAAATATTACTGATAAATAATTAACAGTAATAATGAAAAAAAATAAAAAAAAAAAGTTAAGAAGAAAAAAAAAGTTACAAAAGTTCCATCAAAAATTAAAAAAAAAGTAAAAAAGAAAAAAATCCCCAAGGCTAAAAGAAAAAAAAATATTAAGAAAAAATCAATTCTAAAAAAGAAAATAAAAAATAATTTAATTACAAAATCAGTAAGAGTAGAAGAAAATTTAAAATCAAAATTAAACGTCAAAGTCAAATTTGATATTTTTGCAATTGACAGACGTCTATCTAAATTTTTTAATTCAATAGACGAAAAAATTAATGAATTTAAATCTCAAAGAAAAGATGAAAAAAGGAGATTAAAATTAATAGAAATTGAAAAAAAAGATAAAGAAAAAGAAAAAATAAAGAAACAAAAAATCCTAAATGAAGAAAAACAATTAAAACTAAAGGAGCAACAACTAAAGGACGAAGAAAGATTAGAAAAATTAAGAGCAAAAGACTTAAAATTATTTTTGAGAAAAGAACAAGCTCTCCTAAGAAAAGAGCAATCTGAGAGACAAAAGAAATTTTTACAGGAATTAAGAATACAAAAACAGATTGAGAGATTTAGAATTAGAGAAGTAAAAGAATTAGAAAAACTTGAGAAAATTTCCTTAAAAGAAAAAAGGGAAGACTATGGAGAATTACAGCAAAGAATAGAGAATTTAAAAAATAAGTACAGACTTATAAGAGACCAAAAAATTAGAGAGAGAGTTGAGGCTCTTGGTGTAAAGACAGATGAGGCTGATGATAGATCGGCTCTCCTTCAAAAAGAGAAGGAATATAATTTAGCAAGACAGAAAATTGAGTTTGCTTTAGAAAGTTTTTATAGAAGTGCCAACAGTTTAGTTTTTCAATTAAATAAAAGATATATCACGAGACACATGTCTATTTTTAGATGTATAGACAAAAGGTTTGAGACAGGAGAAATATTTATTAAATGGGACGAGTCTACAAATGATGAGTGGTTAATTTTAATATATATAAAGGATAATTCACCTGATAAAGGAATAATAATAGAAGATAAGACAAATGAGGAAAAAAATATGTCTCATGAATTTAAAGCCAATGAAATATTTAAAGCTTCAGACTTGATGGTAGACTCTCTTACTCAGCTTATTTCAAAGAAAAGGCAAAAACAGCAGTAAGCTATTTTTTACTCATTTACGTAAACTGAAACACCTCTAGAATTAATGTCTACATCAAATTTTTTATGAAGAGGAGGGAAAGCTCTTTGTGAACAATCAAGTCTATCACATGTTCTACATGATACTCCAATAGGTAATTCCGATTTTTTGTCACTAAGATCTAAATTTTCAGTGTATACAAATTCTTTTGCATATTTTGCTTCACAACCAAGACCTATTGATAACATACTTTTTTTTTGTCCATATCTTCCAACACCCTTTTCTACAGTTTTTGCTATGCAAACATATTTCTCTCCATTAGTCATCTTACTAACTGCTGCTTGAATAACACCTGGCCTTGAAAAGGCTGAGTAAACGTTCCATCTTGGACAAGCTCCACCGTATCTAGGTATCTCTATACCTGATAATGAAAATCTTTTTGAAATATTTCCAGCAACATCTACTCTTAAAAAATGAAAAGGTATTCCAGGAAGTTTTGGATCTTGTAAACATGTAACTCTATGAGCCACTTGTTCAAAAGAAGTGGCAAATGTATTTTGTAAAAGTTCTAAATCATATTTTAATTCTTTACATTCTTTATGAAAAAGAAAGTAGGGCATTAATATTGCAGCACCACAATAATTCAAAAGTGCAACTCTTGTTAATTTTTTAGACTCTTCAGTTGGAAAATTAAAAGTTGATAGATATTCATCAATTTCTTTTGAGGCACCTTCTTGTGAAATTTGTGCTGCAGCAAAAAGTTTTTTAGTTTCAAGAGAAAGATAATCAGATAATAATAATTCTTTATCTTTTACTTTATATATTTTTGAAAATGGTTTTCCTTCTTTAGGTATTACATCTTTTACAGTTATATCATATTCATCTTTTAAAAACTGACATAAGGCAATATATCTTGTTCTATTATTTTGTTTCACTTTATCAAATATCTGATTTGAAAATTCTTCTAATTTTGGAAAAAAATTTTTATTTTCTTGTAAAAAATCTGAAATTACTTCTCCAGGAAATGCGTTTTTTCTCCCATCAATAATTTTGCCTGAAATATTTTCTAATTTATTAAAAATTTCATGATCTTTTTGTTTAAAGTTGTCACCTAGTTTAATTAAAGCTTTAGCAATTTTGGGATTTGTATTAACTAAATCTTTTACTTCTGGTCCAAGAATATCAAGATCCTCAAAAAGTTCATCACCCAATAATTCAGAAATATTGTTCTCAAGATTTATGTCAGTTTTACTTGTTAGGTCTGAAAGCTCTATTTTTAGCTTATCACAAACCCTTAAAAGTAAATCTCCATCAATTTTTCTTTTTCCACTCTCTATTAGATTTAAATAACTTGGTGAAATAGACATTTCTTCTGCTAGTTTGTTAGCTTGAATTCCTAGTTGCCTTCTAAATGCTTTGATTTTTGGACCAATTTTTGTATCAATTTGACTCATTTTACTATATGTAAATTTTGTAAATTTAAATTTACACAAAATTATTCAATTTTACAAGTAAAATCAATTTAATTGTAGATTTTGTAAATATTGTAAATTATAAAGTTTACATGGAAAAAAACAAAATTAACAACATCGAAAATAACTACCAAATTACTAATAAAGAAGAGCATTCTGAGCACAAGTCAAAAGGTATTTACATCAGGGATGATCATTGCGATTGGGGATCTAGCGGAATGAACGAATTTACTGAAGAATACAGCTCAAAATAGTCATTAGTCATTTCTAGTCATTTAATCAAAAGAGAGGGGCTTAAGTGTCAGCTGAAAATATTTCATACGATTTACAGAGATTTGCAGGTATTAAAAGAGATTATACTCCTGAAGAAGTTGAAAGATTAAGAGGATCAATCAAAATTGAGTATTCTATGTGTAAAATGCAGTCCCAAAAGCTTTGGAAACTGCTTAATACAGAAGCTTACGTTAACACCCTTGGGTCACTTTCAGGAAATCACGCAGTACAACATGCTAAAGCTGGTTTAAAAGCAATTTATTTGAGTGGTTGGCAAGTTGCAGCTGATGCTAACAGTGCTGGAGAAATGTATCCTGATCAGTCTTTATATCCATATGATAGTGCACCAAAATTAGTTGAGACAATGAACAATTCCCTAGTTAGAGCTGACCAAATTCAACATATGGAAATGATAGATGGTGACATGGATAAAAGCAAAAGAACCGATTACATGTTACCAATTATAGCTGATGGTGAAGCAGGATTTGGTGGACCATTAAATGTATTTGAATTAACTAAAAAATTTATTAGAGCAGGCGCTGCTGGGGTTCATTTTGAAGACCAATTAGCCAGTGAGAAAAAATGTGGTCATATGGGTGGAAAAGTTTTAGTTCCAACTGGAACAATGGTTAGAAATTTAAAGGCTGCTAGACTTGCTGCCGATATTGCAGATGTACCACTAATAATTTTAGCAAGAACAGATGCAAATGCTGCAAAATTAATCACAAATGATTTTGATGATAATGATAAACCATTTTTAACTGGCGAAAGATCACCTGAAGGTTTCTTTTATGTTAAAGACGGAATTGAGCAGGCAATTTCTAGAGGCCTTGCTTATGCGCCATACGCAGATTTAATTTGGTGTGAAACTGCTACTCCAAATTTAGAAGAAGCAAAGAAATTTGCTGATGCTATACATGAAAAATTTCCTGGTAAAATGTTAGCTTATAATTGTTCACCTTCATTCAATTGGAAAAAACATTTATCTGATGAAGAAATTGGATCATTTCAAAGAAAGATTGGAGAAATGGGATACAAATTTCAGTTTATAACATTAGCTGGTTTTCACACTCAAAACATTGCAATATTTGAATTGGCAGAGAAATACAAATCAGAAGGCATGACTGCTTACTCAAAAATTCAACAGCATGAATTTGCTAGAGAAAAAGATGGATACACAAGTGTGAAACATCAAAGAGAAGTAGGTACGTCTTATTTTGATGCAGTTTCAAATACAATAAGCTCAGGTAAAAGCTCTACTACGGCAATGGAAGGCTCAACTGAGTCAGAACAGTTTTAGATGATAGATTAATGTTTGCTAGTGGTCTTCTTTTAATAGCAAGCTATCTTTTATTTAAATATACAGTTCAATGGATTCAATATTATAATCAAACCGATCCTAGGATGCCCGACTCAATATGGCGTTATACCTGTGATTATAAAGTTGTTGGCATAAGAGATATCTGTGACTTGGATGATAAGCCATTTGTAAGACAAAGAAGGAAAAGAGATAAAATTGTTACAATAATGTATTTTATTGTGGTTCTTGCTTTTGTATTTTCTATGTATTTTATGGCGAGTTTATTAGGATTAATTCTTTAATTTTTGAATCTGGTCCCATGCTGAATTAACAGCCCTCATTTTAGCTTTGCTCTCATCTATTACTTCTTGAGGAACACCTTTACTTAATAAAAGATCAGGATGATGCTCTTTACTAAGTTTAATATAACGTTTTCTTATTTCTTCGAGTGAGTCATCGGGCTTACTCTCTAAAACAATATAAGGATTAAGTTTGTCTGATGACTTTCTGCTTTCTTTAATTCCATTAATTTGAGTCTGATTTAATCCAAAAATTCTTGCTATATCTTCTATCATCATTAATTCATTATCACTTACGTGCCCATCAGCTTCAGCAATATAAAAAAGAGTATTAATTACTTCCTCTAATACATTCATATTTCCTCTATAAACTTCTGCAATTTGTTTTGCATATGGTTCATACCCGGTGCTTTCCTCTTTAGCTTTATTGAAAATTTTACCAACCTGATCTAATTCACTTTCAGGTATTTTTAATTTATCTTTAACTGCAATTAATTCTTCACGACTAACCTGTCCATCTGCTTTACTTAGTTTTGCTGATAAAACTATCAAAGAGAGTGCAAATATTTGTTGTGGCTGTGCAAAAGATCTAAATCCACCACTTGATCTGGCTCTTGACATTTTTCCACCGATTAAAGATCCTAAAAGCATACCAAAAGGCCCACCAATTGAAAAACCTAGCATTCCACCAATTATGCTTCCCCATATTGCCATTACTCAAAACTCCTTAATCTATATTCCCAACTACCCATTTTATTATAAGTTACTTTTAATATTAAATTATTTTTTGGATTATACCAAACATCAAATTCAAATTTTTTTTCATCAGAAAGACTTTCATCATTTGATTTAATATTAAAGTGTTTAGTTAAATATTCTTTACCATTAATATCAATTTTTTCATTTCCTATTAAACTCACAGTCTGTTTTTTTATACTCCCGGATAAAGGACTGATTTGTTTATTAGCTTTTAAAATTTTGTGGTTCCACCAATTCCCAATTGTACAATCTATGCCGGCTTCACCCTTGTATGATGATCCGTCTATAACGAATTTATTTATAGATTTATCATAATTTAAATTTACATATTTCTCCTTATCATTTTGAAAAGTATTAGATTTAAAAAAAACTAATTTATCATCTTTGTACTTTTCTATTGTCTCACTTAATATCGAAAAAACTGTTATGCCGAATAACTCTACTTTAAAATTAGTATAATTTTTTACTACAAATAAATCTTTATCGAATTCAAAGAAGTAGTTGGTGCTACCAATAACTTCATTATTTCTTAGAACATCCATCTCAATTTTTTTAAGACCTTCATAATGACTGCTATGTGCCATCACTTTAGAAGCAAACATAATAATTATTGATACGATAATAAAATGTTTCATTTTCATAGATTTTAGTTAAAGAAAGTATAAATAATAGCGAAATATATGTTCCTTACTATCAAAAATATTCCTAAAGTCTCGTGGAGTTCTCACGAGACTTTTAATTTAAAGCCAAAATTATCTACCTTATTCTTCCTTTGTTTTGGTCTAATATTATTCGGTTTTGGCGAAGCCTTAGTCGTTATTTCATTTATTGGCAATTCTCCATGGACTGTAATGGCACAAGGAATTTCAATTAATTCAGGATTATCCATTGGAATTGTAACTTTTATAGTAAGTGTTGTCGTTTTATTTTCATGGTTTTTTTTAAAACAAAAACCTGGTCTAGGTACCATATTCAATATCGTAATTATTGCAGCAATGTTAGACATTACAATTGCATTAATACCAACCCCTGAAACTTACATTATGAAATTATTAATGGCTGCAGGAGGTGTTATGATAGTTGGAGTGGGGAGTGGTATTTATTTAATAGCCAATCTAGGTCCAGGACCTAGGGATGGTTTAATGACTGGTTTACAAAAAAAAACTAACCTACCAATTGCTGCTGTAAGATCTTTTATTGAAATTTCTGTAGCTTCAGTTGGTTGGTATTTAGGAGGAACAATCGGAATTGGAACTTTAATGTTTGCTTTTGGAATTGGTCCTTGTATTGCTTTAAGTTTATATATTATTGACAGAATAATGAACTAAGTAGCAGTATTTTGTTTTTCGCTTCTTTTTCTTTCGTGAGGGTCCAGAATTGCTTTTCTAAGTCTGCAAGATTTAGGTGTGATTTCTAATGCTTCATCAGTATTAAGCATACTTAACTGTTCTGCAATCGACATTTGTCTTACTGGTGTGAGAACTATGTTTTCATCTGTGCCTTGTGTTCTCATATTAGTGAGTTTTTTTCCTTTCATGACATTAATTATCATATCACCTGGTTTGGGAGCTAAGCCCACAATCATTCCTGTATAAACTGGATCATTATGCGTAACAAACATTTCTCCTCTAGCCTGTAAATTAAAAATTGAAAATGCAACAGCCTTACCTTGATCCATTGAAATTAAAGCACCATTTCTTCTTCCTTCCATGTCTCCCTCGAAATCTCCATAAGAGTGAAAAATTCTATTGATAACACCAGTCCCTTTGGTTAAAGTTAAAAATCTGCTAGTGTATCCCATTAAACCTCTTGTTGGGGCTTGAAAAATAAGTCTTTTTTTATTTTTTCCAGTATCTTTTAGTTCAACTAATTTACCTTTTCTTCTATTCATAGAATCTATAATTCTTGATGAGTATTCTTCATCCAAATCCATAGTTATTTCTTCAATGGGTTCTAACTTTTTTGAATTTTCATCAGTTTTAAACAGAACTTTAGGAGGGCTGACGGTCATTTCAAAGCCCTCTCTTCTCATTTGTGTTAGTAATATTTCAAGCATTAATTCTCCTCGTCCACTTATCTCAAATGCATCTTTATTTGAGTTTTCTGAGAAAGAAATTCCAACGTTGTTTTGGGCCTCTAAAATTAAACGATCTCTAATTTGAGTACTTGTTAATTTTTTACCCTCAGTTCCTGCTAATGGTGAGCTATTTACTGTTATTTTTATCGACATTGTTGGTGGATCGATCGGTGTTGCCTCAATTGGTTCATTTACCTCTAAATCACAAATAGTATCTGCTACATTTGCTTTTTCTAATCCAGCTATAACTACGATATCTCCAGCTTCTCCAACTTCAATGGGCACTTTTTTTGTACCCTCATATCTAAAGATCTTTGTAAGTCTACCTTCATCTACTTTTTCACCTTTTAAATTTATTGCTTTAATTTGTTGATTTGCTTTTGCCGTCCCTTGTGAAATTCTTCCTACTAAGCTTCTGCCCAAAAAGTTATCAGCATAAAGTAGCGTCGATAGCATCGCAAATGGTTTTGATCTATCAAATTGAGAGGGTTTTACATGATCCAAAACTAAATCTAATAGCGGATTAAGATTTTCTCTTGGTCCGTCAATATCTTTAGATGCCCAACCAGACCTTCCACTTGCATATAATACTGGAAAATCTAATTGCTCTTCATTGGCATCCAAACTAACAAATAAATCAAAAGTCTCATTTAAAACTTCATCAGCCCTTTGATCACTTTTGTCTAATTTATTTATTACTACAATTGGTTTTAATCCCTGTTTTAATGCTTTGCTTAATACAAATTTTGTTTGAGGCATGACGCCTTCTGCGGAGTCTACTAACAATAATGCACCATCTGCTAAACTTAAAACTCTTTCAACCTCTGCTGCAAAATCTCTGTGACCAGGAGTATCAATAATATTTATTCTAGTATCTTTCCAATTAATCGAAGTAGGCTTAGCAAGAATTGTAATTCCTCTTTCTTTTTCTAGCTCTCCAGAGTCCATTAACCTTTCATCAACTACTTCGTTGTCTCTAAAAGAACCACTCTGTTTCATCAAATTATCAATCAGTGTTGTTTTTCCATGATCAACGTGAGCAATGATAGTGATGTTTCGAATATTATTATTCATAATTGAGGTTCTTATACATTTATACCTTCAATTGAAAACAAAAAAAAAGGGCAGAGTAATCTGCCCTTTTTAAATTTTTTTGTTAGACTATTTGGGTTACATACCCATGCCGCCCATGCCGCCCATGCCGCCCATTCCTCCTGGAGGCATTCCCCCAGCTGCAGCATCCTTCTCTTCAGGTTTGTCAGCAACCATTGCCTCTGTCGTTACTAATAATCCAGAAATTGAAGC
Organism: uncultured Pelagibacteraceae bacterium; assembly: GCA_902571975.1. Taxonomy (GTDB): domain Bacteria; phylum Pseudomonadota; class Alphaproteobacteria; order Pelagibacterales; family Pelagibacteraceae; genus Pelagibacter. The sequence goes on along the minus strand of CACGED010000016.1, from coordinate 10,959 downwards.
TGCATCTTGTAAAGCTGTTCTAACAACTTTAACAGGATCAATAATTCCTTCTTTGAACATGTCAACATATTGTTCTGTTTGAGCGTCATAACCTTGAGAAGATTTATTAGCTTCTAAAAGTTTGCCTACTATAACAGAACCGTCTACACCAGCATTTGTTGTTATTTGTCTTATAGGCGCTTCTAATGCACTTTTAACAATTTCAACTCCTGCTTTTTGATCAGATCCTTTGACTTTTAACTTATCTAGATCTTGAGAGGCATAAAGAAGTGCACAACCACCACCAACAACTATTCCTTCTTCAACAGCGGCTCTTGTAGCATTTAGAGCATCTTCAACTCTGTCTTTTTTTTCTTTAACTTCTACTTCTGTTGCACCACCAACTTTAATTACCGCAACACCTCCTGCTAATTTAGCAAGTCTTTCTTGAAGTTTTTCTCTATCATAATCTGATGAAGTTTCTTCAACTTGTTGTTTAATTTGATCACATCTTGCTTCAATGTCTGATTTTTTTCCAGTACCACTTACAATAGTACTGTTTTCTTTATCAACTTTCACTCTTTTAGCAGATCCAAGGTCAGTGATTTTAACATTTTCCAATTTTATACCAAGATCTTCAGATATAACTTGTCCACCAGTTAAAATTGCGATGTCTTCAAGCATAGATTTTCTTCTATCTCCAAAACCAGGAGCTTTAACTGCTACAACTTTAAGTCCACCTCTTAGTTTGTTTACAACTAAAGTTGCCAATGCTTCACCTTCCACGTCCTCTGAAATTATCATTAAAGGTCTTCCTGCCTGAACCACAGCCTCAAGTAGAGGAACCATTGGTTGAAGATTAGTTAATTTTTTTTCATGTAAAAGAATTAATGGATTCTCAAGTTCTGTTGTCATTTTTTCAGCATTTGTAACAAAGTATGGTGATAAATATCCTCTATCAAATTGCATTCCTTCAACAACATCAAGTTCTGTCTCAATACTCTTTGCTTCTTCAACAGTTATAACTCCTTCGTTACCAACTTTCTGCATAGCCTTTGCAATCATATTTCCTATTTCTTTATCTCCATTAGAAGAAATAGTTCCAACTTGTGCAATTTCATCACTATCTTTTACTTTTTTAGCTGATGATATAAGAGCATTTTTTACATGCTCTACAGCAGCATCAATTCCTCTTTTAACATCCATAGGATTCATACCAGCTGTAACATACTTACAACCTTCTTTTACAATAGCTTGAGCCAGAATAGTTGCAGTTGTAGTACCGTCACCTGCTTCATCATTTGTTTTGCTCGCAACTTCTTTAACCATTTGAGCACCCATGTTTTCAAATTTATCATCTAGGTCGATTTCTTTAGCAACCGATACACCATCTTTTGTTGTTCTTGGTGCACCATATGCTTTGTCTATAACAACATTTCTACCTTTGGGGCCAAGAGTAACCTTAACTGTGTTTGCAAGTATATCTACTCCTTTCAGCATTGCTGATCTAGCATCTGAATCGAATTTTACTATTTTTGCCATTATTAAACTCTCCTTTTATTAATTTATTTAGAAGTAGAGATACCCATAATGTCGGACTCTTTCATTATGCTGTATTCTTTACCATCAATTTTAACTTCAGTTCCTGACCATTTTCCAAAAAGAACTTTGTCACCAACTTTAACATCCATCGGTATAATTTTTCCATCCTCAGTTTTTGATCCACCACCTACAGCAACTACTTTTCCTTCTTGCGGTTTCTCTTGTGCAGAATCAGGGATGATAATTCCACCAGCAGTTTTTTCGCTGCTGTCCAAAACTTCGATTAGTACTCTATCGTGTAACGGTTTAAACTTCATATTTACTCCTTTAAATTAGTGTTCATATAGATGCATGTGACTATTATTTCAAGATCTGGCTTTAAATATATAAACGAGAAAAATCAAGAATTTATAAGATTTTTAAGCTATATCTGAAATATGAGTAAAAATTTAGATGAATCAGGCTTAAAATCGATATTCAGTGAATATGACTTATTTTTCATAGATATCTGGGGTGTAGTGCATAACGGAATAAAGCTACATGAGAATGCTGTCAAAGTTTTAAATGAATTATCTAATAATGAAAAAAAATTCATATTATTGACAAATGCTCCAAGACCCAACCTAACAGTAATTAATACTCTAAAAAAAATGGGGTTAAATAATTTTTCTGATACAGTTTTTACATCTGGAGAAGCTTCAAAAAGATATCTTTTAGAAAATTTCAATAATAAAAAATTTTTTCACTTAGGGCCACCAAGAGATTTTGATTTATTTAAAACTTTTGAAGATAATAAAGTGATTAATATAGAGGACTGTGATTATTTATTATGTTCAGGTCTTTTTGAAGAATATGAAGATGACCTAGGGTATTACAAAAATCTTTTGTCAAAACATATAACTAAAAAAATGATATGTACTAACCCTGATTTAATAGTTGATCGAGGGGACAAAAGAGAATATTGCGCAGGCTCTATTGCAAAATCATTTGAAGAAATTGAAGGTGAGGTGATTTATTTTGGCAAACCTTATCCACCTGTTTATGAAATTGCGGCAAATGTAAATAACAAAAAAATATTATGTATTGGTGATAATTTAAATACAGATATAAGAGGTGCTAACATACAAAATTTTGATTCATTGCTTATTACAGGTGGTATACATAGAGAAGAAATTTCAAAGTTATCAATTAAAAATGTACTTAAAAATTATGAAGCGAAAATTGACTATTTTCAGAAAGAATTAAAATGGTGAAAAAATTAAATATTTTTAATAATTTTAATATTCCAGGTAAATTTAAAAAATCAATTATCTTAATTGGAAATTTTGATGGCTTACATTCAGGGCATCAAAAATTATTTGAGTTAGCTAAAAAATATAAAACAAAATATAAATCTAAAGTAGGCGTAGTTACTTTTGATCCTATACCTAAAATGTTTTTTAATACAAAAATTAAAAATTATAGAATATCGAATTTTAATCAAAAAGTTATTTATTTAAAAAAATTTGGTGTTGATTTTGTAATAAATAAAAAATTTGATAAAAATTTTTCCAAAATCACTTACTATCAATTCATAAAAAATATTTTATCCAAAAAACTTAGATCAAGGTTTATATTTGTTAGTAATAACTTTAGATTTGGCCATAAAAGAGAAGGCGATGTAGAAATGCTTAAAAAATTTCAAAATGATTTTAGTTATAATTTAATAAATCCAACGCCTCTGATGAAAAACAAAAAAATAATTTCATCAACAATAATTAGAAAGTTGCTTGAAGAGGGAAGCCTATCAAAAGCAAATACTTTTTTGAAAAGAAACTGGGAAATTGAAGGAAAAGTTCAAAGAGGTAGAATGATGGGGCAAAAAATTGGTTTTCCAACCTGCAACATCGATATTGGAAATTATGTTATAGCAAAGCCTGGTGTTTATGCTGTAAAAATAAGAATTAATGATAGAAGAAAATTCTATAAAGGAATTGCAAATTTAGGTTATAGACCCACATTTAATCAAAAAAAAATACTTTTAGAGGTAAATATTTTTAATTTTTCAGGAAATCTTTATAATAAAAAATTATCTGTAGAATTTTTAAAATTTATAAGAGGAGAAAAAAAATTCAAAGGTATCAGTGAGTTAAAAAATCAAATTAAAAAAGATATTTTAAAAGCTAAAAAAACATAATGAGCAAGGAACATTTAAACTTACCTAAAACTGCTTTTTCTATGAAAGCAAATCTACCAAATAAAGAACCAGAATATTTGAAATTTTGGGATAAGATTAATCTATATGAAAAACTAAGATATCAAAGTAAAGGCAAAGAAAAATTTGTCTTACACGATGGACCTCCATATGCAAATGGAAATATTCATATGGGGACCGCATTAAATAAAATTCTAAAAGATATTATAGTTAAATTTCATCAAATGGATGGTAAAGACTCAGTTTATGTACCTGGATGGGACTGTCATGGCTTACCAATTGAATGGAAAATTGAGGAACAATATAAAAAAAATAAAAAAAATAAAAATGATGTACCTATTATTGAGTTTAGAAAAGAATGTAGAGATTTTGCAAGTAAATGGATAAATATTCATAAAGATCAATTTAAAAGATTAGGAGTAATTGGAGATTGGGAAAACTATTACTCAACTATGAGTTTTGATGCAGAAGCACAAATTGTAAGAGAACTTGGAAAATTTTTAAAAGAGGGTAGTTTGTACAAGGGTTACAAGCCTGTTTTATGGTCAACAGTCGAAAAAACAGCTTTGGCAGATGCAGAAGTTGAATATCAAGATCATGTATCAGATACAATCTATGCAGCCTTCCCAGTTAAAAAATCCAATATCAAAGAACTAATTGGATCGAACGTTGTTATTTGGACAACAACTCCATGGACGATACCAGCCAACAAGGCATTAGCTTATAACCAAAGTTTGGATTATGTTTTATGTGAGATCGATAACAAAGATATATTACAAAACGATAAGATAGTTATTGCAAAAGATCTTTTGCCGTCTGTTGTAAAAGACACTCAATACAATATTAAGATATTAAAAGAATTTAAAGGAAAAGAATTTGATGGAACTATTTGTAGCCATCCATTTCATAAAATTGGCTATGACTATGATGTTCCAATGCTCGAGGCGAGATTTGTCACAACTGAACAAGGAACAGGAATTGTCCATTGTGCACCAAGCCATGGACCTGATGATTTTAATTTATGTATCAATAATGGAATAAAAGCAATTGAGACAGTTGATGATGATGGAAGGTACACGAAACACATACCTATATTTGAGGGAACTCACATTTTCAAAGCAAACGATATTGTTATTGAAAAGCTTAAAGAACTTAAAGGTCTTTTAAACAATGGTAAACTGACACATTCTTACCCACATTCTTGGAGATCTAAAGCTCCTTTAGTTCATAGAGCAACACCTCAATGGTTTATTTCAATGGAAAGTCATAATCTAAGAGATAAAGCACTTAAAGCAATAAATGACACCACTTTCTATCCTAGCAAAGGCAAAGAAAGAATTAAAGCAATGATCGAGACTAGACCAGACTGGTGTGTCTCTAGACAGAGAGTTTGGGGAGTTCCACTTCCAATATTTATTTCAAAAAAAAATGGAGAAGTTCTTATTGATGAGGAAGTTTTTGAGAATATTGCAAAAATTTACGAAAAAGAGGGCTCAGACTGTTGGTTTGAAGATAATTTTCAAAGACTACTCGGTGATAAATATAAAGTAGAAGATTTTGATAAGACTAGCGACATTGTAGAAGTATGGTTTGACAGTGGATCAACTCATTCTTTTGTTTTAGAGAAGAGGGATGATCTAAAATGGCCTGCATCAATGTATTTAGAGGGTTCAGATCAACATAGAGGATGGTTTCACTCCTCGCTTTTAGAGTCTTGCGGAACAAGAGGTAGAGCACCATTTGAAAGTATTTTATCCCACGGGTTTGTTGTCGATGGAAAAGGACTTAAAATGTCTAAATCAACAGGAAATGTTATAGCTCCAGAAGATATTTTAAAAAAATATGGCGCCGATATACTCAGAATTTGGGTTGCCTCATCAAATTATGCTGAGGACTTAAGAATAGACTATTCAATTTTAGACCAGCACTCTGAATCATATAGAAAAATAAGAAATACTTTTAGATATCTTTTAGGAAATATACAAGACGAATATTCAAAAGTAGATTTTGAAAAAATTAATTTAAATAATATTCCTGAATTAGAAAAGTACATGCTGCATAGATTATATGTGATCGATCAAAGTTTTAATGAATACTTTAAAGCCTATAATTTCCATAATTTATATAAGGAATTATTAAATTTTTGTACAGTAGAACTCTCAGCGTTTTATTTTGATATTAGAAAAGATCTTCTTTATTGCGATCCAAAAGACTCAAAGAAGCGTTCTGATTGTATTTTGATACTAAAAGTAATTTTAGAATGTTTATTAAAGTGGCTTGCTCCAATCTTATCATTTACCACTGAAGAAATTTATCATTTAATTCATAAGGAAGATAATAATGGAAGCATTCATTTACAAAAATTTGTGAAAATTCCAAATCAATGGAAAAATGAAGAATTAAATAGTAAGTGGGATAAACTTAAATCAATCAGAGATGAAGCAAACATTAGTATTGAAAGTAAAAGGGCTGATAAAATTATTGGTTCAAGTTTAGAGGCAAATATTCAAATAAAAATCAAAGATAAAGACACGTATAGTTTAGCCCAGAACCATGATTTCTCTGAAATTTGCATAACATCTTCTGCTTCAATCTCAAATGATAAAAATTTAGAAAAAGAAATTGAGATTATAAGCTCAAAAGCTGTTGGGAATAAGTGCCCAGTTTGTTGGAAAATTAGAGAAAATATTTGTGAAAGAGATGGTAACTGTCATCTTTCATGAAAAGTGAAAATATAAAAAAAATAGCAATAAGTATTTTCATTTTATTATCCATTTTCTTATTAGACAGAATATCAAAAATAATTATTCTAAACATACTTGAGGAAACTGGGCAAGTGGATATTTATATAAACTCATTTTTAAATTTTTATTTAGTTTGGAATAAAGGAATAGGTTTTGGATTATTGTCTTCAGATCAAGATTTTTTTTATAACATAGTCACTATTTTAATTTTATTAATTAATTTTGTGATAATTTATCTATTATTTAAAGAAAAGGGATTAAAGTATTATTTTTTAGTTATTATTTTAGGAGGCTCACTAGGCAATTTATTTGATAGAATATATTATAGGGCAGTTCCTGACTTTTTTGACTTAAATTATAATGGATATCACTGGTTTATTTTCAATGTTGCCGACATATTTATAACAATTGGGATTATTTTGCTTATTTTGGCCGAATTAATAAGTTATAAAAAAGTAAATGAATAAATTCTTTAAATTTTCAAAATTATTATTACTCTCATTATTTTTATATTCATGTGGTTCAGTGGGAGAAGCTTTGCAAGGAAAAAAAAGATCAGATCAAGGCGATGAATTTTTAATAGATAAAAAAAATCCATTAGTTATGCCACCTGATTTTGATAAATTGCCTAAACCTGGAGAAGCTAATGTAAAATCTACTAAGGATATTGAAAACGATCAATCTAAAATAAAAAATTTACTTAAGAATAGTAATGATCAAAGTATTTCTAATCCAATTGAGTCAACATCTATTGAAAGTTCTATTTTAAAAAAAATTAAGTAAAAAATGTTTTCAAAAAACATAATTTTTAAAAATTTCCAATTAAAAAAAAATATAAAAAATATAAAAAATATAAATAAAATTTTAAAAAAAGAGTTAAATTTGAGTTCCTTATTACTTAATTCGTTTACAGCTGATTATAAGTATAGTTTTAAAGAAAATATTATTAAGAAATATAAAAATTACAAAAGTATCAATTTAATTGGAATGGGTGGTTCAATATTAGGTGCCGAGGCAATTCATGATTTTTTAAAATTAAAGGTTAAAAAAAAAATAAAATTTTTTAACAATTTAAATAATCAAATTAAACTTAAACCAAATGGCAAATCTGTAAATATAATAATTTCTAAATCAGGGAATACGCTTGAAACAGTGTCAAATTTAAATTTAATTCTTAAGTCTCAAAATAAAAATAAAAACATAGTGATTACTGAGAATAAATCTAGTTTTTTAACTTCGTTAGCAAAAAAATTAAAAGCAGAAATAATTGAACATAAAAACTATATTGGAGGAAGGTATTCCGTGTTGTCCGAAGTAGGAATGTTGCCTGCTCAATTGTTGGGCCTAAATGAGGGAAAATTTAAAAGATTTAATAATTTAATTAAAAATAAAACTTTCTTAAATTCATTAACTAATAATGTAAGTTTTATATCAAGATGTGTTTCAGAAGGAAAAAAAAATTCTGTAATTTTAAATTATGACGAAAGTTCAGAAAACTTATTTAAGTGGTATCAGCAATTAACAGCTGAGAGTTTGGGTAAAAAAAATAAAGGTATTTTTCCCATCATATCGTCTATGCCAAAAGACAATCATAGTTTACTGCAGTTATACTTAGATGGACCAAGAAACAACTTTTTCACATTTTTTGGAGTTACAAATGAAAAAACGAATAAATTAGATAATAGCAATTTATTTGGTAAATTTTCGACTTTAAAAAATAAAAATTTGAGTCAAATCATTCAGGCTCAAATGCAAGCAACCCAAATAGTTTTCAGAAAAAAGAAAATACCATTTAGAAGTTTTGAAGTTCTGAAAAGAAATGAGGAAACTTTAGGAGAGCTTTTTTCTTTTTTTGTGTTAGAAACAATTTTACTTGGAAGAGTAATGAAGGTAAATCCTTATGATCAACCAGCAGTTGAACTAATAAAAACAGAGACATCAAAAATACTTAACTAAATTAATTTACAAAAAAATATTTTTGATAAACCATAATTTTTTTCACCTATAACATTAAGATATTGTGAAATGTTATCCTCTGATTTCTTGTTTCTATGAATTACTAATAAAGAATTTTCATCAGCAACTTTAAGTTTCTTTATTTGGTCTATTAAACTTTTTATTTTCCTATCTTTAAAAGGAGGATCTAAAAATATTATATTGAATATCCTATCTTCTAAGTTTACCTCTTTTAAATTATAAGCGCTATAATCAAACACTATACTTCTGTTTTCTAATTTTAGGTTAAAGATATTCTGCTTAAGTATTTTTAATGAATTATGATAATTTTCAAAAAAAATTACTTCTGCCGCCCCTCTCGACAAACACTCAATTCCAAAAGATCCAGTACCAGAAAATAAATCCAAAACTTTTGAATTGTAGATTTCCGTCGATAATTTGTTTGAGTGATCTAAGATATTAAAAATTGACTCTCTTACCATATCTCTTAATGGTCTTGTAGATTTATCTAATGGAACTGATAATTTTTTTCCTTTGAGTTCCCCTGAAATAATTCTCATTTATCTATAATTTTAAAACCAATATCTCTTCTATAAAAACCATTTTCCCAATTTAATTTTTCAATTTCATGAATAACCGACTCTCTTGATTTTTTTAAATCATCAGAAATACTTACAAAATTTAGTACGCGCCCTCCTGTTGCATAAACTTTGTTATCAATCATTTCAGTACCAGCATGATAAATAAAAGTATTATTATTACTTGTAATTTTATCTAAGTTAGGAATTTCTATGTTTTTTTTATAAGTATCGGGATATCCATTTGAGCACAGCACGATGCACATACTTTTTTTATCACTCCAGTTTATTGTTTGATTTTTTAAGTTTTCTTCACAGCAAGATAGTATTAATTCAAGCAGATCTGTGTCTAATAATGGTAAAATTGTTTGACATTCTGGATCTCCCATTCTTACATTATATTCAACTAGATATGGATTATTATCTCTAATCATAAGTCCAACATACAAAAATCCCTTGTATGTTTCGTCCATATCCTTAATTGCTTGAAAAGTTGGTTTAATGACAGTTTCAATAATTTTTAAATCCAATTCTTTGTTTATAAGTCCCGAGGGAGAATATGCTCCCATACCACCAGTGTTTTTACCTTTATCACCTTCGCCTACTCTTTTGTGGTCTTGAGCAGTATTAAATTTTGTAAATGTTTTTCCATCAGATATTACAAAATAGCTCATCTCTTCACCTTGCAAGAATTCCTCTATAAGAACTTGATTTGCTGTACCAAATTTTCCATCAAAAATTTCACTTACTGCATTTTTTGCACTTTCTGTATCTGCACAAATATAAACACCCTTACCTGCTGCCAAACCATCTGCTTTAACAACAATTGGTTTGTTTGATTTTTCTAAATATTTGTGTGCATCCTTAACAGAATTAAAAACACTAAATTGTGCTGTTGGAATTTTATATTTTTCACATATCTTTTTTGTAAATATTTTAGAACCTTCAAGTTGAGAAGAAATTTTGTTAGGCCCGAATACCTTTATTCGTTTATTTGTAAGAAAGTCGACAATCCCATCAACGAGAGGTTTCTCTGGGCCTACAATTACTAAATCTATCTTATACTCATCGACAAATTTTCCTAGTTTATTAAAGTCGAATATATCAAGCTTTACATTCTCAGCAATAAGTTCAGTTCCAGCATTACCTGGTAAGCAATATAGTTTGTTAAGCTTTGGTGATTTTGATAATTGATCTGCTATAGCGTGCTCTCTTCCACCATTTCCAAGAATTGCAATTTTCATATATTCAAATATATATCCTAAATATCATGAACAAGTTAGCAAAATTAAAATATCTTCCAAATAATTTTGAAATAATGGAAGAGGGTGACCACGTGATATGTGCAATTTCTGGAAAGAAAATTCCTTTAGAAAAATTAAATTATTGGAATGTTGATGAACAAGAAGCTTATTATTCTTATGTGGAGGCTTCAGTCAAAAAGGAAAGTAACTAAATTATAATTATTTTCTCCACCTATCGTGGGTCCAAATCCACTGGTCTGGGTTTTTTAATATCATTTTTTCTAAAATTTTATTTAAATGTATAGAAATTTCTTCATTAGATTTTCCTGAATTTATAACAATTGGCTGTGATACATACATTTTGAAATAATGTTTCATAGTTCTCTCTATATAAATTGGAACTAAATCACAGTTATATTTCTTGATAATTTGTGCAGGTATGGTTGTCGTAGACGCTAAATCTCCAAAGAAATTTATTCTAATCCCTTCAGTAACCCTTTGATCAATCATTAATGCAATTGAGTTACTTTTCTTAAGATTTTCCAATATTCGCCTTGTTCCTGACCTTCCTTTTTTTATTTGATTTTTACAAATATAATTTGTTCTAATATGTTCCATATTTTTATTTAAAAAAACATTATTTAAGGGTCTATATATTGTAGCTAAATTAATCCCTGATTTTTCTATTTGCATTGCCATCAACTCAAAGTTATTGAAGTGAC
>CACGED010000015.1 GCA_902571975.1 uncultured Pelagibacteraceae bacterium | reverse complement strand
ATATAAAGAAGACCTCTATCCTCAAGGATGTAGATATTATTTCTATTCATATTGTAATATTATAACGAATGATATATGTAGTTTTTTTGTAAATGTTAGACCTAATAATTAAAAATGGAAAGTGTTATATTGATAAAAATCTCAAAGACGTTGATATAGGCATTCAAAACAGCAAGATTGTAAAAATTGGTAAGTTAAATGAAGATTCAAGTCAATCAATTGATGCAACTGGACTTACCGTTCTTCCTGGTTGCATAGACACTCAAACGCATTTTAGAGAACCGGGTTCAACAGACACTGAGGATTTAGCTTCTGGAAGTAGAGCAGCAATTGTTGGAGGCATAACTTCAGTATTTGAAATGCCAAATACTAATCCTGCAACTACAAACAAAGCAGAATTTCAAAGAAAAATAGATTTAGCAAAAAATAGAATGTATTGTAATCATGCATTTTATTTTGGAGCAACTCCAACTAATCAAAGTGAATTAGCTGATCTTAAAGGTTTAGATGGATGTTGCGGAGTAAAATTATTTGCAGGCTCGTCCACGGGAACTTTATTAGTTCATAAAGAAGAGGATATTGAAAAAGTATTTGAAAGTACATCTAAAATAGTTGCAGTTCATTCAGAAGATGAAGATATTTTAAATTTAAGAAAGAAATTAAGAGAGAAAGGCAATGTACATTCCCATCCAATATGGAGAGATGAAGAATGTGCAATTTCATCTACTAGAAAGATTGTAAAAATTGCAAAAAGATTAGGTAAAAAAGCTCATATCTTACATATTACTACAAAACAGGAGGTTGATTTTTTATCTCAGAATAAGGGAGATATTACTTTTGAAATTACTCCACAGCATTTAACAATGTTTGCACCAGATTGTTACGACAAACTAGGTACCTATGCTCAAATGAACCCACCTATAAGAGAAAAAAGTCATTACGACAGGCTGTGGTATGCGGTAAGAAATAATTATAATGATACTATCGGTTCGGATCACGCTCCTCATCTAAAGGTAAATAAAGACAAAGAATATCCAGATACCCCCTCAGGAATGCCAGGGGTTCAGACCTTATTACCTGTGATGCTGAACCATGTAAATGATGGAAAACTGACTTTAGTTCAGCTTATGAATCTCATCTGTGAAAATCCAGCAAAAATTTTTGGTATAATAGGCAAGGGATATATAAAAGAAGAATATGATGCAGATCTTACAATTGTGGATATGAACAAAATTATCGAAATCAAAAATGAAAAAATAGAGAGTAAGTGTGGATGGTCACCTTTTGATGGACATAAGTTTAAGGGAACCCCAGTTTATACAATCATAAATGGAGAGATTAAAATGAAAGATGGAGAAATCCTTGGAGAAGCATCAGGTAGGCCCATCAAGTTTGATAATTAATATAATTTATTTAATCAGAATTTTATTTTCTATTAAACTTTGAGTAATCTCCTCTAAAATTGCTGGATCATCAATTGTTGCTGGCATTTTATAATCTTCCTTGTCGGCAATTTTACGAATAGTTCCTCTCAATATTTTTCCTGATCTTGTTTTCGGTAATCTTTTAATAACAATAACAACTTTGAATGCAGCAACAGGTCCAATTTTATCTCTTACCATTTTAATACATTCCTTTGAGATACTTTCATTGTTTTTTTCAACACCAGATTTTAAAACAATTAAACCAATAGGCAATTGTCCTTTCAATTTATCTGCAATTCCAAGAACAGCACACTCAGCGACTGATTGATGTTCAGATAACACCTCTTCAATTGCACCTGTCGATAATCTATGACCAGCAACATTTATAATGTCATCGGTTCGCGACATAATCCAAATGTATCCATCTTCATCAATGTGTCCTGCGTCATAGGTTTGATAGTAACCTTTATAATTAGTCATATAATTTTCTTCGTATCTTTTGTCTGCATTCCAAAGTGTGGGAAAAGTACCTGGTGGTAAAGGTAATTTAACAACTATATCACCCATCTCATTAGGTTCTGCAATTGAATGATCTGGTTTAATTATTTTTACATCATAACCTGGAACTGCTTTACACGCTGAGCCATACTTAGTTTTTTGCATTTCTATTCCAGTACAATTTGAACTTATTGCCCAACTAGTTTCCGTTTGCCACCAATGATCTATAACTGGAACATTTAAAAGATTTTCAGCCCACTTAATTGTATCAGGATCAGCTCTTTCTCCAGCTAGGAATAAAGATTTAAAAGAACTTAAATCATATTTTGAGAAAAACTTTCCATCTGGGTCTTCCTTTTTAATAGCTCTAAATGCTGTTGGAGCTGTAAATAAAGATTTAATTTTATACTCTGAAATTATTCTCCAAAATACTCCTGCATCAGGAGTTCCAACTGGTTTGCCCTCAAATAAAACTGTTGTACACCCTTTAAACAATGGAGCATAAACAATATAAGAATGTCCTACTATCCAACCAATATCACTTGCCGACCACCACACATCATTTTCATCAACATTGTAAATATTTTTCATTGTCCATTTAAGAGCCACAATATGACCTCCGACATCTCTAACTATTCCTTTTGGTATTCCTGTAGTTCCAGATGTATATAAAATGTAAGCAAACTCATTTGCTCCAATCTCAACACAATCTTTATTTTTTGCATTACTAAGAGCTTCCTCCCAACTGATTTCAAGCGGAGAGTTGAGTTTTACTTCGTAATCTTTCCTTTGAAAGAAAATTACTCTCTCAACTTTATGTTTTGCAAGTTTCAATGCTCCATCAACTAAAGGTCTATATTCAACGGTTCTTCCTGGCTCAAACCCACAAGAAGCAGTAATTAAAATTTTTGCTTTACTATCATCAATTCTACTGGCCAATTCATTTGAAGCAAATCCACCAAAGACAACAGAGTGTATTGCACCAATTCTTCCACAAGCAAGCATCGCTATAACTGCTTCAGGTATCATGGGCATATAAATTATTACTCTGTCACCTTTTTTGACACCCTGATTATCTAGTGCTCCGGCAAATTTTGATATTTTTTCTCTTAATTCGTTGTATGTGTATTTTGCTTTACTATTAGTTATAGGGCTATCATAAATCAAAGCAGTCTTATCTCCCTTACCACTATCAATATGAACATCAATAGCGTTGTAACAAGTATTTGTTACGCCATCTTCAAACCATTTATAAAATGGTGGGTTAGATTTATCTAAAATCTTTGTAGGTTTCTTAAACCAGAAGACATCATCAGATATATTTTTCCAAAATTCTTCTGGATTTTGAATAGATTCTTCATAAATTTTGTTAAAACTATTTTTCATAGTGATTTGTTTTTTGACTCACTTTTATAATGATTTTACGTAACAGGTTGTATTTAATTTTATAAAGTAAGTAAAATCAATACTTTTTAGAGGTCAAAAACTCTTCAATAAAGTAAATTTTTTTGCTATCTAACCCTAACTTTAGACTAATCATTAGATTAGTCTGTAGTTTAAATTTAAACTAATAAAAAAAACTAACTATGAGGGAGTTTTTTATGAAGACAATGAAAATGTTAGCATTAGCGGCAGTGCTTTTCGGAGCAACTACAGCAGCTAACGCGGCAACAGCCTTTTTAGCTACAGACGATTTCGTAGGTATTTCGTTTTGGTTAATATCAATGGGTATGTTAGCAGCTACAGCGTTTTTCTTTATGGAACAGGCTAACGTCAGTTCACAATGGAGAAAATCAGTAAACGTAGCTGGATTAGTAACAGGTATAGCATTTATTCACTATATGTACATGAGAGCAGTTTGGATCGAAACAGGTGATACTCCAACTGTTTACAGATACATTGACTGGTTAATTACTGTGCCACTACAGCTAGTAGAATTTTACTTAATTCTTTCAGCAGTAAGAAAAGTTGACACAAACATATTCTGGAGAATCTTAATTGGTTCACTAGTTATGTTAATAGGTGGATATCTTGGAGAAGCTGGATTCATCAACGCTACACTAGGTTTCATAATCGGTATGGCTGGATGGATTTACATTCTTTATGAAATCTTTTCAGGAGAAGCAGGAAAAGTTGCTGCTAAATCTGGAAACAAATCTTTAGTAACTGCATTTGGAGCTTTAAGAATGATTGTTACTGTAGGTTGGGCTATTTACCCATTAGGTTACATTTTTGGTTACCTAACAGGTGGAATAGATGGTAACGCGTTAAACGTTATCTATAACTTAGCAGACTTTGTTAATAAAATCGCATTTGGTTTAATTATCTGGTCTTGTGCAGTATCTAACTCTACAAGAAGAGCGTAGTAACAATTAGTTACGAAATATAAAATAGGGCAAGTTTGATTACTTGCCCTATTTTTTTTTGTGCTTATATAAAAGCAATGGCTAAAATCAAATATATTGAACATAACGGAAAAGAGCACATAGTTGAGGTCCAAAATGGGCTTACGGTTATGGAAGGTGCCGTTCAAAATGATATTCCTGGTATTGATGCAGATTGTGGAGGAAGCATGTCATGCGCTACATGCCATGTTTATGTCAAAGAGGATTGGTATGATAAATTACCAAAAAAAGACATGGGTGAAGATGATATGTTAGACCAAGCTTATGAACCAAATTCTAATAGCAGACTAAGTTGTCAGATTATGGTTTCAGATGACTTAGATGGTTTAACGGTACATATGCCGGAGAAACAAGTTTGATGATTAAAACTGATGTTGTGATAGTTGGAGCGGGTCCCACAGGTTTATTTTGTGCACATCAACTTGGTATTATTGGATTGAAATGTGAAATAGTTGACAACTTGGATAAAATTGGTGGTCAGTGTATTGAACTTTATCCTGATAAACCAATTTATGATATTCCTGCGGTGCCAGAGTGTACAGGAGAAGAGCTTACAAATAACTTATTAGAACAAATAAAACCATTTAATTTTAAGTTTCACTTAAATGATAGAGTTCAAGAACTTAAAAAAGAAAATGATAATTGGATTGTAAAAACAACGAATGGAAAAGAATTTCATGCACCAAACGTTGTAATTGCTGGCGGTGTTGGTTCATTTGAACCAAGAAAGTTTCCAACAAAAAGTGCAGAAAAGTTCGATGGAACTTCAGTTTTATATTCAATTAAAGACAAAACAATTTTTAAAGATAAATCTGTAGCGATATTTGGTGGTGGAGATAGTGCTCTTGATTGGGCAATTGAACTATCTAATACTTCTAAAGTTTCACTTATTCATAGAAGAGAAGAGTTTAGAGGTGCGCCTGCGAGTGTTCAAAAAATTAAAGAATTAAGTCAAAGAAATATAATTAATTTATTTACTAAATACTCAATTAAAGATGTCAAAGGAAATGGATCTTTAGAAGAAGTTGAAATTAAAAGTGAAGAAGGTGAGAGTAAAACAATTAAAGCCGATTATGTTTTGGGTTTTTTTGGTTTGATAATGCAACTTGGACCAATATCTGAGTGGGGTCTTAATTTAGATAAAAAAGTGATACCTGTTAATACAGAAAATTTTGAGACTAATAAGAAAGGTATATTTGCTATTGGCGATATATGTACTTACCCAGGAAAGCTTAAATTAATCTTATCAGGTTTTCATGAAGGTGCTCTAGCTGCAAGAGGGTGCTTTAAATATGCAAGACCTAACGAAAAATATAGATTTGAATTTACAACAGCATCAAATACTATTAAAGACAGACTGGGTGTAAAATAGTGATTGAATTATTTACTGCCGATACTCCTAACGGTTGGAAAATAAGTATCATGCTTGAAGAAATAAAACTTGATTATAAAGTTACAAAGGTAAATTTATCTGAAGGTGAGCAACATGAAGCAGAATTCAAAAAAATTAGTCCATTTAATAAAATTCCAGTAATAACCGACCACGAAAATAATAAATCAATCTTCGAGTCTGGCGCAATACTGATGTATCTTGGTGAAAAAAGTAAAATGTTTTATCCTGAGGAGAATAGACTAGAGATAAATCAATGGTTAATGGCCCAAATGGGTTTGATTGGTCCAATGATAGGACAACATCATCAGTTTCATTATTATCATCAAGGTAAAAGCGAGTGGGGAGAAGAAAGATACTTTAAAATTACAAGAAAACTATACGAGGATTTGGAAGCAAGACTTTCTGAGAGTGATTATTTAGCTGGTAAAGAGTATTCAATTGCAGATATTGCAACATGGTCTTGGATTGCGAGACATAAAAGACATGATATTGGATTAGAAAATTTTAAAGGTTTAGCAAGATGGTATGTGGATATTGCGAAACGTCCTGCAGTGATCAAAGGGTTTAAAGTATTAAATAAAGATGCTGAAATAGATTACCCCTAGGTATCTGCGTAGACTTTTTCTTCTTTTTCGTGTTTTTCTTGTGCCGCTATACATAAGGTTGCAACAGGTCTTGCCATTAATCTTTTTAGACCAATTGGTTCAGCAGTTTCCTCGCAGAAGCCATAAGTTCCATCTTGAATTTTTTTTAAAGCTCCATCAATTTTAGAGATTAATTTTATCTGTCTATTAATTGCTCTCATCTCAACATTTTTTTCTGTATATGAACTTGCTTGATCAACAATGTCTGCCGAAGCATTGTTATCATCCATTGAAGCGTTGAATATTGCTTCATTATTTGTCATTTTTAATTCTTTTTTCCAATCAGTTAACTTTTGCTTGAAGTATGCAAGGTGTTTTGCACACATATACTTTTCAGTATCTTTCGGTGTATATTTTTTAGAGATTTTTACCATGTCCAAATTTATGAATTTGGAGAATATATTCATCATTTATTGAGTGTCAAGAATGCATTAATTGTATAAATTAGTGTAAATGGCCATTTATAAAAAAAATATTAAACATTTATTTTATATTTTTATTACATCCCACTTATTAATTTGGACAATTGTTCCAAGTTTAACAAACCATAACTTACCCCTAGATACTATCGAAGCTTTAGCGTGGGGTAGTAACTTAGACTGGGGATTTAATAAACATCCTCCAATGAGTGCTCTCTTGCCTGAAATATTTTACCAAATCTTTGGACCCCAAGATTGGGCTTATTATTTGCTAAGTCAAGTTTGTATTATAGTTTCATTTTTTGTAGTTTTTAAGTTAGCCGAAGATTTTTTTGATAGTAAAATATATTGTTTATTATCTGTTTTGTTGTTAGAGGGAATATATTTTTATAACTTCACTACACCCGAATTTAATGTAAATGTATGCTCAATACCTTTTTGGTCTCTGTCAGTCTTTTATTTATGGAAAGGTATTAAGAATAATAAAATATTAGATTGGTTGTTATTAGGTTTATTTGCCGGACTTGGTTTTTTATCAAAATATTTATTTATCTATTTAGGTTTAGCAATAGATGTGCTTTTAATTTACATGATTTATACAAAAAAATTAAATTTTAAGTGTTTAATTTCTTTAATTCCTTTTATAATAATTTTATTACCGCACATTATTTGGTTAACTGAGAATGATTATGTAACTATTACTTATGGACTTCTTAGAACTGGATCAGAAGAAGCTAGTATCTTTAACCATATTAAACATCCTATAATATTTTTAGGCAAGCAAATTGGAATATTATTGCCATTTTTACTAATGGTTCTTATTTTAGTTAAAAAGTTTAAAGTAAATATTAATTTAAATGATGATAATTTATTGTTCTTGATATCAATTAATTTAATTCCTATTTTGTTTATTTTTCTAACTTCCTTTACTATGGGTGTAAAAATAAGAACTATGTGGATGACACCATTTTATATAAGTTTTGGTTTACTATTTGTTTATGTTTTTAAATCTCAAATTAATTTGGAAAAAATGAAAGTCTTTGCCTCAATATTTTTGATTTTATTTCTTATATCGCCAATTTTATATTCCTATGTTTCAATTACAACGACTGACAAAAGAACTGATTTTAATGGTGAAAATTTAGCTAAGCAGGCTAAAGTTTTTTATGAAACAGAGGGTAAGGACCTTGGAAAAATGGAATATGTTAAGGGTAATGAGTGGATCGCTGGAAATATATCCTACCATCTTCCAGAGAGACCAAAATGGATTTATAACTCGAGTGAAGTTTATTTGTGTAATAATACTATGAAATGTTTAAAATATAAATGAAATTTCAATTAAACCAAAAAAATAAAAGACTTTTGTTCATTATTGGAATTATTGTTCTGATTGAACTTTCAGGTTACGGTTTTTTTGCTTCATTATTTAGACTAATAGGTTCAGTAAGTTAATGAATATTATAATATTAATTCCAGTTTTTAATGATTTTAAATCTGTATCAAAACTAATTGAAGAAATTGATAATAATATCTCCGACCTTAATTATTCATTTACAGTAATTGTGGTGAATGATGCTTCAACAGAGGAAAAAATATTAGAAACTAAAAATTTAAATCATATTAAATATCTAAAATTAATAAATATGAGAAAAAATAGAGGCCATGCAAGATGTATAGCAGCAGGACTAAAACATATCTCAGAAAACGAGAATTTTGATTATATAATACCAATGGATGGAGATGGAGAAGATAGACCAGAGGAAATAAAAAATTTTGTAGAAAAGATTAAAGATAATCCAAACAGAACAATTGTTGGAGAGAGAGTTAAAAGATCAGAAAGTTTAATTTTTAAAATTTGTTATTTTTTACATAAAATTATTACTTTAACATTTACTGGGAAATTTATTAAATTTGGAAACTATACTTGCCTTACAAAGAAAACTGTACAAAAGCTAATCGAAGAGAAATCAACTTGGAGTAGTTTCTCAGGCTCTTTGGCAAAAACTGAAATTAATTTAATTAATTCTCCATCAATAAGAGGCTCAAGATATTTTGGGCCTTCGAAAATGAGTTTCTTCAATTTAATAATGCACTCTTTAGCTATTATTGCTGTCTTTAAAACAGGTGTAATTTTTAGATCAATAGCATTTTATGCAATATATTTAATTATTATCGCTGAATATATAAGTATAATTACAGCCATACCTCTAGCTTTAATTATTATATTTGGTCTGGTTATTTTAAAAATCTCAGGAAGAGAAAATATGACTGAGTTTAATAATTCTTTAACAAACATTTCAGATATTGACATATTAAAATAATTTATTTTAAATAATTTATGAAAAATTTTTATCGTAAGGTTGCATTTGGACTAGGACCTAAAGATAAAGTTCCATCAGACCCATTAGAGTGGGCAACAAGTCAATTAAATGACATTCCAGAATTTTCCTGGAAGGGAAAAATTTTACCAGAGAAAGCACTTAGAAATTATTATCGAGATTACGTTTATGGAGATAGAAAAGTTTTAAGAAAAAAATTTAAAAACGATAAAGATGGATATAAAAGAGAAAAAAATAAGTTAAGACATGTAACAGGCCAAAAATTTTGGTGGAATCTTGAATTATGTATCAGACATTCTGAAGCTTTAAAAAGCGAAACTCCTGTTTTAGCTAAGCTATGGTATTTCTGGGGAAACCATTTTGCAATCAGTGAAAAAGATTTTCTGGCTCAATACACAACTGGTGCATATCAAAGAGAGGTTATTAGAGCCAATATGAATCAAACCTTTGAAAAAATGGTCCAAGAAGCAACAGTAGCTTGGACTATGATACATCATTTAGATAATAATGATAATGTTGGACCTAAAAGCCAAGAAGCACAATGGGCTAAAGAAAAGGGAAGAAAGGTTGGTGTAAATGAAAATCATGCAAGGGAATTATTAGAGCTTCATACTGTTTCACCTGAATGTGGCTATACTCAAGAAGATGTTATTCAAATGGCATATGTAATGAGTGGATGGAGACCTAACTGGGGAAAAAAAAGATTAGAAACTGGAGATGTTCATTTCAATGGTGAATATCATCAACCAGGCTCTAAAAGAATTTTAGGTAAAAAATATAAATCAGGAAGAAAGAGTTTATCAGCCGTAATCACAGATCTAGTAAATCATCCATCTTGTCGAGAATTCATTGCAATGAAACTTTGCAGGTATTTTATAACCGATAATCCAACAAAAGAAATGATGGAACCAATTATTAAAGCCTGGGAAAAATCAGATGGTTTTTTACCAGATGTTCATAAAGCGGCATTAGAGGTTGCTTTCAATTATTCTGAAAAATATAATAAATTTCAAAATCCTGAGAATTGGCTTTTAATAATGAGCAAAATGTCTGATGTGGAATTAATTCCAACACCAAAATTGATGGATTTGTATACTTTAGGTCTAAAACCAACTCATGAGCAAAGATCATTAGAATATTTATTAAGAGAACTTGGCCATCATCCATATTTAGCAAGACAACCTAATGGATGGTCAGATATTTCAGAGGATTGGATGTCACCTGAATTATTAATTAGAAGACTCGTTTATGCTAAAGAAGCATATTACAAAAAAAATAGAAAATCGCAGACAAATGAATTTTATGAGGAGATGGTTGAAAAAAATTATGATAATCCAAATGAAATTCTTAAAACCATAAATCAGCAGGGAGACCTTTCTAATAGACATGTAATACTATTTAACCTACCGGAGACCCTTAAATCATGAAAATATCAAGAAGAAACTTTTTAAAAGGATCAGCTACTACTTTATTTTTAGCAGGTTTTAATTTTCCTGTTTTAGCAAACACAACAAAGAAAAAAAATCTTGTAATCATAATGTTAAGAGGAGGAATGGATGGTTTATGTGCTGTTCCGATAATAGATGATAAGAATTTTGAAAAGAGACGAAAAGATTTGATTTTAGACAAAACAATAAAGTTAAATTCTGATTTTGCCCTACATCCTAAGCTAAAAAACTTTCATAATTTGTGGTTAAATAATCTTGGAGCGATCGTGCATGCAACGAATATTCCATATACAAAAAGATCTCATTTTGATGGTCAAAATCTTATGGAAACAGGTGGTCATATTCCTTATGCAATTAAAACTGGCTGGCTAGGAAGAGGAATGAAATTAGCTGAGTTAAAAGGTGATGGTCTTGCATTGGCATTACCAATGCCTTTACTTCTTAGAGGAATTCCTAGTAATGATAATTTTTATCCTTCAAAAAAAAAACTGCCAAGAACAGAACTTTTACAACTTTTAAAATCAATTTATGCAGATAAATCTGAACATGATTTAGCTAACATGATGGAAATAATTGCTAACAGATCTATGATGAGTGGCGGTGGGACTTCAATGTCTAGAAAGAATTCATCTTTAGCATTAAAGGCAGGTCTAGAACTTAAAAAAATAAATGGCCCAAGAGTTGCTGTTTTTGAAGTTGATGGTTTTGATACACACGCTGCACAAGGAGGAGTGAATGGTTCTCACTCAGATAGCTTAATTGAAATGGACTCAATTTTTAAAAGCCTAGAAAAAGGTTTGGGATCAGAAATTGAAAATACTTTAGTCTTAACTTTAACTGAATTTGGCAGAACTATAGAACAAAATGGAGGGCGTGGAACAGAACATGGTTATGGCTCAGCAATTTTCATGGCAGGTGGTCTACTAAAACAATCTCAAGTTTATTCTGATTGGCCAGGACTTAAGAAAAAAGAGTTATTTGAAGGAAGAGATTTAAATTCAACGATTGATGCTAGATCTATTTATGCATCAGCCATGTCTACTGTTTTTGAAATTGATTTTAAAAGAATTCAGAAAGAAGTTTTTTGGGGGGATGACTTGCAAAATTTATCTGATAAATTATTTAAAGTATGATGAAAAAACTATTAGCAATTTTGTTTTCATTTCTAATTTTAGCTACCGCTTATGCAGATGAACAAGAAGAGCTTTTTTCAGAATTTAATAAATGGTTATTTCAAAACGAATATAAAGAATTTATCAAACTAGAGTTTGCAGAGGGAACAGGAAAATGTAAAGGTTTGAAAAAATTTAGTCAGCATTGGTATTATAATAAATGTGACAACTTTAAAAAAGTTGTTCCAAATTACAAAGTAAAAACATACAACGGCCGATCAGAGATTCCCGAGAAAGGTGCTAATCCTAATTATGAAACTTTGCTTTATTATTATTGGAATTATACGAATGGTAACTGGGCAAAAAAGGCAAAGTACAGTGTTATCAGAGCTTCACAAAGTCCATATCAATTTGAATTTGATTTAAGAGAAGATAAAAATGTTAAAAAACAAATACAAAAGACAGCATTGCTGAGCTATCTTTTATATGAAGATGGTAAAATTGTTATCGACGAGATGAGTCCAAAAGATAAATTTGGTAAAGTTTTTACAAATGAAACAAAGTATCATTCTCAATCAGTCGGAAAAAGTATCTCCTCATATATATTGGGACACGCAATATGCAAGGGACATATTGAAAGTATTGATGCAAAATTAGATGATTGGCCTTTAGTAAAGAATAGTCTTTATCATAATCAAAAAATTATTGATTTAATTAATATGAAAGCAGGTGATGAGAAATATTTTTCTTCAAAAGATAAAAGCAATATATTTGCAAATTCAAATTCTAAATACTCAGTTACTAACAGAACAATAAAAAGTGTTATGGAAAATGAATTAAAAAATTCAAAAAAATCTGGGAATAAATGGGCTTATAATAATTTATTACCACATTTAATTATGAACTATATAATTTTTAAAGCTGGCAATGACGAATTTCTTAAACTGTTGGAGGATGTTTTTACTAATAAAGCTAAAATTGAATACGACACTTCTTTTGCAGAGCCCCAAACCTCAACCTCAGAAGATAAGGCTACAACAAGTACGTTGTTACTTACAAGATATGATTATCTAAGAATTGCCAAAGCAATGCTCGATGATTGGCAAAATGATACTTGTGAAGGAAAATATTTGAAGTCTTTGTATGAGAGAAAAACCAAAAAAAATTATGATTATGGTGACACAAAACAAGCATTCACAAATCCGAAATCATATGGTGGTTTTTTTCATCTAGAACCTTCTGGTATGAAGAAAAGGCATATTTTTATTATGGATGGTTATGGAGGACAAACATTTACAATAGATTTTGATAAAGGAAGAATAGTTGCAACATTAGCTATTCACAGAGATTTTAATTGGATGAAAATTGCTCATTCAGTAATTAAAAAAGGTAAATGAAAAATTTTTTTTTAATAATATTTTTTTGTTTTTTACCAATATGTGCAAATTCATCTGAAAATCCATACAAATTTTTAAAAAAAGAGATTTTGATTGGTAAAGCAAAATCAGAAATGAAAAATGATACTAGATCGATATCAAAAAAAAAGGCACTATCTATTTTTGAAGATGCAGATGGGAAAGCAATTAAAATTACACTCGATACAAAGTTTAAAGGGCACAAAAATGACTGGGAAAGGACAGGTGAAAGAAATCAAAGATGGGAAACGGCAAATAAGAAAAAACCAAGGAAATTTAAGAAACCTGTATATATAAAATATACTTTTAAGTTGAACGACTTTCCTACACATCCTGCAGTAGGTGGAAGTTTTTTTCAAGTTATTGCCAATAAAGGTAATTCAAGACTTTTACCTTGGATGAAAACACAATTTTATGGAGATAAAATTGTACATCAATTGAACTTCACTAAAGAAGTTTTCTATTTAAAAGGAGATCCAGAAAATTCTAATTTTGATAAGATTGGTTATAAATTTGAATTGGGTAAAGTCTCCCATTTTAATGACTACAGAACTTTAAGTTTTAAAATTTTAGCGTCGAAGAAAGATAATGGAGAAATAATTGCTTGGTTGGGTAATAAAAAAATCTTTGAAGTTTACGGTCCTAATTTTACTATAGGTGATGGATATACTTTTAAATGGGGTTTCTACAGGTGGTTAAAAGATGCCTTTTTAAGTGAAACACCAACACAGTCTCTCACAGTGAAAGAATTTGGCTTTAGTAATAAATGTGAAGAAATTTTAGATCAAGATAAATGTTCTTATGTATCAGAAAATAAAGGCTCTGTTTCTTATGTAAGATTTAGAAAAAGCTCTTGGAGGGACAAAACTTATGGAAAAAAAATATCAAAATCAATAAAATGGAAAAAACCATTACCTGAAATTAAAATGAAATAAATAATGAAAAACTTTTTATTTTTTTTAATAATTGGATTGTTGATAAATAATAATGGATTTGCAAAAACTAAATTTTCTCAAGTAAAAAAAGCTTTAAAAGAGGATAAATATGGTAAAGCAATTCCTGAACAATTTCATTTTCTAAATGCAAGACATGCAGTTAATCCTGTTTCTGTATCTGATTTTTCTATTGTTGGAGAAAAATCAATTAAATTTGAACTTAATGATGGTGAGTGTGGTTATGAACCGAATTGGAATGATTGTGAAAACGATAGAGAAAGAACTGAATTATATTATAAAAGATATCCTTCAAAATATGAGAGATGGTACCAATTTTATATTTTCTTACCGGAAGATTATAATTCAGTTGCTCCATCTAAGATGTCTTTAATACAATGGAAAAGACACAAACCTTCAAAAGTATTAGTAATGTTTCAGCATATGCATGCAGGTTTAACTTTTAATAGAAATGGAGATACATTTAGAGACTCTTACGTACTATTAAAAAAAAATGAGGAATTATTAGGTAATTGGACTCAAATTATTTTTAATACTAATTGGCACCCAGATCCTGAGAAGGGTTTTATGAGAGTTTGGATAGACGGAGAATTAAAGATTGATTTTAAGGGCATTTCAAACCACCCAAGCAAAGGTAAAGAGCAAAGCTTAAGATATGGATTATATAATAGTTCGATGTCTAGATATAAAAATATATTTGAGACAAACAAAATGCCCCAAAGAATTATTTTTTTTGATGGGGTACGATCTGAAAAAAAATGTGAAAAATTATTTAATAAATCTGAATGTAAAAAACTCGAGTCACAGAATGTAGAAAAATATGAAGTTTATTCATATAGAAAAAATAATAAAAAATTTAATCCTAGCCATATTCTTGAGGTTTCAAAATCATTTTTGAAATGAAAAAAATTTATTTAACTTTATTTGGCATATTTTTATGTTTATCTGCTGAAGCAAAAGTTAAATCTAAAGATATATCTTTTCCAAAACATTTTTATACAGATAAGATTAAATCATGCTCTTATGTGGGTAGTGAGACTTTTAAATCTAAATATAAAAAAGCTAGAATTGAAAGCTTAATACGTTTAGATTGGATGAGTGAATGGGCGCTTGGTAATTCTAGAAGTGTAAATCACCTAAATCTAACTGGTCCAATGAGCTCGTTTGCTGTTGCTACCCATAATGCAATTGGCGATAATGATATAACTGACATTGATGCCGCTAAAGGAATATTGATTAAAATTGCTAAAGCAAATGTTTTACTAGATACAATCGGTAAAGAAGAGTTAAAAAAGAAACCAAAATGTTGGAAAGATGGAAATCCCGAGGCACCTTGCTGGTATCATGCATATGAATTTGCAAGGGATGCTTTTACAAATTATTTGCTGATAGCAATTTATCTTAAAGATTACTTAAGTGATAAAGAAATTAAAATTGTTAACAAGTATATTAAAAAAATGCATAAAAAATTTATTAAGCCTGAAGAATTTTTAGAGAAAGAAAAAGGATTTTATGCGATGGGAAACGGAGGAATTCCAAACTTAGCTTATGCTCATTGGACAAACAATAAAAAACTAGCAGCAAAAGAATTCAATTTTAGATTTAAAAATATAGAGGAAGTGTTTTATGATGATGGCTATATCAATAATAATTCTTTTAGAGGGTTTCGAGCCTTATGGTATCACTCTTATGGTTTAAATTCAGCTTTAGGATACATCTATTTAGCTAAAAATTGGGGGGCTAAAGTTCCAGACTCAGTTATCAATAGAATTACTAAAGCAGCAGAAGTATTAAATTTAGGGATCACTGATTATGAAAGTTTCTCCTCAAGAAAATACGATGGTAAGCAAAAAAATAATCAATATAAAAAACATAATGCTAGAAAGCACACACATCAAGAGGCTTTAGCTATTGATACCTTAATGGAAATGGTAACTGGAATAAAACATGAAAAAGATATTACTTATTTAGCCAAAAGACCAAAGTATGGCATAGACAATCTAATTGGATTTAATGCTAATTGTATAAAATGAAAAAACTATTATTTTTACTTTTTATAGTTCCTTCGATATTAACAGCTAGTGAAAACAACTATATTAGCAGTGAATATGATTATGAATTAAAGAATAAAATACCACAAATATTTAAGATTGATAAAAACTTAAAATTTAAAAGCAAAATTATTAGACATAAAGGTGAAAAACTTCATAGAAAGGGTGTAGCCGCTAAAGATGGGGCAATTTTAGTATCAAATTTTCCTGGAGTTAAAGGGAATGTGCAAAGATTTCAGTTAACTAAGGGATGTGCTGATAACAGTTGGGATTGCAGAGAAAAAAGTTTGGCAATCAAACTTAAAAGAAGTGAATTAAATTTTCCGAATGATAATAATATGGCAGCAAAATATGGGCACAGAACAAAAATAAAATTTAGTGTTTTTATACCTGATAACCCAACTGTCGATCATCTTGGTGTTTATGATGATATTATGCATTTTGGCCAACTCCACGGTTATGGTGATGAAGACGTGCCTTATAAATTTGTTATAGTTCCAAGTTCTGATTTAGGTATAGTTAACACTGTTGATAAAAAAGGGAATGTAATTGCTTCAAAAGGTGATACTTTAAATCCAAATGCGATACAACATGGTGATTTAGCTTTCTATTTTAGATCAGTAATTTTTACTGATAATTTAGATTCTCATAGTAAAGAAAATGCATTAATAATTTCTAGAAAAGGAAATTTCCATAATAAATGGATTGAATTTGAAATAGATATTTTGTGGGCTCAGAATAAACTTGGTGAATTAACTTTAAAGCATGATAATCGAGAAATTTTTAGTTGTATAAAATGTGTAACTGCTCCAATTAATCAAGATGTAGCCAAGAGAGACGGTAAAAAAAGCCAGCAAAGATTTAACTTTCAATGGGGTATTTACTCTTGGAGAAAAGGTGGCGAAAGTATAAAGAAATTTTCAGACTTTGAGCCGCCAATGGCAGTTGCTTTTTATAAAGATATACATTGGAGTAATAAAAAAGAAATTTCTAAAAAAAAAGCAAAATTAACTTTACCAAAAAGCAAAATAAAACTTGAGGGAAAATATAAACTCAATTGGTACTGGGTTAATACTAATAATGTTACAAACAAAGTAACTAGGAGTGAACGTATAGTTTCAGATGTAATTGTTTTTAAAAATGGAAAATTTCAATTTGAAAAAATTGGATCAAGCAATATTATTTCTGACAAATATCGTAAAAAAATAAAAATTTTACAGTATTATGATGATGAAATCAGAATTCAGGGGGATCTTGATCTTGATACCGATCAAGAGACTACTTCTGTTTTAGTTATTTTAAAAAATAACAATGCTATATTTAAAGGATCAGGAATTTTTGAAGAATATTCTGATAAAACTGAAAATATTAAAATTGTTTTAGCACCTTTAAATTAAGTGCTAATTGTTGGCAGTAAGTAAAAATCAGCTGTATCTATTTTAGAAGAGTGCTCTCTTCTCATATTCCATCTCTTTTGAACACCCGCACTAGCAAGACTTAATGTAGATCTTCCATACCGATAGTTAGTATTATCAATAGACTTCATTAAACCCTTTATTTTCTCATCTTTTTCAGAAGAAAATAGGTTCTTACTACCGTCTTCATTAGATAAACCAGTAAGCATTACGCCTGCTTTTTGATAACGGTAACCATTTTTAAAGATAGAGTCTAAAGCAACTAAAGCAGTTTTAACTATTTCAATACTATTATTTGTTGAAATTGCAAAATCTATTGTCTTCGAGTTTGAATAGTATCCAAATCTACTTTGAAAGGGACTAGTTCTAACAAAAACAGTAATTGATTTTGTAATTAAAGACTCAGATCTTATTTTTTCTGATGCATTTAAACAATAATTTGCAACTGCTTCTTTTAATTCTTGGTATTTCTCAATTCTTTGGCCAAACGAACGAGATACTACGCAACTTTTTCTTTTTGATTGTGTTGTTTCAATATCAATACAAGGAATTCCTCTAAGCTCCATTGCAGTTCTTGATCCTAGAACATTTGAGTTTTTCTTTACCCATGTATTTGATTTATTTTTTAATTGCTTAGCGTTATAAATTCCATTTTTATGATAGAACTTTGTCAATTGTCTTCCTACACCCCACACATCATTAATTTCAACTTTTTCTAATATGGGATCAATATTTTCAATTCCTATCAAACTTGTTACACCTGATTCTTTTTTCTTTGCAATATGATTTGCAACTTTACTTAAAGTTTTGGTTTTAGCAATCCCAATACTAGTTGGAATACCTGTCCACTTTAAAACTGTTTCTCTAATTTCTTTTCCAACTTTTTCAACTTCACTATCTGGAAAATTCGATAAATCTAAAAATGCTTCATCAATAGAATAAACTTCTATAGCAGAGTTAAATCTTTTTAGTGTTCTCATTACTCTTCTAGATAAATCTCCGTATAAAGAATAATTAGAAGAAAAAACATTAACCTTATTTTTAATAATAATATCTTTTGCCTTGAAGTAAGGCTCTCCCATTTTAATACCTAAAGCTTTTGCTTCAGTTGATCTTGAAATTATACAACCATCATTGTTAGATAAAACTACAACAGGTTTTTTTCTTATTTTAGGATTGAATAATCTTTCACAAGAAACATAAAAAGAATTACAATCAATAAGCGCTATTTTTTTAGTATACTGAATGGATGACATAAGTTACAACTCCCCAAATAAATATATCTTCATCTTCATTAATTAAAATTCGATCTGTAAATTCTTTAGAGCCTGATGTTAAAAATTTTTTATCTCTTTCTTGAACTAAACTTTTAACAACTAATTCATCATGAACATTTGCAATAACTGTTGAGAAGTTTTTTGGCGTTAAACTTTTATCAACAACTAATAGATCGCCATCATTAATTCCAACATCCACCATTGATTTCCCTTGAACTCTTATGATGAAAGTTGCTGGAACATTTTTGATTAAATGAACATTTAAATCGATATCTTCCTCAATATAGTCTGTAGCAGGGGACGGAAAACCCGCGCCAGCTTTATGTAAATAGTAAGGTATAGTCAGCTTCATAAATGTTCTTATTTTGTTCTAACTAATACATAAGTTATTCAATAGTGTCAATCAGGTTGTATTTTGAGTCTGTAACTGAATCAAAAGTGAATCAAAACGTGAACATCGAAACCACATGTTGTATACATGTGGATAACTTTAACCATAAATAGTTTGAATATAATAAATGGAAAAAAAAGAGAGCTTAACAGGAAGATGTATTTGTGGTCAGGTTAAATATAGAATTACTGAGAAGCCTCTATTCACCCAAGCTTGCCATTGCAAAGATTGTAAAATTATAACTGGGTCTTCTTATGTTATTAATACGAGCGTTCTAGATAATACTTTAATTATAGAGGGTAATATTTCGTCAACTGAACTTAAAACAGGTAGTGGAGCTACTTCGAGGGCTTATTTTTGTAACAAATGTGGTACTTATATCTACACAGATTATGCCACGGCAGTTGGTCGATCAACAGTTAGAACTAAAACTTTAGATAATTCAGAAAACTTTCCTCCTGAAGCGCATATATTTACAAAAGATAAAGATCCATGGTTAAAACTTACTGATGATGCAAATTGTTTTGAAAAAATGTATGATTTAAAAAATACTTGGCCAAAAGAAAGTTACGAAAGATATAAAAATTATTTAAAAGAGAATAAAAGATAAATTTTTAGGAGATTAAAATATGAAAAAATTATCCTGTCATTGTGGTGCAATAGAAGCAGAAGTTAAGATGCCTTTGGGTGGTATTGAAAAAATTATGCGTTGCAATTGTTCAATATGTAAAAAAAAAGGTTACATTATAGGTGTACTTGGTCCTGATGATTTTAAACTTACTAAAGGAGAAGATAAATTATCTCTTTATCAATTTTACACTAATACTGCCAAACATTACTTTTGCTCAATTTGTGGAATTCACACTCATAATAGACCTAGAAGTAATCCAAAAATATTTGGTGTAAACATTGCTTGTATAGAAGGTGTGGAGCCATTTGAAATTGAAGATGTGCCAGTGAACGATGGCAAAAATCATCCTTTAGATCAAAAACAATAAATTTTTTATGCAATCAATTACTGAGTGTTACAGAAAAGTTAGTAAAGATTGCTTTAAATTTATTAAGTTGCAGGAAACATCAAAAGAAAAATTTAAAAATAAAGAAAAGATGATTAAATCTTTTCTAATTCCAATTAGTTTCTGGATTTCAAATAGAACAAATAAATCTAAACCTTATTTAATAGGATTAGCAGGAGGTCAAGGGACCGGCAAAACAACGATTAGCTCAATATTAAAAATTATTTTAACGAAATATTTTAAGTTAAATGTTTTTAAAATCTCAATTGACGATTTGTATAAAACTCGAAAAGATAGAGTAAAATTGTCAAAAAAAATTCATCCCTTATTAATGACCAGAGGTGTTCCAGGTACTCACGATATAAATTTTATCTTTGATCTTCTAAAAAAAACAAAGAGTAAGAGATTCTATCATCAGAGACTTCCTAAATTTAATAAGGCAATAGATGATAGGTTAAAAAGAAAGTTTTGGTACTTATTAAAAAAAGTACCAGATATTATAATTTTTGAAGGATGGTGTGTAGGAGCTAGAGCAGAAAAAAATATAAGTTTAAAAAAATCTATTAATCCTCTTGAAAGAAAAGAAGATAAAAATTTAAGATGGAGAAAATATGTAAATCATCAATTAAAAACAAAATATAAGAAATTATTTTCTAGATTAGACTGTTTGTTATTTTTAAAAGCTGGTAACTTCAAATTATTACAAAGTTGGAGACTTAAGCAGGAGAAGTTGCTTAAATTAAACTCAAAAAATAAAGCAAATAGTAAAGTTATGAGTAAAAACGAGGTATTAACATTTATGCAGACTTACCAAAGAGTCACACAAAATATGTTTAAATACGCCCCAAAATATTCGACAGTTGTATTAAATTTAAATAGAAATCATCAAATTAAATCCATAAAATATAATAAATGAAAAAAATATCCTTAATTATCTTTTGTTTAATAGTGTTTACACTACCAGTTAGTGCAGTAACTTTAAATGATGCGCTAAAACAGACCTATGAGAATAATTTAGAGCTTAAAGCAGAGAGAAAAAATTTAGAAGTTCAAAAAGAAGTCTTAAATATCTCAAAAAGTGATTTTTTTCCAACTTTAACTCTTACAGGAACTAAAAGTTTCGAAGATACTAATAAACTTACAAATCAAAATGGTTCTGATGCTTCAATAACTAATACAAATCCCATGACATCTTCTGTAAAATTAGAGCAAACACTTTTAGATGGTAGTGGACGCGATACCAAATATGAAAAAAGCAAGTTGGGATTAAATTTGTCTGAAGCTCAACTTATTAAAAAAGAGCAAGAAGTATTTTTAAAAGCAATTGAAGCTTACACAGCTTTAATTCTTGCTTACGAAAAATTAAATATTAACCAGGAAAACGTAGATTTACTTCAAAGACAATTTGAAATTGATAATGCAAGACTTTCAAGAGCTCAAATAACAGCAACTGATTTAGCCCAATCTCAATCTTCTTTAGCTGGAGCGCAAGCGGGTTTCATTGGGGCACAAAATAGTATTGTAACAAGTAAGTTAGCTTATGAAAATATTATTGGGCCAATCAATATTAATGAAAAATTAAAAAAGATATACAATGCAGATGTTTTAATTCCATCAAGTCTAGCTGAAGCAAAAAAAACCTCTGAAAAAAAAAGCCCAGAACTAATTATTGCAGATATTGAATATGGACAATCTGAATTAGATGTTAAGATTGCTCGTTCAGATCTTTCTCCAACAGCAAAACTATCATTGG
This sequence comes from uncultured Pelagibacteraceae bacterium, assembly GCA_902571975.1. Classification (GTDB taxonomy): domain Bacteria; phylum Pseudomonadota; class Alphaproteobacteria; order Pelagibacterales; family Pelagibacteraceae; genus Pelagibacter. The sequence goes on along the minus strand of CACGED010000015.1, from coordinate 7,979 downwards.
AGAGAACTTATGTTGATGATTTAAGTGCAACTTATGATGAAAGAGAAAAAGATGTTCTTCAAGCAACTGTGAGTTGGCCTTTTCAGTTTGGTGGAAAAAATAAATCAAATGTTAATAAAAATCTTCAAGTAAAAGGTATGAAAAAATTATTGCTTGAAAACGCATATAGAAATAATACGCAGTCAGTTACTGCCGCTTGGTCCACACTCGAGTCGTCAAAGAGTTTTTTAAGAGCTGTACAGGCACAAGTTAAAGCAGCTGAAATAGCAAATGAGGGAATAAGCTTTGAATATGAGAGTGGGCTGAACAGATCTACGTTTGATGTCCTTCAATCAAGATCAAATCTAATAAATGCTAAAATAAATCTTGCTGAGGCTGAGAGAAACTATCTTTTAGCTCAATACAGATTAATTAAGTCAGTTGGCCTACTCAATAGCGAGTACTTAAAACTTAGATAAATAGGGACTTTTAGCCCTAATTTTAAAAAAATATTGCCAATGAGAACAAAATGTGTACATTTATTTTCATGATTCGAATGTTAATAAATGAAAAAAACGAGGCAAAAAATGACTAAAAATAACTTAAAAGTGGTGAAATCCACAAAAGATAAAGAATTGGAAGATAAAGAAAAAAATAAAGCACTAGATGCAGCAATCAGCCAGATAACAGACAGCTTTGGAAAAGGCTCTGTGATGAAGCTTGGAGAACAAAAAGCAATGGATATTGAGTCCATTTCTACTGGATCTTTGAGCTTAGACTTGGCACTTGGAATAGGTGGATTGCCAAAAGGCAGAATTGTTGAAATTTATGGACCAGAGTCATCTGGTAAAACTACATTAGCATTACAAGTTGTTGCTGAAGCGCAAAAAGCAGGTGGTATTTGTGGATTTGTAGATGCAGAACATGCATTGGATCCAGTCTATGCAAAGAAATTAGGAGTTAACACAGAGGAGTTGCTTATTTCACAACCAGACACTGGTGAACAAGCATTAGAAATAACTGATACTTTAATCAAATCTGGTTCAATGTCAGTTTTAGTAGTCGACTCTGTTGCAGCATTAACTCCAAGAGCAGAAATCGAAGGAGATATGGGAGATCACCATGTTGGTCTTCAAGCAAGACTAATGTCTCAAGCTCTTAGAAAATTAACAGGATCAATTTCAAGAACTAATACAATGGTTATATTTATTAATCAAATTAGAATGAAAATTGGTGTAATGTTTGGAAGTCCAGAAACAACTTCTGGAGGTAATTCTTTGAAATTTTATTCTTCAGTAAGAATGGATATTAGAAGAATTGGAGCAATAAAAGATAAAGAGCAAATTGTTGGAAATACAACAAGAGTAAAAGTTGTTAAAAACAAAGTTGCACCACCATTTAAAGTTGTCGAGTTTGACTTAATGTATGGAAAAGGAATTAGTAAAGTAGGGGAACTAATCGACCTTGGTGCCAAAGCTGAGATTGTTGAAAAATCTGGAGCTTGGTATGCTTACAAAGGTGAAAAAATTGGTCAAGGTAGAGAGAATGCTAAACTTTACCTTGAACAAAATCCAAAAGCTGCGGCTGAGATTGAAATGGCTATTAGAGAAAAAGCTGGCGTTATTTCAAAGAAGATTGAAGGCAATCCTTTAAGTGAAGAAAAGCTTGAAGCGCAGAAAAAAGAGGAAGAAGTTCCTTCTAAAAAGAATTAGCAGATAACTTTTAGTTATTAAAAAAAGGCGCTCTATTGGGCGCCTTTTTTCCCTTCAGAAGTGTAGACATCATATAAAAATGCTGTATTTTGGTTAAATATGGCTAAAACATTAAATGAAATCAGGTCAGCATTCTTAGATTATTTTGAAAAAAATGATCATAAAATAGTTGAGTCTAGCAATTTAGTCCCGAATAATGACCCAACATTGATGTTTGCCAATTCAGGAATGGTCCAATTTAAAAATGTGTTTACAGGACTGGAAAAGAGAGACTATCAAAGAGCTACAACATCTCAAAAATGTGTAAGAGCTGGTGGTAAGCATAACGATCTTGAAAATGTTGGCTATACTCCAAGACACCATACATTTTTTGAAATGTTGGGGAACTTTTCTTTTGGCGATTATTTTAAAGAAAGAGCTATTGAACTTGCATGGAATTTAATAACTAAAGAATTTGGTTTAGATAAAAATAGGCTGTATGTAACTGTCTACCATGACGATGACGAAGCTTTTAATTACTGGAAAAAAATCGCTGGGTTAAATGAAGATAAAATCATAAGGATAGCAACATCTGATAATTTTTGGTCTATGGGTGAAACAGGACCTTGCGGTCCTTGTTCAGAAATATTCTATGATCATGGAGAACACTTAGAAGGTGGATTGCCAGGATCAAAAAATGAGGATGGGGATAGATTTATAGAAATTTGGAATTTAGTCTTTATGCAGTATGAGCAAATTTCAAAAGATAAACGAATTAATCTGCCAAAACCATCAGTTGATACCGGAATGGGTTTAGAGAGAATTGCTGCATTACTTCAAGGAACTCACGACAACTACGAAACAGATCATTTTAAAAAAATAATAAACTCTGCTGCAGAAATTTTAAAAGTTGAGCCTAATAACGATAATTTAGCAAGTTTTAGAGTAATAGCAGATCACTTACGAGCAAGTTCATTTTTGATTGCTGAGGGAGTTTTGCCATCAAATGAAGGAAGAGGTTATGTCCTAAGAAGAATTATGAGAAGAGGAATGAGGCATTCTCATCTGCTTGGTTCTAAAGAACCAATTTTTTATAATATTTTTAAAACCTTAAAAGATGAGATGAAAGGTAATTACTCAGAAATAGAAAGAGCTGAATCTTTAATAAAAGAAACATTAAGAATGGAAGAAGAAAAATTTTTAATTCTTTTAGACAGAGGTATTAAAATATTAAATGAGGAAATAACTAAAATAGACAAGATACTACCTGGAGAAGTAGCCTTTAAACTCTATGATACCTACGGTTTTCCATTGGATCTTACGCAAGATATTTTAAAAAATAAATCTTTGACAATTGATAATGATAAATTTCAAAGTTTAATGAAAGAAAGTAAAGAACTTGCTAAGAAAAATTGGAAAGGCTCAGGCGATAGTGCGGTAGATGATATTTGGTTTTCCATAAAAGATAGATTAGGTCCTTCAGAATTCCTAGGTTATGAAACTGACCAAGCAGAAGGTATTATTTTATCATTATTAAAGGACAACAAAGAAGTAAATGAATTGAATGAAAACGATGAAGGAATTATTATTTTAAATCAAACTCCTTTTTATGGAGAGTCTGGGGGACAGGTAGGAGATACTGGTGAAATAATATCAGGAAACTTTAAGTTCGAGATAACAGATGTCCAAAAAAAATTAGGTGATCTATTTGTACATTACGGCAAAGTTAAATCAGGAAGTATAAAAATCAAAGACAATGTTGAGATGAAAATTGATATTGATAGACGTAATAATATAAGAGCTTATCACTCTGCAACACACCTTTTGCATGAGTCTTTAAGAAGAGTATTAGGTACTCATGTTACACAAAAAGGATCATTAGTAGCACCAGATAGGTTAAGATTTGATTTTAGCCATATGAAACCAATTTCAGACCTGGAAATAGAAAAGATAGAAAATCACGTTAATTCTATGGTACAAAAAAAATCAGAAGTTAAAACAAGGATCATGACTCCTAAAGAAGCAGTAAATAATGGAGCCCTTGCACTCTTTGGAGAAAAATATGGAGAAGAAGTTAGAGTATTATCTATGGGAGATGAGAAAGAAAGGTATTTTTCCACTGAATTATGTGGAGGTACGCATGTACGAAACACTGGTGACATTGGAAAATTCAAAATAATTAGTCAATCATCAATTGCAGCAGGTGTGAGAAGAGTAGAGGCACTTAGAGAAAATCAATTAAATAGTTTCTTACAAAATAAAGAAAAATTATCTGACTTATCCGCGCAAAAAGACGAAGAAATGATTAATGACTTATCAAAACAGATAATTAAATTAGGTGGCAAACCAAATATAGAAAATGAAGATAATAAGAATTTAATTAAAGAATTATCAAAACAACTAGAGCAATTAAAATTTAGTTCAATTTTAGAAAATAATTCAAAAAATGTAATTCAAGATGTTAAAATTAATAATGTAAGTGTAAGATTTCAAAAAGTTGATGATCTTCCACCTAAAGAGCTAAGAAAATTGGTTGATGCCGGAAAAAAAGATCTAAAAACAGGAATTGTTATAGTTTTTGCTAGTCTAGAAGACAAAGTAGGTCTTGCAGTTGGCATAACAGATGAGCTTATTGATAAGTATGATGCAGTCACATTTGCTAAAACTGGATCTGAAATTATTGGTGGAAAAGGTGGTGGTGGTAGAAAAGATTTTGCACAAGCAGGAGGCCAATTTAAAGATAAAATTGATGAGGCTTTTGAAAAAATTAAGACTTTAATTTAGTTTTTGTCTCAACTTACCATCTAAAGTATCTAAAAATTGATTAGTTGTTAAATATTTTGTTGAAGGTCCTATTAAAATAGCTAAGTCCTTAGTCATTGATCCTTCTTCAACACAATCAACACATACTTTTTCAAGTGTCTCTGCAAACTTTATTAATTCCTCATTTGCATCTAATTTTCCTCTATGAGCCAATCCTCTTGTCCATGCAAAAATAGATGCAATTGGATTTGTTGAAGTTTCTTTACCTTGTTGATGCATTCTGAAGTGTCTTGTTACTGTTCCATGTGCAGCTTCAGCCTCCATTGTTTTGCCATCTGGAGCAAGCAAAACACTTGTCATCAAACCTAAAGATCCATATCCTTGAGCAACGGTATCTGATTGCACATCTCCATCATAATTTTTGCACGCCCAAATATATTTGCCATGCCATTTCATTGCACATGCTACCATGTCATCTATCAATCTATGCTCATAAGTAATTTTATTTTGATCAAATCTATCTTTAAATTCCTTTTCAAAAACTTCTTCAAAAATATCCTTAAATCTTCCATCGTATCTTTTTAAAATTGTATTTTTAGTAGAAAGATAAACTGGCCATTTTTTAATTAATCCATAGTTAAAGCAAGATCTTGCAAAGTCTTCAATTGATTTATCCAAATTATACATTGATAATGCAATTCCAGGACCTGGGAAATTGAAGACTTCATATTTTCGCTCATCAGAACCATCTTCAGCAGTCCATTTTATTTCTAACTTACCTTTACCAGGCACTGTAAAATCTGTTGCTCTGTATTGATCACCAAAAGCATGTCTACCTATGATCAATGGATCAGTCCATGAGGGCACAAGTTTTGGAATATTTTTACAAATTATTGGCTCTCTAAAAACAGTTCCTCCAATAATATTTCTTATTGTACCATTTGGAGATCGCCACATTTTTTTAAGATTAAATTCTCTTACTCTAGCTTCATCGGGTGTGATGGTTGCACATTTAATACCGACACCATTTCTTTTAATTGCATTAGCACATTCAATTGTTATTTTGTCCTCAGTTTTATCCCTACTTTCCATTCCTAAATCGTAGTACTCAATTTTGAGATCAAGGTAAGTTAAAACGAGCTTATTTTTTATGAAGTCCCATATAACTCTGGTCATTTCATCTCCATCTAACTCAACAATGGGGTTTTTAACCTTAATTTTACTCATTTTTTCGATATATCTTAATAGTTGAATTTATTCTTTTTGTATACATATTAATCCAAATTATCAATTATAGGATTGTCATGAGCAAAATATTTCCAAAAATACACAATGAAGGATACAAATTTATTATTATTTTTGCAATCGTAACTATAATTCTCTATTTCCTAAACGGATTTCTTGGTTTTATAGGATTGGTATTAACTATTTGGTGTTATTATTTTTTTAGAGATCCTGAAAGAACTTCAATAGGTGATGATAACTATCTTACAAGCCCAGCTGATGGAGTTGTATTACAAGTAATAGATACTAATGGTCCAAAAGAATTAGGTTTAGAAAATAAACAAATGAAAAAAATTAGTATTTTTATGGATGTATTCGATTGCCATGTAAACAGGTCTCCATGTTCTGGAGCAATATCTGAAATACTTTATAAACCAGGAAAGTTTTTTAATGCATCTTTAGATAAGGCAAGTGAAGATAATGAAAGAAATTATTATAAAATAAAAAATTCTGATGGAAAGGATATAATTGTTGTCCAAATCGCAGGACTTGTCGCAAGAAGAATTGTAACAGAAGTTTCTAAAGATGAGCTCGTGGAACAAGGTTCAAGAATAGGAATAATTAGATTTGGAAGTAGAGCTGATATGTATTTTGAAAATTATACACCTTTGGTTAAAGTTGATCAAAAAACTATAGCTGGTGAAACTTTAATTGCAAAAAAATGATTTAATGGAGCCTCAAAATAAAAATATCAAACTTGTTTCAAATAAAAAAACAAGAGTTATTTTACCAAATATTTTGACACTTGTTGGAGTATGTATTGGATTGACTTCAATTAAGTTTGCATTTGATGGTAAATTTGAATTATCAATTATCGCAGTTATTATAGCTGCTATTATCGATGGATTAGATGGGAGAATTGCAAGGTTAATCAAAGGAACTTCTAAAGTTGGAAAAGAACTAGACTCTCTTACAGATGTTATAAGTTTTGGTGTTGCACCTGCTTTTATAATGTATTTTTGGGCGTTGTCTGAAACTGGAAGAGTAGGTTGGTTAATTTCGTTAATTTATGTTGTGTGTGTTGCACTTAGACTTGCAAGGTTTAATGTTTCATCAAATGAAGAGAGTTCTTGGAAAGATAATTTTTTTGAAGGTATTCCTTCTCCAGCAGGTGGAGTTCTAGTTTTAATGCCTTTAATATTAAGTATTAGTGAATTTCAGTTTTTAAACTTAAATTATCAAATTATCGTACCGATTATGTTTATAATTGTTTCAGTATTATTAATAAGCAAAATCCCAACCTATTCTTTTAAGAGAATAGCTGTCCCAAGAAGTACATCAATATTTTTGCTTTTTGGAATAATCTTATATTTTGGCTTAATTCTTGTTTATACATTTAATGCTATTATTATTTCAGGTGTAATTTATCTATTAATGGTCCCAATAAGTTCAATGCATTATCTTATGATTAAAAAAAATGCGAAAGCCATCACAGATGACACTGATCATCATGAAGATGTGTTATAAATGAGGGAAAACACAATAATCTCACTAGCAGATTCAAATTACTTCAATCTTCTTAACGAATTAATTGACTCAATTAATAGATTTGAACAAAGTAAATCGGTAGATATTTGTATTATGGATGCAGGATTAACTGACGAACAAATTCAAATATTAGAAAAAAAAGTGCACAAAATCAAAAAAGCTGAGTGGGACATAGAAGTTTCGAATTTCAAGGTAAAAGGAAGGGAGTGGTTGAAAAGTCAAGTCTCTAGAGCATTCTTACCAAAGTATTTTCCAGGATATAAAAAATATTTATGGATAGATGCTGATGCATGGGTAAACTCTTGGTTTGCAATTGATTTTTACTTTCAAGGGTGTGAGAATAAAAAATTAGCAATAGCAACATCAGCAGATAGATCTTACGGAAGAGTTTTAAGAGCAGATTGGGTATGGGGAAGTTTTGCGAGAATAAAATCACAAAATTATAAACATGCTAAATCGTCTGGATTCTCAGAAAAAGTTTCAAGAGAAGTTGCCCTTAAACCACATTTGAATATTGGGTTATTTTGCCTAGAAGAAAGTGCTCCTCATTGGGAAATCTGGCAAAAAAATTTAAAAAAAGCATTGTCCTCTGGAAAAATTTGGGGTTCAGAGCAAATAGCGATGAATATTACAATATATTCAGACAATTTAGATGTGGAAATTCTACCTGCTTATTGCAACTGGACTCTAATTGAAGCAATTAAATTTGACAAAAAACAAAATACTTTTGTTGAACCATATATACCAAACCATGAAATAGGAATTATTCATTTA
>CACGED010000014.1 GCA_902571975.1 uncultured Pelagibacteraceae bacterium | reverse complement strand
TACCACTTAAAACCTATGAAGATTGGAGTACTATGGTATTAAGGTTTAATCCAGAAGGTATGATGGTTGGGCAATGAAAAAAAATTTATTTTTGATAATTCTTTTTTACGTTATTTTAAAACCAAGTATTAGTTTTTCACTTGTAGAAATTGATATTACTAGAGGTAACCTTGATCCAATGCCTATTTCAGTGTCACCTTTTTTTTCTGATAAAATTACTGACGAAAATATTAAAAAAAATTTAAATATTGAAAACCTAGGGATAGAAATATCAAGAATAATTGAAAATAATCTGGAAAAAACTGGTTTATTTGATGCAATTGAAAAAGAGGCATTTTTGCAAAAACCAGATATTGCTCATTTAAAACCAAGGTTTGAAGATTGGGCTTTGATTAAATCACAAGTTTTGATCACTGGCAAAGTAACATCCAAAATAATAAATGAGAAAGATTATATAAATATAGAATTCAAACTTTGGGATGTTCTAGGTGCAAAAATGGTTGATGGTTTTTCTTTAACAACAACACCTCGTTCTTGGAGAAGGGTTGGTCATAAAATTTCTGACAAGGTTTATGAACGCTTAACAGGAGAAAGCGGTTATTTTGATACTAGAATAATCTATGTAGCTGAGGAAGGACCTAAAACTCAAAGAATTAAAAAATTAGCCTTGATGGACCAAGATGGTTTTAATACTAAGTATATAACATTGGGAAGTGAATTAGTTTTAACTCCAAGGTTTAATCCAGCTAACGATAAAGAAATAACTTATATGTCTTACTTTAGGAATATGCCCAGGGTTTATATTGTAAACCTTCAAACTGGTGAGCAGAAAGTAGTAGGTGATTTTAGAGGTATGACGTTTGCCCCAAGATTTTCGCCTGATGGAACAAAACTTATAATGAGCCTAGCAAAAGATGGTAATTCAGAGATATGGGTCAGAAATTTAGAGACAAACATCCAAGAAAAATTAACTGATCATCCGTCTATTGATACCTCGCCATCATACTCACCTGATGGCAAATTTATTACATTTAATTCTGATAGAAGTGGTTATCAGCAAATTTATGTAATGAGAAGTGATGGATCAAAAGTTAAAAGAATATCATTTGGAAAAGGAATTTATGGTACGCCAGTTTGGTCACCAAGAGGAGATTTAATAGCGTTTACAAAACTACATAAAGGTAAATTTTTTATTGGAGTTATGAGAACTGATGGAACTGGGGAAAGATTGCTTACAGAAAATTTTTATCAAGAGGCACCTTCATGGTCTCCAAATGGAAGAATAATCATATTTTATAGAGAAACAAAAACTGACGACAAAGGTGAGGGATTTTCAGCAAAATTATGGTCAATTGATTTAACTGGATACAACGAGAGGTTGGTATCAACTGAGACTGATGCTTCAGACCCATCATGGTCTTCTTTGTTAGGAAATTAAAGAAAATTTACTATTTTGTTAAATTAGGTTGATTTTTCTGGACAAAACATCTAATTACATGGTTAAGTTCATAATATTCTATTTAAGGAGCAAAAATGAATCTAAGCAAAATTTTTAAAAACGTATTTCTTGTTGTTATATTTGGTTTAATTGTTACTGCATGTGCAACCAAGAAATCTGTGAAAACAACAACAGAGTCTACCACTACTACTAAAGCAGCTGAGACTCAAAAAGCAGATCCAATTGAAAAATTAGATGCGTTAATGCAGGGTGATGTTTATATAGGCTCAGATACTGTAGGAGAGCTAGCAAGTGGAGTTCCTGACAGAGTATTCTTTGCTACAAATGAAACAATTTTAACTACAGCTTCCAGAGAAACTTTAAGAAAGCAAGCTGCATGGTTAAGACAGAATTCTGATGTGACAGTTGTAGTAGAAGGTCACGCGGATGAGAGAGGTACAAGAGAATATAACTTGGCTTTAGGTGAGAGAAGAGCTAATGCGGCAAAAGACTATTTAATGACTTATGGTGTTTCGTCTGATCGAATTAAAGTTTTAAGTTATGGAAAAGAGAGACCTGTGGACTCAGGCTCTAATCCACTTTCATGGTCGAAAAATAGAAGATCTGTAACAGTCAAAGCAAATTAAACATAAATTTAAAAAAGACCCTTACTTTAAATAAGTATGGGTCTTCTTTTTGCCATTATTATAATTACAAATGTTTTTATGAGATTATTAATTAAGTTAATTTTTATTAACTTTGTTTCATTTTTGCTTTTTTCAACAAGCATTTCATTTTCTCAAGATCAACAAGTACAAGAAATTCTAGAAAATATTCAAAAAGACCTTAGAACTCTAGAAAGAGCAGTTTACTCTCAATCATTTTCCGAAAATTCAGATGCAAATACAACTCAAAAAGCCTCAACAAAGGAGTCAGAGCAGGCATTAACAAAACATTTGTTGAAATTGAGCGAAATAGAGACACAGTTCCAGGAATTAACAAATAAATTTGAAGAAATAAATTTTAAATTAGACAAACTGTCTAATAAACTTTCTAAAGTTCAGCAAGATAATCAATTAAGATTTGAGCAAATTGAGCAAGCTTCTATTGTGAATACAAATAATAATTCTATTAATTCTTTACCTAAAACTGAGCAAACATTTATAAATGAAGATATAACGCAAAAAAAAATACTTCCTGGATCCTCTGAACCACAATCATTAGGAGAAATATCTTATAAAGATATGACTACTAGTGATGATACTCAATTAATAGAGACAGTAGAACAAACAGAAGCGATAATTTCAGAAGTTTTTAATTCTGAGGAAAAATTATTGCCTGACGCTAGTCCAAAAGAACAATATCAATTTGCTAGAAATTTTTTAAAAGTTGGAGATTATGCTAATGCTGAGAGGGCATTTAGAGAATTTGTAATGATTAATCCTGATAATGAATTGTCAGGCAACGCACAATACTGGTATGCAGAAACCTATAGAATAAGACAAATGTACACTGATGCAGCTACTGCATATTTGGAAGGTTATCAAAAGTATCCAAAAAGTAAGATTGCTCCTGAAAATTTATTGAAACTAGGGGTATCGTTGGTTCAGATGGGAGAAAAAGATCAAGGATGCTTGATGATTGCTGGAGTTAAAAAACAATATCCTGACGCTACTCAATCTGTACTTCAAAAAGCAAAGTATTATGAAGAAAAAGAATTTGAGTGTAAAAAAGAAAATTCATAATTTTTATTCCAAAAAATTAGAAGATCCAAGAATAAAAAGAATTTACTTAAATTTTAAAAAAAAAATATCTAGCCATATTTCAAGTAGTTTTTGTGTTGCTGTTTCAGGAGGGATAGATAGTATGGCACTTTCATTCCTAGCTAAATGTTATTCATTAGAAAGTAAAAAAAAAATTTATTTTTTTGTTATAGACCACAAGCTTAGAAAAAATTCTACTTTTGAGGCTAAATTAGTAAAGAAAAAACTTAAATTATTTCAAATTTCTAGCAACATACTTACTATTAAAAAGGAAAAAAAATCAACAAACATTCAATCTTTTGCAAGAGAAAATAGATACAAATTAATTATCAAACAAAGTTTAATTAAAAAAATTGATATGATTTTAACTGCACATCATGTAGATGATTTGATTGAAAACTTTTTTATTAGATTGCTAAGAGGTTCAGGTTTAAAAGGTTTGATTTCATTCAGCAAAATTAAATCTAAAGTAAACTTTGATGATAAAATTTATATTTTAAGGCCTTTAATTGATATACCTAAAAAGGATTTAGCATATATTTCAAATAATACCTTTAATTTTAATGTTATTGATCCTTCTAACTTAGATGACAAATTTTTAAGAGCAAGAGTAAGAAAATTAATTTCAAACTTAGAGAAAGATGGATTAACATTTAACAAATTTAAATTATCTCTGAACAATCTAAGCAAAAGCAATATCGCTATAGATTATTATGTTAAGAAAAATATTAATGATAATTCGAATTACTTAAAATTAACTAATTCAATTATTTTAAAAGATGATTTTCTTAAACAACCAGATGAAATTGTCTTTAGATCATTTTCAGAACTAATACAAAAAATAGGAAAAAAAGAAACTTTTGCCAGGGGCGCAAAAGTGGATAACTTACTTAAATTTTTAAGATCTACTAATAATAACTCAAAAAAAACACTTTCAGGATGTATAATTCAAAAACTTGAGAATTCAGTCATTATTTCTTCAGAAAAAAGATAGAATACCTGCAAATTGGCACAAATTGACACTTGTTAAATTGATAATAATTCTTAATTTATAGATATGAATTTTAGAAACTTAGCTATGTGGGCGGTAATAGTGATCTTGACTATCGGCCTATACAATATGTTCAAGAATCCACAAGGTTCAGTTAATCAAAAGAATAATATTATATTTTCAGAATTTTTAACACAAGTAGATAATGGAAGAGTTGTTCAAGTAGAAATTCAAGGCAAAAATATAAAGGGTGTAATGTCTAATGGAGAAATTTTTAATACTTATGCTCCTGATGACCCAAATCTAATTCAAAAATTGAGTGATAAAGGCGTTAGTATCTCAGCTAGTCCATTAGAAGAAAAAATGCCATCATTATTTGGAGTACTTTTATCGTGGTTTCCTATGCTACTTTTAATTGCTGTATGGATATTCTTCATGAGACAGATGCAAGGGGGCAAAGGTGGAGCTATGGGCTTTGGAAAATCAAAAGCCAAAATGATGAATGAGTTAAAAGGTAAAGTTACATTTAACGATGTAGCAGGAGTAGAGGAAGCAAAGGAAGAAGTTGAAGAAGTAGTTGAATTTTTAAAAGATCCAAAGAAATTTAGTAGATTGGGTGGAAAAATACCTCGTGGATGTCTTTTAGTTGGACCTCCTGGAACAGGTAAAACTTTACTAGCAAGAGCCATAGCAGGAGAAGCAGGGGTACCATTTTTTACTATTTCAGGTTCAGACTTTGTAGAAATGTTTGTTGGTGTTGGAGCTTCAAGAGTTAGAGATATGTTCGAACAAGGTAAAAAACACTCACCATGCATTATATTCATTGATGAAATTGATGCAGTTGGAAGAAGTAGAGGTGCAGGTTTAGGTGGTGGTAACGATGAGAGAGAGCAAACGTTAAATCAATTACTTGTAGAAATGGACGGCTTCGATACAAATGAAGGAGTAATAATAATTGCAGCAACTAATAGACCTGATGTGCTTGATCCTGCTTTATTAAGACCGGGTAGATTTGACAGACAGGTAGTAGTTTCTAATCCTGACTTACTCGGAAGAGAAAAAATATTGAAAGTGCATGCTAAGAAAATATCAATGGCACCAGATGTCAATTTAAGAACTATTGCAAGAGGAACTCCAGGATTTTCCGGTGCTGATCTGGCGAACTTAGTAAACGAAGCTGCATTATTAGCAGCAAGAAAAAACAAAAGGATAGTTACTTATATGGAATTCGAAGAAGCAAAAGATAAAGTAATGATGGGCTCCGAAAGAAGATCAATGGTAATGAGCGAAGAAGAGAAAAAACTTACTGCTTATCATGAAGCTGGTCATGCTATTGTTACAATTAATGAAAAAGCAGCATACCCTATTCATAAGGCAACAATTATTCCAAGAGGAAGAGCATTAGGGATGGTAATGCAACTTCCTGAAAGAGATGAGGTATCTCAAACAAGAGAACAACTACATGCTCAAATGGCTATAGCAATGGGTGGACGAGTTGCAGAAGAAATTATTTTTGGAGACGATAAAGTGACTACTGGAGCTGCAAGTGACATAGAACAAGCGACAAAAAGAGCAAGAGCAATGGTAATGAGAGCAGGATTAAGTAAAGAGCTTGGTCCAGTTGCTTACGGTGAAAATGAGGAAGAAGTTTTCCTTGGAAGATCAGTTGCAAGACAACAAAATATGTCTGAAGAAACCGCAAGAAAAGTTGATACCGAAATAAGAAAATTTGTTGATCAAGGTTATGATAGAGCAAAAAAAGTTTTGACGGATAAAATTGATGACTTGCACAAATTAGCTAGAGCTTTACTTACTTATGAAACATTGACTGGTCAGGAAATTGAAGACATAGTAAATAAAAATTTATATCCAAAAAACAAAGAGGATTTAAAAGTAGAGGAAGATGATCAAAGTTCTGCTTTAGGTTCAATGGGACTAAAACCAAAGATTGTTCATTAAAATTTAATGAAAAAATATTACACAAGAGCGTGTAATTTTTATTATAGTAGAACATCCATAGAAAAAGTTAAAAAAAAAATTTCACTTCCGGTTAGTGGTAACAAATCAGTTTCATTTGACACTATTGAAATTATTACCAGGACTAATAAAAAAAAAATAAATATCAGGAATATTAAAAATCTTCCGTCAAAAATTAAAAAGAAAGTCTTAATTGATATTAATAATATTTCTAAAGTTAAAAAAATTCCCAAATTAAAATTTGATAACTTGCCAATATTAATGGGTATTTTAAATATTACACCAGATAGTTTTTCTGATGGTGGAAAATTTAATAAAAAAATTTCTGCGATAAAACAGATTAATAAATTAATATCCGATGGAGCAAAGATAATTGATGTAGGTGGTGAGTCTACAAGACCAGGATCAAAAGAAATTCTTCATAGAGAGGAGTGGCTGAGAGTAAATAAAGTTATGAATTATTTAAAATCTAAAAGTTTTTTTATTTCTTTAGATACTAGAAAAAGTTTTGTAATGAAAAAAGCTTCAAAATATAAAGTAGACTTAATTAATGATGTATCTGGACTTAGTTATGATAAGGAGACAATTAATTTTTTAAAAAAAACAAAATTACCATTCGTTCTACATCATATGAAAGGTAACACAGAAACAATGCAAAAAAATCCAAGGTATAACAATGTTTTGTTAGATATATATGATTATTTCGAAAATAAGCTGAGATTAATTAGAAAAAGTGGAATTAAACATAATCACATTATCTTAGATCCAGGAATAGGATTTGGTAAAAATATGAAACATAATATTACCCTAATCAATAATGTTTCTATTTTTCATTCATTAGGATTACCAGTAATGTTAGGAATTTCCAGAAAGAAATTTATAAAAGATATATCTGGAAATAATGATAGCAGAGAAAGAATAGGTGGAACTGTGTCTTCAAGTATCTTTAGCATGTTACAAGGAGTACAAATTCTTAGGATTCATGATGTTAATGAAGTGAACCAAGGAATTAAAATTTTTAATAAAATAAATTTTTAATTTATGACAAAAAAATATTTTGGTACAGATGGAATAAGAGGAAAAGTAAACGGAAATAAAATAAATGGTGATATGTTTTTTAAGTTTGGTTTGGCTGTTGGCACTTACTTTAATAATAAAAAAAAAACCAAACAGGTAGCAATAATTGCAAAAGATACTAGGTTATCAGGATATGCGCTAGAACCAGCATTAGTATCTGGTTTAACATCAGCTGGAATGCACGTTTTCACTTTTGGACCATTACCAACTAATGGTCTTGCAATGCTAACAAAAAAAATGAGAGCTAATATGGGAATTATGATTACTGCATCGCACAATCCCTTTTATGATAATGGTTTGAAATTATTTGGACCAAATGGTTTAAAATTATCTGATAAAATAGAAAAAAAAATAGAAAAACTAATTGATTCAAAAATATCAAAAAAATTATCAAATCCTCAAATATTAGGCAGAGTTAAAAGATTAGAGGATGGTTCAAATAAATATATTGAGATATTAAAAACAAATTTTCCTAAACAATTTAATCTAAGAGGTTTAAGAATTACAATAGATTGCGCAAATGGAGCTGCATATAAAGTAGGGCCTCAATTGTTTAGATCATTGGGTGCCATAGTTCACGAAATTGGAACTTCTCCAAATGGATTTAATATAAATAAAAAATGTGGTTCTACATTTCCAAATAAAATTAAATATTATACAAAAAAAAATAAATCTCATATTGGAGTTTCTTTAGATGGTGATGCAGATAGAATTATTATTTGTGATGAGAAGGGTAAAATTATTGATGGAGATAAAATAATAGCAATGCTTGCAACGAGATGGAAAAGAAAAAAAATTTTAAAAGGTGGGGTTGTAGGTACTTTAATGTCAAACTATGGATTACAAAAATATTTTTCTAAAAATAAGATAAAGTTTATAAGATCTAAAGTTGGTGATAGATATGTAAAAGAGGCAATGCAGAAAAATAAATTTAATTTAGGAGGAGAGCAATCTGGCCATATTATACTTGGCAAATTTGCGACTACAGGTGATGGTTTATTGGTAGCATTAGAAATTCTATTTTCTATGCGAAAAGGCAAAAAAGCGAGTGAAATATTTGAAAATTTTACACCTACTCCTCAATTGTTAGAAAATGTTGAAGTAAAAGATAAATCAATAATTAATAATCCCAAGTGCAAAAATGCAATTAAAAAAGCAAACAGTTTAATAAAAGGAAAAGGCAGAATGTTAGTAAGAAAATCTGGAACAGAACCAGTGGTGAGAATAATGTGTGAAACTGGGGATAAAACTATGCTTTCTAAATGCATTAATATTGTAAAAAAATCAATTATCTAACTTGAAAATAAAATCTAAAATTTTAATTATTGCTGGCTCAGACTCTTCTGGCGGTGCAGGCATACAAGCAGACATTAAAACTGTCACATCGCTAGGCTCATACGCCATGACCGCTATAACTGCTATAACTTCGCAAAATACAACAGGTGTTAAATCAATTGTTCCAGTGAATAGTAAAGAAATTTCTCATCAAATTGAATTTACAGTAAAAGATATAAAACCAGACGCTATTAAAATAGGAATGCTTCATTCAAAAGAAGTTATAATTTCAGTAATAAAATCATTAAAAAAAATAAAAGCAAAAAAAATAATATTAGATCCTGTGATGGTAGCAAAGGGTGGAAAAAAATTAATTAATGATCCTGCTATTAAAATTTTAAAAAATAAACTTTTGTCTGAAGCAGATTTAATTACACCAAACATACCCGAAGCTGAAGTTTTAACCAATTTAAAAATATCAAATATCCAGGATGTAATTTTAGCAGGTAACCATCTATTAGAATTGGGTGCAAAAAATGTTCTAATTAAAGGAGGTCATTTGAATTATAAAAATATTCAAGACGTATTTATGAATAAAAAAGAAATCAAAATCTTTAAAAATAAGAAAATAAATACAAAAAATAGCCATGGAACTGGTTGCACTCTTTCTAGCGCTATAACTACCTTCTTTGCATGTGGAAAAACTTTAAAGAAATCTTGTGAAATGGCAATTAAATATGTAAATCATTCATTAAGAACACAACCAAACATTGGGAAAGGTCACGGTCCTGTAAACCATTTAAATAGTATACAAATTAAAAAAATTTTTAGATGAAAAATATAGTTGTAGTCGGTTCACAGTGGGGAGATGAAGGAAAAGGCAAAATTGTTGATTGGCTATCAAGCGAGGCTGATGTAATAATAAGGTTTCAAGGTGGACATAATGCTGGCCATACCCTTGTTATAGATAGTATAGTTTACAAATTAAGACTGCTACCATCAGGAATAGTTAGAAAAAATAAAATATCTATAATTGGAAATGGAGTAGTGGTTGATCCATGGGCACTTTTAGATGAGATTGATGAAATTAAATCTAAAGGCGTAGAAGTTAATTCTGAAAATTTAATTTTATCTGAATCAGCCACTCTTATCTTACCATTTCACAAAGAAATGGATGAGATCAGAGAAGATGCAGCAGGAAAATCCAAAATAGGGACCACAAGAAGAGGAATAGGACCAGCATATGAAGATAAGATTGGTAGAAGATCAATAAGAGTAATGGATCTCGCATCAGAAAGTAATTTGGATAAAAGATTAGATGTGGTATTAAGTCATCATAATGCAATAAGAAAAGGTTTAGGAAAAACTGAATTTAAAAAAGAAATATTAAAAGAAAATCTGTTAGACATTGCACCACAAATTCTTAAATTTTCACAGCCAGTATGGAAAAAAATAGATGAATTTAAATCTCAAAACAAAAAAATATTATTTGAAGGTGCTCAAGGAGTTCTTTTAGATGTTGACCATGGGACTTATCCATTTGTAACCTCATCTAATACTGTAGCCTCATCTGCAGCGACTGGCTCAGGCTGTGGCATAAACTCTATTAATTATGTTTTAGGCATTACAAAAGCATATACCACAAGAGTTGGAGAAGGTCCTTTTCCTACAGAATTAACGGATGAGATTGGTGAATTACTTGGTACAAGAGGAAAAGAATTCGGAACTGTCACAAGTCGAAAAAGAAGATGTGGTTGGTTTGATGGAGTTCTTGTGAGACAAACTCTTAAAATTTCAGGGATTGACGGAATTGCACTAACCAAATTAGATGTATTAGACGAACTAGACGAAATTAAAATGTGTATTGGTTACGAGATAAAAGGTAAAAAATTTGACTACCTTCCAGCTTCAGTGGACGACCAATTTATGGTTAAACCAATATACAAATCCTTTAAAGGGTGGAAATCTTCAACAGTGGGTATAAAGAAATTTGAAAAATTGCCTGAAAATGCAAAAAATTATATAAAAGAATTAGAAAAGTTTATTGAGACTAAAATTTCAAGTATTTCTACTAGTCCAGAGAGAAATGATACAATCTTAATACAAGACCCTTTTAATCTTTAATTTGCTGGCAATAAGTTTTTTGATTTAGCAGAGTTAAGCATATGCTTTTGAAGTTTTTCAAAAGCTTTATTTTCTATTTGTCTTACTCTTTCTCTACTTATTTTATACTTTTTACTTAGCTCATCTAAAGTTATAGGATCGTCAGTTAATCTTCTTGAGTATAAGATCATTTTTTCTCTTTCATTTAAAATTTTAATTGAATCTTGAAGTAAATCTTTTCTTTGTTCCATTTCATCACTTTGAGCAATTTTTAGTTCATGATCCATTTCATTATCAACTACCCAATCTTGCCACTCATCTCCATCTTCACCTATTGGAGCATTTAAAGACTGTTCTTTTCCTGAAAGTCGTCTATTCATTGAAACAACTTCACTTTCACTTACTGAAAGTCTTTTAGCTATGTCTTGAACATGTTCTTTTCTTAAATCACCTTCAGACCGAGGAGCAATTTGATTTTTAATTTTTTTTAGATTAAAAAAAAGTTTTTTCTGTGCTGTCGTTGTTCCTATTTTTACTAAACTCCATGATCTCAATATATATTCTTGTATAGAAGCTTTGATCCACCACATTGCATAAGTTGCAAGTCTAAAACCTTTTTCCGGCTCAAATTTTTTTACAGCCTGCATTAATCCCACATTACCTTCAGATATCATCTCATTAAGAGGTAAACCATAGCCTTTGTAACCCATTGCTATCTTTGCAACTAGTCTCAAATGGCTAGTAACAAGTTTTTCAGCAGATTTAACGTTTCCAGTTGATTGCCAATTTTTAGCTAACATATACTCTTCCTCAGCTGCGAGCATTGGAAATTTCTTAATCTGAGCAAGATAAGCAGCTAATCCACCTTCATTCGAAAGTGCTGGTAAGTTGTAATTATTTTTATTCATTTGAAGTATTTATTTAATAAATAATTAAATTTTTACAATGATTTTATTACTTGATTTTTCTTAGTTTTTTTAAAATCTGTTCTAAATCTGATGGTAAATTTGATGTAAATTCAAGTCTTGTATTATTACTAGGATGATTAAAGCCGATAGTTTTCGCATGTAAAAATTGTCTATTAAGACTGATTATACTATCCTCAAGCTCACTATCAATACCTACAAATTTTTTAAATTTTTTTTTATATTTTTTGTCACCTAAGATATTATTACCTTTGTAAGACAAATGAACTCTTATTTGATGCGTTCTTCCAGTTTCTAGTTTACATTCAACAAGACTAAATGTTGGAATTTTTTCATCTTCAAATATTTCTAAAGTTTTATAATTGGTCACAGCCTTTTTACCTTTCTTAGATGAAACTTCCATCATTTGTCTGTTTCTTGAACTTCGAGTTATAAAAGTCTCTATTTTTCCATTTTGAGGTCTTATTTTACCCCAGACTAGAGCTTGGTAAACTCGTGTAATAGAATGATCAGAAAATTGTTTTGACAAATTTTCGTGTGAAATATTATTTTTGGCAATAACTATTAATCCAGATGTATCTTTGTCAATCCTGTGTACAATTCCAGGCCTTAATTCGTTTCCAATATTTGATAAATTTTTGTTATCATAATTTATCAATGCATTTACAATTGTATTATCATAATTTCCTGGCCCAGGATGTATAGAAATTCCTGCAGATTTATTGATAACTATTAAATCTTTGTCTTCATGAACAATATCAAGTGGATATTTAAATGGCTCAAGAGTCTCTTTTTTTGGTTCTGAAATCTCAAAATAAATTTCATCATTCAATTTAATTTTCTTAGAGGGGTCGTTAATAATAATATTATTTATTTTTAGTTTATTTTCTAAAATTAAACTTTTTACTCTTGACCTACTTAATTTATCATCCCGATTGGATAATAGAATGTCTATTCTTAAATTTTTTTCTTTATTTTTAACTTTTATATTTATAAAACTTTTCATATTGATATAAATATACAATATGCGCTTGTAGCTCAACTGGATAGAGCGCCAGATTTCGGCTCTGGAGGTTCAGGGTTCGACTCCTTGCGGGCGCACCATTATTCACCCATATTAATTAAAGTCCCCTTATTTTTTGCTGCATTGAAAGAATAATAAAACAAAACAATTGAAAGAGAGAAATAAAAAGCATTCCACATAAAAGCATAATAAACATTTTGAATATTAACTGTTTGGTTAATTAAAATATTTCTAGCCTCTTCAAATATGTAAACCAATGGCAGAATATATGCTATTTTTTGAAATATTTCTGGAAGAGTTTCTATTGGATAATAAATGCATCCAAAAGGTGCCAGTAAAAACATTGTTGACCATGCTATATTTTCAAATGATGGACCAAATCTAAGCAGACCTGAAGAAACTAAAATACCAAGTGTGATCCCAAAAATATAAAGACTTAAAAAAAGAAAAAATAAAAATATTCCTAAATCTAAAATTGAAATTCCAAACAATGGGGATGTAAGTAAAATTGCAGGTACAAGGCCAATTAGTGATCTAATTAAAGCAGTTATAACAAGTGAGGTTAAAATCTCACCAATTTTCATTGGTGCTATGAAAAGATTAGTAAAATTTCTACTCCAAATTTCTTCCAAAAAAAGCATATTGAAGCCAATACTTGTCCTAAACAAAAAATCATAAAGAATTGCACACGTAAGGATTACACCAACTGCATTATTGTAATAAGTTGTGTGCGTTGCAAAAAAATTAGATATAAATCCCCATAATGTAATTTGAATAGATGGCCAGTAAACTAGATCTAATATTCTTGGGAATGATCTAGTGATTAGATAAAAATGCCTTAAAAACAAACCGTATATTCTAGTTATACTCACTTTTACTCCTTGATAGTTTTAAAAAAACTTCCTCTAAATTTGTTCTTCCATGTTTTGTAATTAAATCTTCAGGTTTACCTTGGTCTATTATTTCTCCATTTTTCATCATTAATACAGATTTACATAAACGTGTGACTTCATTCATATTATGAGAAGCTAAAAGTATCGAAATTTTTTTTTCTTTTTTATAATCTTCTAAAAATGTTCTAACAAAATCTCCTACTTCTGGGTCTAAAGAAGCAGTTGGTTCGTCAAGTAGCAGAACTTTTGGTTCATTAACTAGGGCTTTGGCTAAACTTACTCTATTTTTTTGACCTGATGAAAGTTCCCCGGTAATACTGTTTAATAATTCACCTATTCTTAGCTTTTCCGACAAATACTCAATTCGTTCCTTAATATTTTTAACTTTATAAAGTTTAGAATAAACATATAAATTCTGTTTCACAGTAAGTTTTTTGGGCAGTTCAATATATGGGGATATAAAATTAATCATTTCAAGAATTTGAATTCTATTTTCTTCAAGTTTAAGATTATTGATAAATATTTGACCACTTGTAGGTTTAAGCAAGCCTAGCAACATTCCAATAGTTGTTGTTTTTCCAGATCCATTAGGACCAAGTAAACCTAAAATTTCATCTTCCTCAACATTAAATGATATTCCTTTTACAGCTTCTTTTTTTCCATAATTTTTTTTTATGTTTTGAACTTCAATTAAATTTTTCATTTTTTTGATGCTCTTAAAATTCTATCATTAATAGCTTCACCAATATTAATATTTGGTATTTTTTCAATAGCAATTTTTTTGTAACCTTTTTTTTTTATTATTCTTAACGTCTTATATAAATTTTTTGCAGCTTGCTTTAAATTACTTGTCTCACTTATATAAAAATGGTTTTTGTCTAATTTTTTTCTTTTTTTTATCAATATATATGCTTCATTTTGATAATTTTTTTTGGCATTTAGTCTCACAGGTATTCCAGGTGAATAATGCAACTTACTAGTACCAGGAACTTTTATTTTAATCTTTTTTTTATTCTTATTTTCTAACTGATTAATTATCTTATAGATTAATTTACTATTTATTCCCCCTAATCTTAAAATATGAGGTTTTCCAATAAGATTTATAATCGTTGACTCTAAACCTATTTTCGAAGTACCACCATCTAAGATAAACTTTAATTTAGGACCAAATTCATCAACCACATCCTGTTTTGAAACAGGACTTATACTTGTTGAAATATTTGCGCTAGGTGCTGCAAGTGGATAATTAATTTTTTTTAACAGTTTTCTAGTTAAAGGATGACTTGGAAATCTTACTGCAAGTGAATTTGAATTATTTGTAATGATATTTGAAACCCTACTTTTCTTTTTTAATTTTAAAACAAATGATATCGGTCCTGGGCAAAATTTTTTGTAAAGTTTAATAAAAGTATTATCAATTTCACAATCTTTTTTTAAGCTATTAATGCTATAATAGTGAGCAATTAAGGGATTGTTTCTAGGTCTTTTTTTTAATTTATATACTCTTGAAACTGCTTTATCCGAGTATGCATTTCCTGCTAGTCCATAGACTGTCTCGGTAGGGATTGCTATACATTCATTATTATTTAAATATTTTATTGCTTTTTTAATATTTGAATCATTCTTTTTCATATAATATTACCAACTAATATATGAATGAAAAAAATTTGCCAGATGATATTGCGTCAAAATCTTTAAATGAGCTTACTGATTTGGCAGACGAAATTATTAAAAATTTGGAAAATAGAAATAATCTAGAAAATACATCTGAAGACTATGCAAATTTATTAAAAATTAATAGATTAATAGAAAAAAAATTCCAAAAAAATTTTAAAGAAATATCTGATAAAACAATTTTTAAAATTAAAGATATAAAATCAAATAAAAATGCAAAAAAAGTTAAATAAAATAGTTAATAGAACTAACAATTATCTTTATAAATATTTTTCCAAACAAAAAAAAACTGAACTTACCAAACCAATGCTTTATGGACTCTTACCTGGAGGTAAAAAAGTAAGATCAAAAATACTCTTTGATATTGGGTCTATATTCGAAGTAGATAAAAAAAATATTTTGCAAGTTGCAGCAGCAGTTGAATGTATACATGCTTATTCATTAATACATGATGACTTACCATGTATGGATAATGATAATTTGAGAAGAGGAAAATTGACAACACACAAAAAGTTTAGCGAGTCAACGGCTATTCTTGCTGGCAATTCTCTACTTACTATTGCATTTCAAATTCTTAGTGAAAAAAGATTGAATTTAGACGACCATAAAAAAATAGAATTAATAAACCTACTTTCCGAAAGCTCGGGACATACAGGAATTGCTGGTGGGCAGTTTTTAGACTTAAGTTATGAAAAAATTAAAAAAAATAAAAAACAAATTATAAATATGCAAATTAAAAAAACTGGAAAGCTATTTAGTTTCTGTTGTGTTGCCCCTATTATAATGTCTGGTAAAACAAAATACCTGAATAAGTTTACCAAAATAGGCAACGAAATTGGATTATTATTTCAAATTGCTGATGACTTGATAGATTTAAGAGGCAAAACATCTAGTGCAGGAAAAAAAACCAAAAAAGATTTAAAAATGGGAAAAGCCACTTTAATAAGTTTACTAGGCACTAATAATACTATTAAATATGCAGATAACTTAAAATTAAAAATATTTAAAAGTTTAAAAATTTTTGGAAAAAAAGGCAACGATTTTAAAGAAACAATAAATTATATTTTAAATAGAACAAAGTGAGCAATAATTATAAATTTCTAGATAATATCAATTTTCCCGATGATGTAAGAAAATTATCACAATCTGATATTAAAATTTTGGCAGACGAGGTTCGACAAGAGTTAATTGATGTTGTTTCTGAAACAGGAGGGCATTTAGGTGCTGGACTAGGAGTTGTAGAATTGACTGTTGTCTTACACTATATATTTAATACTCCACATGATAAGTTAATTTGGGATGTAGGACATCAAACTTATCCGCATAAAATATTAACTGGTAGAAAAAAACAAATAAGAACTCTTAGAAAAGGTGAAGGATTATCAGGTTTTACAAAAAGATCAGAAAGTGAGTATGATCCATTTGGTGCTGCTCATAGTTCAACTTCTATTTCATCAGCATTAGGAATAGCAGTAGCTAATAAGTTATCAAATAAATCAGGTAATGTAATTGCAGTCATAGGTGATGGGGCGATAAGTGCTGGTATGGCTTATGAGGCTATGAATAATGCAGGTGGAAGTAAAACAAAGATGATTGTTGTTTTAAATGATAACGATATGTCAATTGCAAAACCTGTTGGTGCTATGAGAAAATATTTAGCAAAAATTTTATCTGGCAAAGTTTACTTTAGTTTTAGAGAAACATTTAAATTAATTATTTCTGCTTTTTCAAAAAGATTTAAAAATCAAGCTGGAAAAGCTGAAGATTTTTTAAGATCTGCAGTAACTGGTGGAACATTATTTAATTCTATGGGATTTTACTATATTGGACCAATTGATGGACACGATATTGATTCAATGGTCTCAGTATTTAATAATGCAAAAGATATTAATTATGATGGACCAATTTTAATCCATGTTAAAACTGAAAAAGGAAAAGGTTATTCATTTGCTGAAAAATCGGAGGATAAATTTCATGGTGTTTCAAAATTTAATGTAAAAACAGGAGAACAAGAAAAGTCTAAATCTAATACTCCTTCTTATACAAAAGTATTTGCAAATTCATTAATCAAACATGCAGAAAAAGATAGTAAGGTCGTTGGCATAACTGCCGCTATGCCATCAGGAACAGGGATGGATTTATTTGGAAAAAAATTTCCAGAAAGAATGTTTGATGTTGGGATAGCCGAGCAACATGCTGTTACTTTTGCTGCGGGTATGGCTACTGAAGGGTATAAACCTTACGCTGCAATATACTCAACATTTCTTCAAAGAGCTTACGATCAGGTCGTCCACGATGTTGCCATACAATCTTTGCCTGTTAGATTTGCAATCGACAGAGCGGGGTTAGTTGGTGCTGATGGACCAACACATGCTGGATCTTTTGATATAACATACCTTTCAACATTACCAAATTTTGTGGTAATGGCTGCAAGCGATGAAGCCGAGCTTGCAAGAATGATAAATACATCAATAGATATAAACGATAGACCATCAGCTTTTAGATATCCAAGGGGCAATGGTGTGGGAGTTCAATTACCTGAAATAACTGAGAAAATTGAGTTGGGTAAAGCAAAAATAATTAAAGAAGGAAAAAAAGTTGCAATTTTAAATTTTGGAGCAAGATTACAGGAGTGTATTTTGGCTTCCGAAAATTTAATAAAAAAAGGAATTGATATCTCTATTATTGATGCAAGATTTGCAAAACCGTTAGATGAGAACCTAATATGGCAAATCGCTACAGAACATGAGGTTTTGATTACAATAGAAGAAGGTTCAATAGGGGGATTTGGATCTCACGTGAGCCAATTTTTAAGTGAAAAAAATTTATTAGACAGTAATCTTAAATTTAGATCAATGATATTGCCTGATAGATTTATTGATCATGATAAACCAGAGCTAATGTATAAGTTTGCTAATTTAGACTCTATTGGTATTGAAAATAAAATATTAGATACTTTGAATTCAAAAGTTTTAATTAAAAAATCTAATTAAATTTTATTTTGAGCTGCATTCATTAAATAGTGATCAAGAATTACACAATGCATCATCGCCTCTCCTATTGGAACCGCTCTAATTCCAACACATGGGTCGTGTCTTCCTTTTACAGATATTGTCGTACTCTTCCCAAATCTATCGATTGTTTTCCTCGATGACAAAATAGAAGATGTTGGTTTTACTGCAAATGAAACATTTATTTCTTGTCCAGTAGATATTCCTCCAAGAATTCCCCCTGCATTATTTGATTTGAAACTAGTTTTACCTTTTTTTTTCAAAATTTCATCAGAGTTTTCCTCACCAGTTAACATTGCGGAATTCATTCCTGATCCAATATTTACTCCCTTTACAGCATTAATGCTCATCATTGCTGCCGCAAGATCCATATCTAATTTTGAGTATATTGGCGCTCCAAGTCCCAAAGGAACTCCTCTTGCTCTAACTTCAATTATTGCTCCACAAGATGATCCAGCTTTTCTTATCCCAAGTAAATATTTTTCCCAAAGTTTAACCACAGTTTTATCAGGACAAAAAAATGGGTTACTAGAAATTGTTTTGTCTTTCCATTTCTTTAAGTCACATCCTAATATCCCTAATTGTGTAACAGCACCAACAGCTTCATACCTCTTTCCAATTTTACTTTTCAAAACAACTTTTGCAATAGCACCCGCCGCAACTCTAGCCGCAGTCTCGCGAGCAGATTGTCTTCCACCACCTCTGTAATCCCGGATACCGTATTTTTTGAAATAAGTATAATCTGCATGTCCTGGTCTAAATTTATTCTTTATCGTCTCATAGTCTCTAGATCTCATATCTTTATTATAAATTATTAGGGAAATTGGAGTTCCAGTTGTTCTACCCTCAAAAACACCAGATAAAATATTAATTTTGTCGTCTTCTTTTCTTTGAGTTGTAAATTTAGATTGTCCTGGTTTTCTTTTATTAAGTTCTTTTTGTATATCGCTTTCTTTTATTGGAATATTTGGAGGGCAGCCATCTACAACGCATCCAATAGCCGGACCATGTGACTCTCCCCAAGTGGTAAACCTAAATAACTTTCCAAAAGTATTAAATGACATTATTTTAATGTATAAATTATTTTTTTAAATTTATGAACGAAAAAAACTCACTTGGACTAAATCTTTGCTTTAAAGAACATAATAACCCAATAAAACTTTTTGAGGAATGGTTCAATAAAGCAAAAAAAACAGAAATTAATGATCCAAACGCATTTGCAGTTGGAACTTTAAATAAAAATGGGTTTCCAACAGTTAGAATGGTGCTTCTTAAAGATTTTGATAAAAATGGATTTGTTTTTTATACAAACCTTAATAGTGATAAAAGCAAAGCAATCGGAAATACTTCAAAAATTTCGATGTGCTTTCATTGGAAGAGTTTGCAAAGGCAAATTAGAATAGTTGGCGTTGCATCTAAAGTATCAAAAAAAGAAGCTGATGATTATTATAATTCAAGAGCCTATGGAAGTAGAATAGGTGCTTGGGCCTCAAAGCAAAGTTCTATTTTAAAACAAAGACAAGATTTATATAAGTCCATTGAGGAATTTAAGAAAAAATATCCAAATAAAAATAATATACCACGTCCTGAACATTGGTCTGGTTGGAGAATTAAACCAAAGGAAATTGAATTTTGGCTAGATGGACAGAACCGAATTCATGAAAGATTAAAATATATCAGATTGCCCAAAAAATGGAAAAAAGTATTATTAAGTCCTTAAAAATTTCTTTCGATACTAAAAGAAGTTAAGTTTTTTAATATATTTTTTTCTTCAGACTCTTCAAATACACTTAAAGAATTAGAAGCTAAATTAATATAATGTTCTGCTTTTTTATAACACTCATTAATAATATTATTTTTTTTTATTAGAATTAGAACATGTTCTAAATCTTGCTTTTCACGAGTATCTTTTTCAAAAAAAGATTTTAATTTTTCTTTTTCAAACTTATCAACTTTTTGATAAAGTAAAATTAAAGGCAAAGTCACTTTACCTTCGTAAAAGTCATTGCCAATATTTTTTCCAAATAATTTTAATTCAGAATTATAGTCTAATGTGTCATCTGCTATTTGAAATGTAAGCCCTAAGTTTTTTCCATAAAATTCCAAAGCACTTTTATATTTTAAATCTTTTTCAGCAATAATTGCGCCAACTTTAGTAGCCGCTGCAAATAAAGAAGCTGTTTTTGACGAAATAATATTTAGATATGTTTCTTCCAAGATATCTATTTCTTTATTGTGTTGTAACTGAAGAACTTCGCCTTGGGCAATTTCAGATGATGTAGTTGCTAAAAGTTTTAATAGTTCTAAATTCCCGTCCTCTACCATCATTTCAAAACATTTACTAAGTAAATAATCACCTACCAAAATTGATGAATGATTTCCCCAAATTGTATTAAGTGTTTTTTTTCCTCGTCTAATGTCAGCACTATCTATTACATCGTCATGCATTAAAGTAGCTGCATGTATAAGTTCTACACAAGCGGCAAGATTTACATCTCTTAATCCTTTTTGATATTCACAAATTTTAGCACATTGCAAGGTTAAGAGTGCTCTTAGTCTTTTTCCACCAGTTTTTAGATGATACTTGGTCATCTTTTGAACCAATTCAACTTTACTTGCTAGTCTAGAATTGATTTTTTCTTCAACTAGAATCAATTTATCATCGACTGAATTTTTTAAATCTACATATGAATTATTAATTTGTTTTTTTAGATGTATTACAGTTCCCATAAATTAAAACTATTATATCCAATTTATTAATATACTTATCAATTGACGCACCTTATTCTTTAATTATAACTAGGGTTTATAATAAATTTAAAAAACTTATAAGAATTCTAATGTTCTCATTATTTAAAAAAAAAAAGATAATAAGTCACCTCAAATTATCAGGGGTTATAGGAAATGTTGGAAGATTTAGGCAAGGAATAGAATATTCAAGTGAAGAAGAAATTATAAAAAAGGCTTTTTCAGTAAAGAAAGCATTAGCCGTTGCAATTACAATAAATTCACCTGGTGGATCCCCAGTACAATCACATTTGATATGTAAATTAATAAAAGAACAATCTAAGAAAACAAAAAAAAAAGTAATTATTTTTGCTGAGGATGTGGCAGCATCTGGAGGATATCTTATTGCATGTGCTGGTGATGAAATTTATGCTAACTCAAGCTCAATCATAGGATCTATCGGAGTTATTTCTGCTTCATTTGGTTTTAAAAATTTAATTCAAAAAATCGGGATTGAAAGAAGAGTTTACACCGCTGGAAAAAATAAAAGCACTTTAGATCCTTTTTTGGATGAAAAAGAAGAAGATATTAATCGTTTAAAAAATATCCAATTAGAAATTCATCAAGATTTTATAGATGTTGTTGAAGAAAGCAGAAAAGAAAAACTAAACAAAAACTCTGGTATTGAACTTTTCTCTGGAGAATTTTGGGCAGGAAAAAAAGCAAAAGAATTAGGGCTAATCGATGGAATAGGAAATGCAGATCAAATATTAAGAGAGAAATACGGAGATGATTTAGAAATTAAGAAATTTGGAAAACGTAAAGGATGGTTATCAAAAAAGCTAGCATCTTCTGAAAATTATACAGATAAAGTAATTAGTGTATTAGAAGAAAGATCAATCTGGCAGAGGTATGGTCTCTAAAATAAAAAAAAAAACTTTATCTTTTCAAGATACAATCTTTAACTTACAAAAGTACTGGTCTAAAAAAGGTTGTGTAATATTACAACCGTACGATCTAGAGGTCGGTGCTGGGACATTCCATCCAGCAACCACTTTAAGATCGCTTGGCCCAAAACCATGGAAAACTGCATATGTACAACCATCACGCCGTCCGACTGATGGAAGATATGGTGACAACCCTAATAGATTGCAACATTACTATCAATTCCAAGTTTTAATTAAACCTTCACCAAAAGAAATAAAAAAGATGTATTTAAATAGCTTGTCGTCAATAGGTATTAATCATGAGGAACACGATATAAGGTTTGTTGAAGATGACTGGGAAAGCCCTACATTAGGAGCGGCAGGTCTTGGATGGGAAGTTTGGTGTGATGGAATGGAAGTTACTCAATTTACCTATTTCCAACAAATGGCTGGGGTTGAATGTAAACCTGTTTCTGTTGAAATTACATATGGATTAGAGAGATTGTGCATGTTTATTCAAAACAAAAAAAGTGTTTTTGACTTAATTTGGAATGACGAAGGAATTACTTACAAAGATGTTTTTCATCAGTCAGAGAAAGAATTTTCAGCATATAATTTTGAATATGCCAATACTGATAATTTATTTAAAATATTTGAAATGCTTGAGGAAGAAACAAAATTATTAGTTGAAAAAAAGATTTCTCTTCCAGCTTATGATCAATGTTTAAAATGTAGTCATGTCTTCAATATTTTAGATGCAAGAGGGGTGATTAGTGTAGCACAAAGGGCTGAATACATTGCAAGAATAAGGGAACTAACTAAATCAATTGGGAAAGTTTGGATTGAAAGCCAAAGTTAATGTCAGAATTATTTGTAGAGCTATTTAGTGAGGAAATTCCTGCAAGGCTTCAAATAAACGCAAGGAATGAATTAAAAAAAAATATTAAAAATTTTTTTATTGATAACCAAATCAAATTCAATGAAAATTTCAATGTTTATTCAACACCAAATAGATTAGTTCTACATATTGATAAAATCCCTAATGAAATCAAATTAAGCTTAGAGGAAATTAAAGGCCCAAATGTTAATGCTCCTGAAAAAGCATTAGAGGGATTTATTAGATCAAACAATATAATACTAGAAAAAATTTTTAAAAAAAATACTGAGAAAGGTGAATTCTATTTTTTTAAAAAAGAATCTAGAAAAATAAAAGTTTCAGATTTACTAGAAAAAAATTTAAGTGAAATCTTAAAAAAGATTGCTTGGAATAAGTCAATGAAATGGGCAAATTATGATCTTTATTGGGGCAGACCTCTTAAATCTATTTTAGCAATATTTAATAAAAAACCTCTAAATTTTGATTTTAACCACATAAATAGCTCCAACAAAACTTTTATAGATAAATCACTAGAAGAAGGTATAAAAATTTTTAACGACTTTCATTCGTATTTAAAATTTTTTAAACAAAAAGGGATTTTAATTGATCAAGATTTAAGAAAAAAAATAATACAGAATAAGATTAACGAAATAATTAATAAAAAAAATTTAAAAATCGAACAGAATGATAGTCTTATTGACGAAATAGTAAATATAGTTGAAAAGCCGGCGGTAATTCTTTGTGATTTTGACAAAAAATTTTTAAATATACCAAGTGAAATATTGATTACGACTATGCAGAGTCATCAAAAATATTTACCAACTTTTGATAAAAAAAATAATCTTACAAATAATTTTTTTGTAGTTTCAGATATTAAAGACACTAAAGGATTTGTTAAATTAGGAAATGAGAGAGTGATTGAGGCAAGATTAAGCGATGCTGAGTTTTTTTGGGAAAAAAATAAAACCCAAAATTTAGTTAAACAAGTAGATAAATTAAAAAATATAAATTTTTTTAAAGGTTTAGGATCTTACTTTGACAAAATTCAGCGTATGAGAAAGTTATCATCATTAATTTCTGATGATTTTTTAATTAGCAAAGATAAAATTGAAATAGCTTCATCAATTTGTAAAGTTGATTTAATGTCTGATCTTGTTGGAGAGTTTCCAGAACTTCAAGGCATTGTTGGAGGTCATTTTGCAAGGTTTCAAGGGTTTGATAAAGAAGTTTGTCTTGCTGTATCTGAACAATATTTGCCTAACGGAATGGAAAGCAAATTACCAAAAAAAATGTACAGTGTTGCTTTATCTTTAAGTGATAAGCTAGACTCATTAGTTGGTTTTTTTGGAATTAATCTGAAACCTACTAGTTCAAAAGACCCATATGCCATAAGAAGAATGGCTATAAGTCTTGTCAGATTAATTGTTGAAAATGAAACAAAAATCAAACTAAAAGATTTAATTGTTTACACCTGTTCAGTATATAGAGATCAGGGCTATGAATTTGATATTAAAAAAATACAAAACGAATTAAGTGATTTTATTATTGAAAGATTAAAAAATTATTTAAAAGAAAAAAAAATAAGACAAGATATAATTGAAAGCTCAACATTTTTACTTGGATTGGATGATATATTAAAGGCTTATAAAAAATCTATATGTTTAAATAGGAATATTAAAAAAGAAATCGGCCTAGAAACTATTGCAGCATACAAAAGATGTTCAAATATATTAAATACTGAAGAAAAAATAACTATTGAAACCCTTGGTTTTGCAGATCCAGGTCTATTTAAAAATGATTATGAGAAAAAATTATATAAAAAAATAAATGATATAAGAAAATATTTTTTGAGTATTGGAAAAGATGAAAATTACGAGGAAAGTCTGAAAATTTTATCAAGCATTAAGAACGAGGTAAACGATTTTTTCGATAATGTTATTGTAAATGATGAAGATATAATAATTAAAAAAAACAGATTAGAATTATTAAATATGTTGTGTAAAACTTTTGATAACTACTTTAACTTTTCAAAAATAGAGGCCTAGTATGAAAAAATTTATATTTAATTTTAAATCAAATAAAATAAAAAAAATTAAACTGCCAAAAAACATTCTTGGAGGCAAAGGTGCAAATCTTTCTGAGATGGGAAGAATGGGGCTACCTGTACCCTCTGGTTTTACAATATCTACAGAGGTATGTGATTTATTTTATAAGAATAAAAAAAAATTAAATAAAAAAATACTTAATGAAATAAATAAAGAATTAAAATTTATTGAAAAAGATTCAGGAAAAAAATTTGGAGATATAAAAAATCCTCTTCTAGTTTCTGTAAGATCAGGAGCTAGAGTTTCCATGCCAGGTATGATGGATACAATTTTAAATTTAGGTCTTAATGATAATACGGTAATAGCACTTGCAAAAAAAACTTCAAATTTAAGATTTGCAAATGATAGTTATAGGCGTTTTATTCAAATGTATTCTAATGTTGTATTGGGAATCGAAGGTTATCACTTTGAGGATATAATTGAGAACTATAAGTTAACAAAAGGGGTGTTACTAGACACAGAACTAGATGAGTATGATTGGGAAGCTTTAATAAAAGATTTTAAAAATATCGTAAAAGAAAAAACAAAAAAAGATTTTCCTCAAAATGTCAAAGAACAACTGGTGGGAGCTATAAGTGCTGTTTTTTTATCTTGGGAAAGTCATAGAGCAAAAGTCTACAGAAAATTAAATCAAATACCATCTAATTGGGGTACAGCAGTTAATGTACAATCAATGGTTTTTGGAAATATGGGAAATGATTGTGCAACTGGTGTAGTTTTTACAAGAAATCCATCAGATGGATCAAAAGATATATATGGCGAATATTTAATAAATGCACAGGGCGAAGATGTTGTTGCAGGAACTAGAACACCACAACATATTACAAAAAAAGCGAGAGTTGAATCAAAAGAAACTCTTAAGTCAATGGAAGAGGCAATGCCAAAAACATACAAGCAACTAAAAAATATTTTGATTAAATTAGAAAAATATTACAAAGATATGCAGGATGTTGAGTTTACTGTTGAAAATAAAAAACTTTGGATGCTTCAAACACGCTCTGGGAAACGAACAGCTAAGTCTGCTGTAAAAATAGCTGTAGATATGGTTAAAGAAAAATTGATTACTAAAAAAGATGCAATATTACGAATAGAACCAAGTTCTTTAGACACTTTGCTTCATCCGACTTTAGATGAGAAAGCAAATTTAGAGGTAATTGGGTCAGGATTACCCGCATCACCTGGTGCTGCAAGTGGAAAAGTTGTTTTCACATCTGAAGAGGCTGAAAGACTAAATAGTATGATGCAAAGTACAATATTAGTACGTGTAGAAACTTCACCAGAAGATATACATGGTATGCACGCAGCAAAAGGAATACTTACTTCAAGAGGAGGTATGACAAGTCATGCTGCAGTAGTTGCTAGAGGAATGGGACGACCATGTATTTCTGGATCTAGTGAAATAGAAATTGATTATGAAAATAAATTATTCAAAATAAACAATAAAGTAATTAAAGAGGGTGAAATAATTACAATTGATGGTTCAACAGGCAGAATAATTATTGGTGAGGTAAAAACAGTTAAACCAGAAATATCAGGTGATTTTTCAAAAATAATGAGTTGGTCTGATGATTTTAGAAAATTAAAAATTAGAACTAATTCTGAGACGCCATTGGATAGCAAAACCGCTAGAGAATTTGGTGCAGAGGGTATCGGTTTGTGTAGAACTGAACATATGTTTTTTGACGAAGAAAGAATTTTATCAGTAAGAGAAATGATATTATCAAAAACAATTGAAGATCGATCTAATGCACTCAAAAAGTTATTACCACATCAAAAAAAAGATTTTATTGAAATATTTAAGATAATGAAAGGTTTACCTGTAACAGTAAGGTTACTTGACCCACCTCTTCATGAATTTTTACCAAAAAATAACTATGAAATTAATGATGTTGCAGTTTCACTAAATATTCCTCTTAAAGAACTTGAAGTTAGAATTTCAGAACTTCACGAACAAAATCCCATGCTGGGTCATAGAGGTTGTAGATTAGCAATTTCATTTCCTGAAATTTACGAGATGCAGTGTACTGCAATTTTTGAGGCTTTAGTGGAATGTAAAAAACAAAAAATTCAATCAACTATGCCAGAAATCATGATCCCTTTAGTTTCAACAGAATCAGAAATAAAAATTATGAAAGATTTAGTTATTAGGGTTGCAAAAAAAGTTCAAGATGAGAATAAAATTAAAATTGATTTTTTAGTTGGAACAATGATTGAATTGCCAAGAGCCGCAATAAAGGCAAAAGATATCGCTAAACATGCTGAATTTTTTAGTTTTGGAACTAATGATTTAACTCAAACTACATTTGGAATTAGCAGAGATGATAGTGGTAAATTCCTTAATGATTATATCGAAAGCAAAATTTTTGATATTGATCCTTTTGTATCAATTGATGATGGAGTTGGAGACTTAATAAAAATTGCAACTGACAAAGGGAGAAAACAAAACAAGAAAATTAAACTCGGAATTTGTGGTGAGCATGGTGGAGATCCTAAGAGTATAGAATTTTGTGCAAAAACTGGATTAGATTATGTATCTTGTTCTCCTTATAGAGTTCCAGTTGCAAGACTAGCAGCAGCTCAAGCTCAAATAAAAAAAAATTAAATTTCTAATTTTAAATCTAAAGCTTGAACACTATGTGTTAATTCACCCACTGATATTCTATCAACGTTTGTTGCAGCTAAATTTTTTACGTTTTTTAATGTTACTCCTCCAGAGGCTTCAGTCTCATATTTTCCATTTACATATTTAACTGCTAATTTCAGACTTTTTGGACTCATGTTATCAAATAGGACTGTATTAAAATTTAGTCCATTAATTCTCTTAAATTGTCTCAAAGTATCGACTTCTACAGTAATTTTTCTTGCTTTTTTAGCTTTAACTGCTTTTTTCACTATCTCTTCAAATTTCTTTGTTGAAGCAAGATGATTGTCCTTTATTAAAAATTCATCACTTAAATTAAATCTATGGTTAGTGCCGCCACCCAATTTTACAGCATATTTTTGAATAACTCTTAAATTTGGAATTGTTTTTCTTGTGCAACAAATTTTTGTTTTCTTACCTGCTTTTATCACAAATTTATTAGTTTTAGTAGCAATGCCGGAGATATGAGAGAGAAAATTTAGAGCAACCCTTTCTCCAATTAATATATTTTTAATTTTTCCTTCAATTATAGCAATTACAGAACCTTTGCTAACTTTTGATCCTTCCTTTTTTTTTATCTGAAATTTAATATTCTTATCTAATAAATTAAAAGTTTGTTTAGCAAATTCCAATCCACCAATAATACCTTTTTCATTACTTATCAATTTAACTTTTGAAATTGAATTATTATTTAATAAATTTGATGTAATGTCTCCTAAAGGATAAAGATCCTCATTAATAGCTAATTTGCAGCTGGATCGGATAAAATTTTTACTTAATTGAATTTTTGGCACAGAATTTATCTGCCTATTTCAGCCATTCTCTCCACAGATTTTCTAGCTTTCTCAATTGTTTCATGATCCATAATTAATTCGTTTGTTTCATTTTCTAAACAATCAAGTATTTTAGGTAGTGTAATCCTTTTCATGTGTGGACATAAGTTGCAAGGTCTAATAAATTCTACATTAGGATTATCAATTTGCACGTTATCACTCATTGAACATTCTGTTACCATCATAACTTTTTCAGGTTGATTATTTTTTACATACTTAATCATTCCACTTGTTGAGCCAGCAAAATCGCTTGCCTTTATCACATCAGGGGGACATTCTGGATGAGCTATAATTTTAATTCCAGGATTGTTTTTTCTTATTTCATTTATCTCTTCATCATTAAATTGTTCATGAACCTCACAAGTGCCTTTCCATGAAATAATTTCTACATCAGTTTGAGAAGCTACATATTTTGCTAAATAGTCATCGGGCAAGAAAATTACTTTTTTTACACCTAAAGAATTTACAATTTTAACTGCATTTGCAGATGTACAGCAAACATCTGTTTCAGCCTTAACATCTGCAGAGGTATTAACGTAGGAAACTACAGGAACACCTGGATATTGTTTTTTTAAGTTTCTTACATCTTCACCGGTTATAGATGATGATAAAGAGCAGCCAGCTTTCATGTCTGGTAATAAAACTTTTTTATTTGGGCTCATCAGTTTTGCAGTCTCTGCCATGAAATGAACCCCGCACATAACAATTATATCTGCTTTTGTTTTTGAAGCTTCAATTGCTAGCGCCAATGAGTCTGCTGAAAAATCAGAGATACCATGATATATTTCGGGAGTTTGATAATTATGTGCAAGAATTACTGCATTCTTCTTTTTTTTAAGTTTATTGATTTTATAAATATATGGTGCATGAGTAACCCACTCTATCTCGGGTATAGATTTGGAAACCTTCTGATAAATTGGGTCTGTTGCTATTTTAATCTGAGATGTAAATTCCATAATAAAAACTTATCAACTTGAAATAGAATTGTCATTCATTTAATCTGACGCATAATAGCGGTCATGCTGAAATTGGTAGACAGGCACGGTTGAGGGCCGTGTGGGCTAGCCCATGAGAGTTCAAGTCTCTCTGACCGCACCAAGTTTATTAAAAGTACTATAATAATAATATGCACTTTATTATAACAAGTTATAAAATCAAAATTTTAATATCATTTATCATTTTTTTACTAAATTTTAATATTTTATTCTTAATCTATAAATTTTTGAGCAAAAATAAATTCAGATTTTATTCACCCGTTTACGAATACTCTTTTTAAATGGAAAAGATTTGAATTTTTATTATTTATCCCAAAAACTGCCGATGGACATATCTTAATTCCTTTTTTTTTTAAAAATAGGATTTCTCTTTTTCCATATGTATGTTTTAATCCCTCTGGATAACTAAAATGTTTTACTTTTATTTTTAAATTTTTTTCAATTAAATTAATTGAATTATAAATCTCTTTTTTTGCGTCGCTATATTTTAAAAATGATAAAATAGGATGATTAACTGAATGACCACCTATAGTAAAATATTTACTTTCATTTAATTTTTTTAACTGTTTCCAATTCATTTTTTTATCTAATATATTGCTATGATTTATTAATTTATCTTCATTTCCCAATTGTATTTTAATTTCTGTAACTAATTTATTTAAATCAGTCATATTTCTTTTAGCTAAAAATCGAATTGTTTTTAAAAAGCTTATTTTTGATCTCTTGGTACACTTAATCTCAAATTTTTTGTTAAAAATATTAATACTTTTTTTGGTTTTAATTTTTTCAATCATATATTCTATTTTATCAATCCAACTAAGTTTATTCTTTTCAACAAATGATGTTGTCACATAAAAGGTTGTATGTAATTTTTTTTTTTTTAAGATTGGAGCTGCAATTTTATAATTATTATAAAAACCATCGTCAAATGTTAATGAGTAAGAATAGTCAATAAAATCTTTTTTATTTATAATTGTTTCATAAACTTGATCCAAAGACATATTATGTCCTTTATAATTTAAATCATTTAATACTTCCAAAAATTCATTTTTATGTATATGTTTTTTTGTATAGTTTCTGACTTTGTATTTATTTTTATTAATTACTCCATGAAATAAAAAAATTACATGACTTTTTTTTTTTAATAATTTTGAGTATTTTTTCATTTAAATTTTCTTATAAATTTTTTTTCGATTATTTTTTTAAGTTCTCTTGGCATAAAAGAGTAGTAACGACCAACTTTCTTTTGTCTATAAAAAGGAATGTTTTTTTTTCTATTTATTAAATTTAATAATTTTAAAACTATTTGTACACAACAGTAAGTATTTTCTAATCTTAACTGGTGAATTTTAATCTTTTTTTTTAAATTAAGTTTTTTTATAAAAACTATATCTCCATCATCAAGTTTATAATTCAACTTATGCAAACAACAATGTAAATCAAAATTATTATGGTAAATTGACCAATAATGACTATCTAAGCCCCTAAATTCTTCTGGATTTCCTCCATGTAAATTGAATATTCTATTTTTGTATTTATTAATTATTTTCTTTTCAATCTTTCTTGTACCAAAAACAAATACATATTTAATTTTATTTTTTTTTAGAATATTTACTACTCTAGTCTCATTAATATTATTAACAATATAGCTTTTAC
>CACGED010000013.1 GCA_902571975.1 uncultured Pelagibacteraceae bacterium | reverse complement strand
ACGAGGATGAGGAAACTGACAGTGAAAACGATTGGGGCGATGAGGAAGAAAATGATGACAAATATTGGTTTACAAAAGATAAAATCAACAAAATAACTAGAGTTCATAATTACTTGAATGGTATTGATGCTGTAGGTAAAGTTTTATCTTTTTCATCAATAATTGAAATTGCAGCAAAATTAAATGACAATAAGCCACTTGGAACTTTGGAAATGGGTGTGCTTTATACTAAAATTCCTGATAATATCAAAAAAGAAATAGTAGACCCATATATATCTATAAAAAACTCTGAAGCGCGAATAAGTTTAAGAATAAAAGATTCTTTAGATGGATTAAGAAGAAATGATCTGATTAATAAAATTAATTTCGATCTAGAAAATAAGTTAAATATCAAGAAAGATGAGTTTAAATTAGGAGGGGTACTAATTTTATTTAATAACTTACTTCAAAGTTTGTTTAAATCTCAAATTTTAACTCTTGGTTTTGTGATGATTGGTATTTTTATAATGTTTTTAATTCTTTTTAGAAATATAAAAATCTCATTGATAGGTGTAATGCCAAATTTTATTGCAGCATTTTTTATTCTAGGGATAATTGGTTTGGCAGAAATTCCTCTTGATATGATGACAATTACAATTGCTGCAATAACAATTGGTATTGCAGTAGATAATAGTATTCATTATATCTATAGATTTAGGGAAGAACTAGCCAAAATAAAAGATTACAATAAAACGCTTAAATATTGTCATTCCACAGTTGGTGTAGCAATACTAAATACATCTGTAACAATTGTATTTGGATTTTCTATTTTAGTTTTATCTAATTTTATTCCAACTATATATTTTGGTATCTTCACGGGAATAGCAATGCTATTCGCTATGATATCAGTTTTAACATTATTGCCATCTTTAATTTTAGTATTCAAACCTTTTAAAGTTAAATAATTAATGGATGTTGTAAAAGAATTTTTTAGTGAACTATATACCTTTGACATTATTTACTTAGTTTTCACTGTACTATCTTTGATTAAATGCACAAAAAAAGGTTTTTTGTTGAGCATTTTGTCAGCCTCTAAATGGCTACTAGCTTATGTTGTTACTCTATTTCTATTTCCAAAAGTAAAACCATACTTCGAA
The DNA here is from genome assembly GCA_902571975.1 of uncultured Pelagibacteraceae bacterium. Classification (GTDB taxonomy): domain Bacteria; phylum Pseudomonadota; class Alphaproteobacteria; order Pelagibacterales; family Pelagibacteraceae; genus Pelagibacter. The sequence goes on along the minus strand of CACGED010000013.1, from coordinate 35,266 downwards.
GATATAATTGATAGTAAATATGTCCTTGATCTTGCGGTTGGTATAGGATTATTCATAATAATTATATTCTTAATTTTATTAATAAATAAAGGAATTAATAGAGCAGTCACCTACTCTGGATTGGGAAATTTAGATAGAATCTTTGGTTTCTTTTTTGGATTTATTAGGGCTTACGTTATAGTTGTATGTATTTATACAACTATAAATATCATCTATAACCACAAAAAATGGCCAATTAATTTAGATGATGCTTTCACATATGCATGGGTTGAAAAAGGTAGTAACTACCTTATAAAAGAATTTCCTGACAAAAAAGATTATGAAGATACTAAAGAAAAAGTTCAAGATATATGATCCTAAGATTAAGGAAGAGTGCGCAGTATTTGGAATAAGTAATTCTAACGATGCCTCTACCCTTACCGCTTTAGGTCTTCATGCGCTTCAGCATAGAGGACAAGAGGGTTGTGGTATTGTTTCATATGATGGAGAAAAATATCATTCAGAAAAAAAATTTGGTTTAGTTGGTGATAATTTTAATGATGAAAAAGTTTTAAAAAAACTTCCTGGAAAATATGCGATTGGACATAATCGTTACTCAACAACAGGTGGAACTGCTTTAAGGAATGTACAACCTTTTTTCGCTGATACAAACGCAGGTGGTATTGGTGTTGCACATAATGGTAATCTTACAAATGCTATTACATTAAGAAATAAACTAGTACAGGATGGAGCAATATTTTATACAACATCTGATACTGAAACTATTGTTCAATTAATTGCTAAGTCAAAAAGAGGAAAGACAATTGATAAAATCATAGACGCTATATTTCAAATACAAGGTGGCTACGCACTCGTAATGATGACACAAAATACTCTAATAGGTGTAAGAGATCCATACGGAATTAGACCGTTAGTTATAGGTAAATTAAAAAACTCATATGTATTTGCCTCTGAAACTTGTGCCTTTGATATTATTGGAGCAAAATTTGTAAGAGAAGTTGAAAATGGAGAAATCGTTTATATCGAAAATGATGAATTAAAAAGTATTAAACCATTTCCACCAAAAAAAATTAGACCTTGTGTATTTGAATATATTTATTTCTCTAGGCCAGATAGTATTTTAAACGGTAAAACTGCATATGAATATAGAAAAAACTTTGGCTCACAATTAGCAAAAGAAGATAAACTAGAGTCTGACTTAGTTGTACCTGTTCCAGACTCTGGAAACGCTGCAGCATTAGGATATGCTGAAGAAAAAGGTCTAAAATTCGACCTAGGTTTAATTCGAAACCATTATGTTGGCAGGACTTTTATTGAACCCTCTCAACAAATTAGAAGTTTGGGAGTTAAGCTAAAATTGAATCCAAATATCTCAGTAATAAAAAATAAGAGGATTATTTTGGTTGATGACTCACTAGTAAGAGGTACTACATCGTCAAAAATAGTAAAAATGTTATACGACTCTGGAGCAAAAGAAGTTCACGTGAGAATAGCAAGTCCCGAAATTAAGTTTCCCGATTTTTATGGAGTTGATACACCAACAAAAAAAGAGCTTTTAGCAGCTAACAAATCTGCAGCTGAAATATGTGAATTTATAAAAGCAAAATCATTAAAATTCTTAAGTTTAAATGGTTTATATTTAGGAATGGGATTTGAAAAAAGAAATGAAAATTACCCTCAATTAACAGATCACCACTTTACAGGTGAGTATCCTGTGAAGATAATTGATGAGCTTGGTGAAGATAAAGTGACACAATTGTCATTATTAAGTACTGCATCGAACAATTAAAATGAAAAAAGTAAGTTTTACAGAAATGAAGAACGGAACTAGAGATGACTATAAACTTTTGGAAAAATTAGAAAGCCAATATGAAAGAAAAACCGCAGATAGAATTTTAGATTATTTAGCTTCACAAACTACTACACTTGAAGGCTATCAGATAACAAGATTAGAACATTCATTACAAGCGGCAACAAGAGCATATAAAAATGGTGAAAACGAAGAAATGGTCGTAGCCACATTATTACATGATCTTGGAGATGAATTGGCTCCTATGAATCATTCTCAATATGCAGCATCAGTAATTAAACCTTATGTTTCAGAAAAAACTTATTGGATTATTTTACATCACGGTCTATTTCAAACTTATTATTCTGCAGAACATTTAGGTGGAGACAAAAATGCAAGAGAAAAATATAAAAATGCAGAACATTATCAAGCAACAATAGATTTTTGTGAAAAGTATGACCAATCTTCATTTGATCCAAATTATAAATCAATGACTTTAAAAGAATTTGAACCAATGGTAAGGAATATTTTTTCTAGAAAACCTTACTACCATCATTAAATTGTCTAATATTTTAAAAAACGAAAAAAGTCCTTATCTTCAACAACACAAAGATAATCCAGTTGATTGGTTTCCTTGGAATAAAGAAACCTTAGATAAAGCAAAAAAAGAAAAAAAACCTATATTTTTAAGTGTCGGTTATGCAAGCTGCCACTGGTGTCATGTTATGGCTCATGAGAGTTTTGAAAATAAAGAAACTGCAAAACTAATGAACGAAAAGTTTGTTAATATTAAAGTTGATAGAGAAGAAAGACCAGATTTGGATTATGTCTTTCAAAAAAGCTTATCAATACTAACTGGAGCTCAAGGTGGATGGCCATTATCAATGTTTTTAGACGAAAATGGTGTGCCTTTTACTGGTGGCACTTACTTTCCACCGAAGGAAATTCAAGGAAGACCTGACTTTAAAAAAGTCTTAAATAACGTGCATAACGTGTACAATGAAAACAGAGAGAAAATTCTAGCTCAAGCACCACAAATTAAAGAAATATTCTCAAAAATAAATCAAAGATCTGCAGTCTTAAATCAACCATTGGAGCCATTTGTAGGAAAAATTATTAATTATTTAGATGAAAATAATGGAAGTTTTAAAGGAGCTCCAAAATTCCCCCAGTTTTATTTATTTGATGCAATGTTTTACTTTTATTTAAAAACTAAAAATAAAAATTATTTTAAACCTGTTGAAATTTTACTTAATAATCTTTGTACGAAGGGTATCTATGACCAACTGGAGGGAGGAATTTCAAGATATGCTGTAGATGAAAAATGGATAATTCCACACTTTGAAAAAATGCTTTATGACAATGTCCAATTCATCGATCTATTAACTAAATTTTATCAAAATACAAAAAATGATTATTTTAAAAATAAACTTTTACAAACAATTCAATACTTTAATAACGAATTCAAAAATGCTGAAGGGTTGTACGGTTCTGCATATGATGCTGATAGCGAGGGTATTGAAGGAAAATATTATGTTTGGTCATACGAAGAATTAAAAGATCTTTTAAAGGATGATATTAAATATTTAGAAAATAAGTATGAAATTTCAGAGAGTGGTAATTTTGAAGGTAATAACATTTTGGTGGAAAAAAATCTAGTACCTGATGAGGATAAAAATAACTTAGATCGAATAAAAAATAAATTACTTGATGTTAGACGAAAAAGAATAAAACCATTTTTTGACGATAAATCGCAAACTGATTTAAATGCATATATGCTACAAGTTCTTCTCAAAACTTCAGTAAATTTAGATGACGAAAATTTGAAAATTAAGACAGTAGAAACAATCGAAATACTAAATCAAAAATTAAATCAAAAAATTATTCATTGTTATGAAAATAGAGAAATAGAAACTTTTCTTGAAGACTATGTATATTATGCTCTGCTAATGATAACACTTTATGAAGTTAATGCTGATATAAAAGCTCTAGAAAAATCAATAAAAATAATGAATGATACTTGGGAATTATTCTTTAATAAAGATACTCAATTGTTCCAGAAAAATATTATTAAAGATAACGATTTATTTGCGAGTCCACTAGACTTAAATGATAGCAACATTCCAAATGGTAATAGTGTTTATCTATTAATTTCAAACAAATTATATTCGATTACAAATGATAAAATATGGTCTGAAAGAAATGAAGTGCTTAAAAAATCATTCCACCAAGTTTTAAACTCTTATTATTCACAGATGTTTAGCTTTATTAAAACCCTTGATATATGCGATAATAGCTTATCATTCACATTCCATGGAACATCTCAATCTATTAAGGAAATGCAGCTTTATTTACAAAAAAAATATCTAGGAGTTGCAACATTTGTTTACCAATTAAATAATGATACAAAACCTAGTGTTATTATATGTAAAAACCAAACTTGTTCTAACAAATTAACAAGCATAAGCGAAGCTGTTGAATATTTAAGTAAGAGTGATTAAATCATTAATATGAATAAAGATAATATAATAGATCATTTTAAATTAGGAATTAAGGAGCTTATAAATTCTAAAATAGGCGTTGAACACGAAAAGTTCCTTTTCTATAAGAAGAATAACAAAAGAATTAATTATTCTACAATTAAAGAGATTTTCAAAATTTTATATGAATTTGGTTGGAAACCATTATATGAAGGTGAGAATGTTATAGCGTTAAATAAAGATAATAAGAGTATAACTTTAGAACCAGGTAATCAAATTGAACTTGCAGGTGCTCAATTAAATAATATTCATGAAGTTTGCTCTGAAGCTAATAATTATTTGTTTGAACTTAAACAAGTTGTTGAAAAATTAGATTTAAAAATAGTAAGTGCTGGATTTGATCCAATATCTAAGTTGTCTGAAATTCCAAATAATCCTAAAAAAAGATATGAAGTAATGACAAAGGATATGCCTAAAGGTGGGTCGCTCAGTTTAGATATGATGTATAGAACATCTGGGACACAGTTAAATCTAGACTACACCTCTGAAAATGATTTTATAAAAAAATTTAAATTAGCTAATAGTTTAGTTCCATTAAGTATTGCGCTTTTTGCAAACTCATCAATTGTTGAGAAAAAAGACAGTAAATATTTATCATATCGATCAAAAGTATGGCAAGAAACATCGAGAGGTGGTCTTCCAGAAATTTTTTTAGAAAATGTTGATTTTGAAAAATATGCTGATTTTGTAATGGATTATCCAATACTGTTTATAAAAAAAGATGATAAATATTTATCTGGAAAAAATTATAAATTTTCTGATTATATGAATGGTAATATTCAAGAAATAAATAAATCTTTACCAAGTAATGACGATCTTGGATTGCATTTAAGTACTATATTTACAGAGAATAGATTAAAACAATATATCGAATTAAGATCTATGGATACTTGTGGTTGGGACTGTATCTGTGCTGGCCCTGCTTTTTTTACTGGTCTTTTATACGGTAATTTAGACGAAGCATTAGAATTTATTTCAAAATGGGAAAAGAAAGATTTATTGAATGCGTATAAAGATGCACCAATGAAAGGACTTGATACAAATTTAATGGGTAAAGATATGATTTATTGGATATCTAACTTGTTAAAAATTGCTGAAAAAGGCTTAGAAAAGAGAGATTTTATTGGAAAAAGCGGTACAAACGAAACTAAATACTTGGAACATCTAAATAAGATTATCAATAATAAAGAAACAGTGGCCAGTCATGTTATAAATAAATTCTCTAAATTTCAAAATTTAGAAGATTTATATGACAAATAAAATAATAGGCATACAAGGCGATAAATTAGATAAAATTAATATATCTTCTGATACATCAATATTTTTAGCTCATGAAGCTCAGAAACTAGGATATAAAATATTTTATTATACTCCCTCAAACTTATCCATCATCAAAAATAAAACATATGCAAATGGAGTATTTGTAAAATTTACTTATGAAAGAAAAAAATTTTATAAAATTTATAAAAAACAAAAAATTGACGTTGAAAATCTTAAATTTATTTTAATTAGGCAGGATCCACCGTTTAATTCAGAATATTTAATAACTACTCTTATTTTAGATAGCTTAAAAAAAGTAAAGGTAATAAATAATCCAACTGCTATCAGAAATGTATCAGAAAAATTGTATTCAAAACATTTTATCAAATTTATGCCTAATACTTTATTTTCAAATAATATCGTAGAAGTTAAGAATTTTTATAAACAAAATAAAAGTATGATTATGAAACCTATTAACGGATATGGAGGTAATCAAATTCATCTCATTAAAAATAAGTTTAATAAAAAACTTATTACAAATTTTTTAAATAAAAATGGCCATACCATGTTTCAAAAATTTTTAAAAAATATTTCTAAAGGAGATAAAAGAGTTTTTATTATTAATGGTAAAGTGTGTGGTGCAATTTCAAGAGTTCCTAAAAAAGGTTCATATTTGAGTAATATGAGTAAGGGTGCTGTACCTAAGCTTACTAAACTTACAAAACAAGAATTAAAAATTTCAAAAATTATTGGAAAAAAATTAAAGAATGATAATATTTATTTTGCTGGAATTGACTTCATAGATCATAAACTAAATGGAGATATTAATGTTACATCTCCTACTGGATTAAAAACATACTATGACCTTTCTAAAATCAATCTTGCAAAGATATTTTGGAAAGGTTTAAAAGCTTGAATAAATTATCAGATCAAAAGAAAGGTTCATTACTAGCCTTCGTAGCTGTAATGTTCATTACACCAGACTCATTACTTATCAGGCTTTCAGACATAGAAACATGGGGAATGCTTTTTTATAGAGGAGCCATACCTTTCTTTATAGTCTTATTTGGACTACTATTATTTTATAGGCAGAATTTTATTAATGCCTTTTTAAAAGTTGGTACAGTTGGTATATTTTACGCAATTAGCTTTTCTATTTGTAACATCACTTTCATTGTCTCTATTCAAAATACTAACGTAGCCAATACGTTGATTATGATTGCTTTAGCCCCAATGCTTTCTGCAATACTTGGGGCAATATTCTTAAAAGAAATGCCTAGTAAAGGGACTTGGATTGCCATTTTTATCACATTTTTAGCAGCTTTATTTATTTTTTATGACTCACTTCAAGTTGGTAATCTTTTTGGGAATATAATGGGATTTGTTACCGCTGCTGGATTGGCTGTAAATGCAGTTCTTATTCGATATGCTAAAGACAGAGATCTTTTGCCTTCTGCTGTAATGGGTAAATTAGGAGTGGCAGTATTTGCTTTCTTTTTTGTTGAAAACTTTAATTTAATTGGAACTGATCAAATTTACATACCGATAATGTGCATTATTTGTGTAGCCCTACCTTTTGTTTTGGTAACGATCGCACCAAGATTCATACCAGCAGAAGAAGTAAATCTATTTTTCTTATTAGAAACAATAATAGGTCCAATTTGGGTTTGGTTAGTTGTTAAAGAGCAACCAACTTTGGAGACGATCATTGGAGGTGCCGTGATCATAATCACTTTAGGCATCCACTCATTTATTAAATTAAGAGAGCCTGAAAAATTTATTAATTAATTTCTTGATTTACTATCAAATCATCCATAGATAGCGCATTTATGGAAAAGATACTTAAAAATTCCTGGGCATTATTCACAGGTATGGGTCTAATTATGATAGCTCATGGCTTTCAAGTTTCTTTACTTGGAGTAAGGGCTGTTCATGAAAGTTTCAGCTTAACAGCAACTGGGTTTATGTTGTCAGGTTATTTTGTAGGCTATTTTATAGGAGCAAAAACTGTTCCGATTTTAGTTTCAAGAGTTGGTCATATAAGAGTATTTGCCGCTTTTGCATCAATTGCTTCTATCGTTGTTTTAGTACACTCTATAATTGTCAATCCATTTACTTGGTTTCTATTAAGAATCGCTTCAGGTTTCTCAATGGTATGTTTATATACTATTGCAGAAAGCTGGCTAAACGACCGAGCAAGCAATAAAAACAGAGGAAGTGTTTTATCAATTTATATGATTGTTCTTTACGGATCTATGGCGATTGGAATGTTTTTTTTAAACTTCAGTAAGCCAGAAAATTTTCAGCCATTTATACTTGTTTCTTTATTCATGTCCCTGTCACTTGTTCCAATATTATTAACTAAGAAAAAACCACCAAAGTTTAAAAAGATTATAGGAATGAAAATTAAAGAACTATATGAAGCATCTCCTTTTGGAATGGTAAGTGCACTTTTATGTGGAATTTGTCACTCTGCAATGTTTGCTTTAATTGCTGTTTATGCAGCGTCAATGAATTTTAGTATTTTTGAAATTTCTTTTGTAACATTTTTAATTGCTATTTCTGGTGCTGTTTCACAATGGCCGATTGGTAAGCTATCAGACATTTATGACAGAAGAACAGTCACAGTATATTCTACTTTTGCTTCGGCTTTCTTTGCGTTATGTGCAATTTTTTCAGTGGGTACTATGCATTTACCTGATGGTTTAGCGAGCTCAAAGTTTTGGTTTTATATTTTTACAGGTTTGTATGCTTTCTTTAGTCTTCCAATGTTTGCATTAATATTTGCTCACACTAATGATTTTATAGCTAAAGAAAAATTTGTAGCTGCAGGTGCTGGTTTACAATTTACCTTTGGAATGGGGGCAATTAGTGGACCTTTTTTATGTTCTATGTTTATGGATTTAATTGGAGAGAATGGTTATTTTATATTTCTAATTATATTTCACTGTTTAATAGGAGCATATGGAGTTTACAGAATGAAAGTTAGAGAGGTTGTTGAAAACCCTGACTCTCAATTCACACCACTTCCTACAACAATTACACCTATTGGCTTAGAACTTAATCCAGCAACAGAACCTATTGAAGACCCGATAAAGCCAGTAGGAACTGAAGAAACAGCTATTGTAGAGAATAACTCTTCCCAATAATTAAAATCTTATTTTAAATTTTTAATCTGCTAAAATAGTTTATGACTAAAACTATAAATCTTGGAGTATTGGGTATTGATCATGGTCATATCTTCGACATGCTTGATGAGATGCTTAAAGAAGGATGTAGTTGTAATTATTTTTGGACACAAGGTTCTCCGTTAACTTTAGATGAATTTAATAAAAAATATCCTCAAATTAAAAGAGTAGATAATAAAAGTGATATTTTAAATGATGATACAATTGATATGATTTTAATTTCATCCATTCCTAAAGATAGGGCAAATCTATCTATAGGCGCAATGAAAGTTGGAAAAGATGTTATGGTTGATAAACCAGGATGTACAACACTTGAGCAACTTAATAATCTAAAACAAACAATTAAGGAGACAGGAAAAATTTGGTCAATTAATTTTTCAGAAAGATTTCATGTAGCCGCTGTTACAAAAGCTGAAGAGCTAGTCGCTGAAGGTAAAATCGGTAAAGTTAAACAAACAATTGGTACTGGTCCCCACAGACAAGGTAATTATGAGAGACCAGATTGGTTTTATGATCGTGATAGTTATGGTGGAATAATAACAGATATAGGCTCACATCAAATTCATCAATTTTTAGTATTTACAAATTCAAATGAAGCTAAAATAAATCATGCGTTAGTTGAAAATACGACTAGGAAAGAGTTTGCTGGTTTTCAAGATTTCGGTGAAATTAATCTTACTGGAAATGGTGGTCATGGATATGTTCGTTTAGATTGGTTTACTCCTGATGCGCTTCCCACTTGGGGAGATGGAAGGTTATTTATCCTGGGTGATAAAGGTTTTATTGAAATTAGAAAATACACAGATTTAGCAAAATCTGAAAGAGGGAATCAACTATTTTTGGCAAATAATGATGAGGTTAAACATATTGACTGTTCAAATGTAAAACTCCCCTACTTTGCTAACTTAATTAAAGATGTTTTAAATAGAACTGATACTGCTTGTTCGCAAGAACTGACTTTCTTATCAATGGAATTAGCAATTAAAGCTCAAGAATTAGCTGAAAAAAAATGAAAAAATATCAGGTAGCAATAATAGGAACTAATATAGGAGCTAAACATTTTGAAGATTTTCAAAAAGTATCAGACCGATTTAATGTTCATACATTGTGTGGTTTAACTAGAGATGCAATAGATAAAATATTGGCTTCAAATAATGATACTAAAATGTCATTAAACTTTGATGATGTATTAAAAGTAAAGGAAATTGATATAATTGATATTTGTCTTCCACCCCATTTACATTTTTCTGCGTGCAAAAAATCTCTTGAAGCTGGAAAGCATATAATTTGCGAAAAACCATTGGTTTCAAGTCTTAAAGAAATTGATGAGCTAGAAAATATTAGTAAAGAAACAGGAAAGATAATTTTTCCTGTATTCCAATATAGGTATGGATTAGGGTTTTCTAAATTTAAGGCACTAATAAAGTCAGGACTTGCTGGAAAACCTTTAATCGCCTCATTGGAGACTCATTGGAATAGAGGAAAAGATTATTATTCAAAACCTTGGAGAGGTACTTGGGATGGTGAACAAGGTGGGGCAATATTAAGTCATTCTATACATATTCATGACCTAGTGAGTATGATACTAGGACCAGTTTCAAATGTATTTGCAAAATTAACAACGAGAGTAAATGATATTGAAGTTGAAGATTGTGCATCTTTATCAATTGAAATGGAAGATGGAACATTGGTCACTAGCTCAATAACCCTTGGTGCAGCAAATGATACCAGTAGACTAAAATTCTGTTTTGATGGACTGACTGTAGAGTCGGGAGCATCTCCAGATAAGCCTTATAATCCAGCTGACGATGAATGGATATTTTTACCTAGAGCTACTATTACACAAAGTCAAATTGATGAAGTATTGTCAAAAGTCGAAAAACCTAAATCATGGTATGCAGGAATGTTTGATGAAATAGCCAACAAACTTGATGGAAAAGTTAGTGATGAAGTAACTTTATTGGATGCTAGAAAATCTTTAGAATTTGTAACCGCTGTTTACAGTTCATCAAGACAAAATAAAAGTATCAAACTTCCAATTACTAATGACAATCCTTTGTACAGTTCCTGGGTACCAAAATAATCAATAACCTAATTTAGGATCGACTTGATTATGTAAATCTTTTTTATCAATAAATAGTATTAAATTCTGAAAAAACTTTTCTAAAACCATTTCAATATAATTTCCTTTGCTATCTGAAGATATATGAGGTGTAATTATTAAATTTGGCGTATCCCAAAATTTAGAATTTCTGTTTATGGGCTCTTCTGAAAAAACATCTAAAATAGCTCCAGCAATTTCATTTTTTTTTAGTTTTTTTCTTAGATGCTCATAATCCATCACAGATTGGCGACCAATATTAACAATTCCACACGTAGCTTTAAGAACATCTAATCTTTTCTTATTTATTAACCCTTTTGTTTCGTTTGTTTCTGGAACAGCTAAATAAAGAAAATCAGCCTCAGGCATGACTTCATCAATCCTATTAAATGTTATAACTTTTGAACAACCTTCAACTGCTCTACCCCTTCTATTAACTCCTATAACTTTTGCTCCTAATGGGCTGATATGTTTAATCATTGACCCACCTAATGATCCAGTGCCTACCACTACAACTTTTTTACTATCAATTGGGTTACTTAATAAAGTTACAAACTCTTTTTTTTTTTGATTAGTAATTATTCTTGTCATATGATTTTGAAGCATCAAAATACTCATTAATCCAAATTCACCTGCTTTTTTAGAATGTATTCCACTACTATTCGTTAAAATTAAATCTTTTTTAAGCCAATTAAATGGATAAAGATGATTAACACCCGCTGACACAATATGTATCCATTTTAAATTTGGTGCAATTTTAATTAGATTATTTGTAGGAAAATTCCATGTAAGCAAAATATCTGCATCTTTCATTGAAGATTTCCAATTATCATCATCCCAATCAACTATGTATGAAATCTTATCTTTTATATCTGAATATTTATTGAGAAAATTCACAAATAATTCTTTTGGAACACTACTATTTTTTTCACCTTCTAAATCACAAGGCAAAGAACCTTTTTTCCAGTGATTATTTCTTATATGAATTTTAATTTTCCCTTTGTACATTTAAAATTAAAATATACTAAAATTTTAAAAATTATAACAATGATTAAAGAAGGTTGTTCTCATAAAAAAATGTAATATTATATAGAATATTAAAATTATGCCTTCATTTGATGTAATAAGTAAAATAAATTATCAAGAATTTGACAATGCTCTTGCAAATTGTTTAAGAGAAATTGCTAACCGATATGATTTTAAGGGACTTAATATTTCAATTGAGAGAAAAGATAAAATAATAACTACTATAGCGCCAGATGAATTAAAATTAAAACAAGTAAATGAATTGCTGCAAGTTCATCTTATAAGAAGAAAAGTAGATCCAAGAATAATAATTATAAAAAATTCAGAAGGTGCAGCTGGTGGAACTATCAGGCAAGTATGTGAATTAGCAGAGGGTATTAGCCAAGAAAATGCTAAGAAGATTATTGCTGATATAAAAAAACTTAAACTTAAAATCCAAATTAAAATTCAAGGCGAAGAATTAAGAGCGCAAGGAAAAAAAAGAGATGACCTTCAGGAAGCAATATCTGCAATAGAAGCTATAGATATAGGGCTTCCAATTGAATTTATAAACTTTAGAGATTAATTAAATTATTAACTATATGAGGATATTTGATATAAGTAATAGGAACTTTTTTTACTTATCGATTTTATTATTCCTATTGATAAGACTTTTTCTTCAACAAAAAGGAATTCTATCAAAAGATTTTGATAATTTTTATCAAATTGTAAACTTAAATATTCTAAGAGAAGACTTTTTAGGATCAATTTATTATTTTCATTATCAGCCCCCATTTTGGAATACTTTTATAGGATCAATCGTTAAAATTTTAGGCCCACAGTACGTTTTTGCCAAACACATATTAGTCTATATGCACTGGCTTTTTTCAATTGGAATGATGTATATAATATATAATTTAAGTATAAAATTAAATTTAGATAAAAAGATTTTTATCGCTGGATTATCATTAATAATTTTTAATCCATCGCTAATATTCTACGAAAATTTTCCTCTATATAACCATTTTTCATGTTTTATATTTTTTTTATTATTCTTTAATTTTTATTTATTATTTGAAACTAATAAAAGGAAGTATGAATATACATTATTTTCTTTGTTATTAATTTTAACACTTACTTGGCCTTTATTTCATCCGATATTTATTTTATTTGTATTTTGTTTAATTACATACTCAAAAAAAAAATTTAGTATTAAATCATTAATAATATCAATTATTTTTTTTTTAATTTCTCTATCACCTTCAATAAAAAATAAAATTGAATTTGATTTATTTGCAAATGGTAGTGGTTTGGGAAAAAATATGTCAGTTTTAGTTTTTTGGAATAAAGATTTAGAGAGACAATGTAATTATAGTAATTTAAGTCAAGTTTATGTAGGTAACAAAAAACCTAAACATCCTATCTTACTAATTGAAAACCACGTTCAAAATTCTTTACAGGCCTTAGATAAAAGTAAATACTGCTTGAAATATTCTATTGATGAAATTCAAAATAATTTTTCTAACTATTTATTATATAGGTTTAGAGTTTTATTAGCATCTCATAATCGTTTTTCTTTTGAGTATTTTCAACCTCCAATTAAATTCAATGATTATTTTGATATATTTAAAAATTTGAAAAAAAACGATTTTTTATGGAAAATTAAAAAAATATTTATAAATTTATTTTTTATGATTTATTATTTAATTTTATTAAATTATTTTTTTAGAATTGAGGACAAAAAAAGTTTCAAAAAAGCTTCCATATGTATTTTTATGATGCACTTATATATATTAAGTGTCGGCACACTAATTAATAATCAAGAACAAGAAAGATTTAGATATACAAGTGGTATATATTTAAATTTTTTGTTTTTTTATATTTTGCTAAAATATAGATTAAGGTCAATACTAGTAATAAAATAAATTAATAATAAAACTTGAACAAAGAAAATGCTAATAAACTCTGCAAAATTATTCAGTAAGCTGGCGATTATTTACGGGAATAGAGGGACACATTATTCCACATTAAGCTACATTAAACTACAGTACTTATGCGAATATTAAAAAGTTAGTTTGAAATAAATCGCTAAAAGATTCATTAATTTAATTAAAAAACTACATTACAAACTAGATACAAAAGAGATAAATCAAATAGTCATTTTTAAAGCAAATAGACTCATGGTTCAGGATTTGATAATCTTGAATTATGAAAAAACTTTTAGAGATCGTGATACTAAGTTTATTTGTTTGTAGTTTAGGTTATACAGAGCCTGTTACAATTAAAAAAACTAAGTGGCATCACATGGATATCAAAGAGCATTTTGAAATAGTCGATAAGAATGTTCGTGCTGGTAAATCAGCTCAAAAGTTTGAAATTAGACATGGTGAATGTAAAAAAACAAGATTGTAAATGGGGTGCTCAAAGAACAGAAAGACATTTAAAAAAACTTCATTACTCAAGTAAAAAATTTAAAGAACCAGTATTTTATGCTTTGAGTATCTATATACCCGAAGATTTTGGATATGATTTCGTAGCATCAAAGATGTCTTTGTTTCAAGCTAAAATGAAAGGTGTAGATATGCCATTATGGATGGTTTCTACACAGGGTTCAGGCTTTCAAGTGAGGTTAGGTCACTATAAAAGATGCCATGGTTTCTCTTTTGAAAAAGGTAGTTGGAATGATTTTATAGTTAAAACTAATTATAGTAGAGAAAGAATTAAAGGTGAAAAATATTTTGAGCTATGGTGGAATGGAGATCAGATTAATGAGTGCACCCATTATATTCCATTTGTAAAAAGTAAACATATTAAAGAGTCTAAAAGCCATGGATGGAGCAGTAACAAACAACAAATTAATATGAGATATGGTATTTATAAATTTAGAGTTGGTGATTACTTATCTCAAATAAATAAAAATAAACCAAAGGGAATGAAGACCATGACTCAACCAAGTGGTCAAAAAAATATAATAAAACCTTTTAAATATAAATGGGAAAATAAAATTCCTACAACTGTAATGCTATTTGATGAAGTGAGATTTGGTAAATCCTATGATGAAGTAGATATAAATAAGAACAAACCAGTTGATTAATAAATTAAAAAATTTTTAATGATTATTGTTCTGTGTTGTAGGACTTTATGGAAAAACTAGTCCCGAAACCTGAACAAGTTGAGATAAATTTGTTGAAAAATTTTATTGATTGGAAATTTGTTGAGCCTATATTAGCTTAATTAATTTTAGAAAGGAAAAACTATGAACTTTGTTGGAACAACAACATATCAAGGAACTAAAAAAGATGCAGATGAATTATACAGTATGTTTAAAGATGATCTTGCAAAATGCACGTCATCATTTGAATGGGCACACATTCGTGAAGGTAAAATGATTTTTATTGCAAATGTTACTGATGAAGAAAAATTTTATGCCTTATTTGAAGATCAAAGATCTAAAGACTGGAACGAAAAGTTTAATGCTAAAGATGAAGCTTGGAAACTTGAGAAAATAATGTAACTAGATACAAACTAGATACAAAAAAGATAAATCAAGTTTTGAGTAGCTATGTCGCCAGAAAAAGCGCAGAAACTCTGGAAAATTATTCAGGAAGCTGGCGATTATTTACAAGGACAACTTCCAGACCATCCTAATCATCCTAAAGGCAGAAATCCTTATGCTCATGTAGCAATTTGCGTAAAGAGTAAATTCAACGCAAGTTACAAAGATATTGAGGATGAAAAATTTGATGAAATAGTAAATTATATAAATTTCCTTAAAGAAAATCCTAGCTAGATTAAGATTTAATTATATTTAAAAACGTTTCTACATCATCTGGATGAGTATTCCAGGCAGCAACTAATCTAACAGCTTTATCTTCCCACTCATCATCATTAATTTTGTAACCATTTGAATTAAATTGATCAATTATATTTTTTGGTATTTTAACAAAAACCTCATTTGCATCTGTTGGGTAAGCTAATTCAATATTTTTGTGTTTCAGCAAGCCTTGGCTTAGTTTTTTCCCCATAGCGTTTGCATGTTTTGCATTTTTTAACCAAACTTCATCCGAAATATAAGCATCTAATTGAGCTGATACGAAACGCATCTTTGAAAGTAAATGACCTGCTCTTTTCATTAAAAAAGCTAAATTTCCAACTAACTCTGGTTTAAAAAAAATAATGGCTTCTGCTGCTAGGCATCCATTTTTAGTTGCTCCAAATGATAGTACATCAATTCCAGACTTCCATGTCATTTCTGCTGGAGTACAGTTTAATGAAACTAATGCATTTGCAAATCTTGCCCCATCCATATGAATATTTAGATCATGTTTATGAGTAACCTCTGATATTTCTTTTATTTCATCTAAATTGTAAGCAACACCTGTTTCACATAATTGGGTAATACTTACTGATGAAGGTTGAGTATGATGTACCACACCTTTTCCAGAGATATTATTATCTAGTTCTTCAGCTATAATTTTTCCATTATTACCATCTAGATTTACCAACTTTGCACCTCCAGTATAAAATTCGGGAGCTCCACATTCATCTACATTTATATGGGAAAGTCTATGGCAATAAATATTTCCAAAAGAAGGAGTCATCGTTGATAAAGCTAAAGCATTAGCTGCTGTTCCTGATGCTGTTGGAAATACTATAACTTCTTTTTCAAATATTTCTGAAAATTTGTTTTGTAAGTTTTTCGACAGCTCGTCATTACCATATGGAGTTTTGTCATCCTCATTAGCTTTAAGAAGTGCATTTAAGACTTCTGGACATGCACCTGTAACGTTATCTGAAGCAAATTTTACTCTTTCTCTTTTTGTTTTTATCTGAGTCACAATTATTGCTGTGGAAAATAATCTTTTAATTCACCTTCTCTATAAACATCTGCTGTACAACAATGTAAACCACCTCCAAATGCATAAGCGTCTCTAAGCTCAACAGGAACAACCTCCATGCCTAATTTATCTAGTTGTTCTGCTTGGTATACTTCACTTTTTTCTACACATACAGTTTTAGGATCTAAAACTAAAACATTCATTGATAACCATGTTGAAGAGTAACATAATGGCGGAGGTTCATTGTGTGCAGGTTGAGCGCTATCAATAATTTCCCAACCGTTATTTTCAAATAATTTTCTTTGCTCTTTAGGAAGCCTTCTTTGAGGATTATTAATTATTAAACCCTCTTTGATAGGTGTAAAAGTTGCATCTATATGAATTGGATAAGGGTCGCCTGGAAAATTAACAGCATGAACCCTGTGATCTTTATAATGTCTTTTTAACCAATCAATTCCTTTTAAATTTGTCGTAAAACCATGTTGTACTACTAAATCTTTACCAAATCTTAGAACGTCAGCAGCGTCAAATAACGGCTCCTCTTCAGTGGTTACAAAATATTTATTTTCTGTCCATTCCAGTCTTTTTTGAATTCCTATTTTATCTGATAAGTAGTCTTCTCTGTAATCCTCATCTGTTAATCTTGGTTTAGGAGCAGATTCGTGTCTCATATTTGGATCTAAATTATAATATTGTTTTAAAAGTGGTCGGTAACATAGATATTCAAACCACCGGCAACGATAACTCATCGTAGCCTCTAAAATTTCATTACCGACAGTTAACAAAACATCTCTCGGTGGCATGCATCCAAACATCGTCTCCGCTTGCCAATCAGGTGTAGATGTTTTTTGATTAAAATCAATTGGGTCTGGTCTATCAACTTTAATCCCTCTTTTTTTTAATATATTTGAGAAATTATCTAAAAGCTGATTTGCTTTATCTACAGTATCTTTAGTTCTTGGACCAAATTTTCCTCTCATATCGCTGTCTTCTGGAACTTTGGCATCTAATGCTGGCTCAGGGGCAGGTATACAAGTACCATCTGCTTTACCTACTATTACATGTTTCAATGGATCCCATTCATTCCAACTATTGACAATTACTTTTTCATTATTCATTTTAGTTTAAACCAATAAATCTTCTATTAGACTGCATGATGAGACTATAGTAAAAAATTGACATAAAAATAAAAAATCCACCAATAATAGTATTCGTAGATGGGACTTCATTAATTCCCATCCATGGTAACCACACCCAGAATATTCCACCGATTACCTCAGTAAGTGAGAGTAAAGTTAGATCAGCTGCTGGAATATTTTTTGATCCAATTGAATACAAAATCAAACCCATACATACTAGAGTTCCATGAGTAGCAAATAAGGCTTCATTTTTTCCAGTAGATAAAAAATTAGCATCGTTCGACATCAGTATTACAGCAGAAAATATGAAACAGAAAAACCCCGCAAAGGCTACAGTAGTAAATTTTGGTGTTTCTTTTCTCCATCTAAGTGAAACAGAAAAAATTGAGAAACCCAATGCAGAAATAAGTCCAAACATAAGCCCTGGAAATGAATTTTTACCAGAATTGTCAAAAGCCATTATACATATACCCGCTGCTGCAACTACAATCGCAATCCATACTGTTAATGAAATTTTTTCTTTTAAAAATAAAAATCCTAATAAAGCTGTTATAAATGGCATTGCTGCAAGACAAAGTAAAGTGATAGCTGCTGTCGTATTAGTAATTGACCATATAAATGTTATCATTGCGGTACCAAGACCAATACCTCCAATTAGACCTGATATACCCACTTTAAAATAATTTTTATAAAACTCTTTTCCTTCCTCAAGGAACAAATACATATTAAGCAAAAGAAAAATAACTATTCCTCTAGTAAATAAATATTGCCAAGGAACTGTTTCTGGCTGATCGATGTGCCTTACAACATATGGACCAAATGACCAAAAAATACCAGCAATTAATACGATTGGGATGGCTACTTTAGGATTTTTTAAGTTTAGCATGTGTTATTTTTTTATTTAAGAAGTATGAAAATATAAATATAAATTTGTATAATAACAATCAAATAAATACTCAAATTAATGGATATTAATATTTTAAAAATAGCTTCTGATACTAAAAACAATAAACATATTCATAACTGCACTCATTCGATGAAATATAAAAGTCAAATTTGTGGTGATGAGATTGAAATTTTTTTAATTATTAAAGACAATGTTATAAAAGATTTCTCTTATCAATCTCAATCTTGCATATATTGCAATGCATCTGCAAATTTAGCTACAAAAAATTTTAAGAAAAAAAGTAAAGATAAAATTAAAAATTTTTTGAAATTATTGGATAAGTTTAATGATAAAGAAAATATTTCATTTCCAAGTGAATGGAAAGAGTTTAATAAAATCTTTAATAAAAAAAATTATGCAAGAAAAGAATGTTTAACGCTTCCAATAAAAGCTTTAAAAAAAGTAATACAATAAATGAACAAAGATAAAATTATAAGATCCCTTTTAGCGTTGATTTTTACAACTATAACAATTGGTGTTCTCACTTTATTAACTTATAAAACTAATTTTGGACTTTTTTTAATTGCATCATTTGGATCCTCAATGGTTCTTTTATATGGTTACCCAGAAAGTCCATTTGCGAAACCTAAAAATATATTATTTGGTCATCTAGTAACTTCAACAATTGGAATTCTATTTTATAATTTTATCCCATTGCCAATTTATATATCAATACCTTTAGCGGTAGGTCTTGGTGTTGGATTGATGATTCTACTAGATGTAACCCACCCCCCAGCTGGAGGAAATCCTATTATAGTCATATTGGGCTCAGTATCGTTTGACTATTTGTTCTCTCCAATATTAACTGGATGTTTGATAATAATAGCCTTTGGAATTATTCTGAATAAATTCGTTGCTAAAAAGAAATACCCTTAATCAACTACTATTCGTTTGATTGATGTTCTAATTTTATGCTACACTTTCTTAAGAAAATATCTATAGAGAGATTTTAAAACATAAATATTAGGAGAAAAAATGAAAGTACTTTGCGTATTATATGATGATCCAAAAGGTGGGATGCCTAAAAACTACCCATTGTCAGATCTTCCAAAACTAGAAAAATATCCAGATGGGATGACACTACCAAGTCCAAAAGGTAGAGATTTTACGCCTGGAGAACTATTAGGATGTGTATCTGGTGAATTAGGATTAAGAAAATTTTTAGAGAGTAATGGTCATGAGTTAGTTGTAACAAATAGTAAAGATGGAGATGGATGTGAAGCTGACAAACATATCGTTGATGCTGATATAGTTATTTCTCAACCATTCTTTCCATATTATTTAACAAAAGAAAGAATTGAAAAAGCAAAAAATTTAAAAATTGCAATCACAGCAGGAATTGGTTCAGACCATGTAGATTTACAGGCAGCAATGGATCATAAAATTGATGTTGTAGAAGTAACATTTTGTAATTCAAGATCAGTTGCTGAGCACATAGTAATGATGATTGTTTCAATGGTAAGAGATTATCACAACCAACACCGAATTGTTAATGAAGGTGGATGGAATATTGCTGATGCAGTTCAAAGGTCTTACGATGTTGAAGGAATGCACATTGGAACAGTTGCGGCTGGAAGAATTGGTTTAGATGCATTACGAAAAATGAAACCATTTGATGTACATCTTCATTATTTTGATAGACATAGATTACCTGAATCAGTTGAAAAAGAGTTAAATCTTACTTTTCATGAAACTGTAGAGTCTATGGTTAAAGTATGTGATGTTGTTACAATTAACTGTCCTCTTCATCCTGAAACAGAAAATTTATTTGATGATGAAATGATATCTAAAATGAAAAAAGGTGCATATATTGTAAATACTGCAAGAGGTAAAATTTGTAATAGAGATGCAATTGCTAAAGCTTTAGAAAGTGGTCAACTAAGTGGATATGCAGGAGACGTGTGGTTTCCTCAGCCAGCTCCAAACGATCATGTATGGAGAACAATGCCAAACCATGGAATGACACCTCATACTTCTGGAACTTCACTATCTGCTCAAGCTAGATATGCTGATGGTGTTAGAGAAATACTTGAGTGCTTTTTTGATGGTACTGAAATGAGAGATCAATATTTAATTGTCAAAGATGGACAGTTAGCAGGAATGGGTGCTCACTCTTACAGTAAAGGAAGTGCTACAGGCGGTTCTGAAGAAGCGGCAAAATATCAAAAAAAATAGAGTTTTAAATACAAAACATTAAAGGTAAGCTATTATTAATCTAGATAGCTACCTTTAATGAAAAAACTTTTATCAATAATTTTCTTTCTAATTTCTTCAACCAGCTTTGCTAATTCACCAAATTTTGAAAAAGCCTATTTTGCTGGAGGATGCTTTTGGTGTATGGAAGAATCTTTTGAAAATATTCTTGGTGTCTCAAAAGTTATCTCTGGCTATTCAGGTGGCACTACAGAAAATCCAACTTATAAAGAAGTTACATATGGAAACACAGGCCATTTTGAGGTTATTGAAGTCATATATATTCCAGAAGTAGTTAGCTATGAAAAACTCTTAGAAGAATTCTGGGTAAACATTGATCCATTTGATGCTGTAGGACAATTTTGTGACAAGGGATATAGTTATAGATCAGTGGCATTTTATCAAAATGATAAGCAAAAAAACTTAATAGAAAATAGTATTAAGGAAATAGAGAAAAAATTCAAAAAAAAAGTAGTAACTTATGTAAGAAAATTTGATAAATTTTATATTGCTGAGGCTGTTCATCAAGATTATTACCAAATAAATTTTCTTAATTACTTAAGATATAAAAAAGGATGTAGACGCGAAGCAATATTAAATAGTATTTGGGGGTCTTAAAATGTCCGTGGTTAGTAAATACGTATCTTTAAAAAATTATATTCCAACCGGCTTACCAAAAGAGACAGATTTTGAAATAAAATCAAAAGAAATTTCAATTAATGATGAAAAAAATATTTTAGTGTCAAATTCATGGATATCAGTTGATCCATACATGCGTGCAAGAATGACTGAGAGAAAAAATTATAAACCACCATTTAAAATCGGTGAGGAAATGGAAGGGTATGCAATTGGTAAAGTAGAACTCTCAAATGATAAAGATTTTAGTGTTGGAGATTTAGTATTTAGTAGTCTTGGTATGAGAGATAAATTTGTTTGTAGTTCTGATGAACTAAAGAAACTAAAACCAATTGATATGCCTATACAGTCGTACTTAGGTCCACTTGGAATGACAGGGCATACAGCTTACATTGGACTTTTCAAACATGGAGAATTGAAATCTGGGCAAACTATATTAGTCTCTTCTGCTGGAGGTAGTGTTGGATCTACAGTTTGCCAAATTGCAAAAAATCTTGGTTGTAAAGTTATTGCAAGCACAGGGTCTGATGAAAAAGTTGATTGGTTAAAAAATGAATTAAAAGTTGATCATGCTTTTAATTATAAGAAAGTAGAAAACCTTGTCTTACATTTCAAGGAAATTTGTCCTGATGGTTTTGATCTTTATTTTGATAATGTTGGTGGAGACTTTTTAGAGTCTGCTATTTTCCAAATGAAAACATATGGTCGTATTGTGATTTGTGGAAGAATTTCACAGATGAATGCAACAAATCCAGGATCTGGTTTAAAAAATATGGCTTATGTTTTAGTAAAAAGACTCACAATTAAAGGATTTCTTATTTTTGATCACGATAATGAAAGAGAGCCATTTGAAACTGAAATGTCAAAATGGTTGGCGGATGGTAAAATAAAATTTAAAGAAACTATCTACGAAGGAATAGAGAATGCTCCAAAGTCATTTATTGATTTATTAAACGGTAAAAATATAGGCAAAATGCTTGTCAAAATTTAGTTTAGAAATTTTGTGACTTAAAATCCTCAATAAATGATTAAAACATTTCCTTTACTATTTATATTGCTATGGTCATCTGCATTCATCTCAGGTGATATTATAGTTCAGAATGCATCACCTTTTGCAGCACTTGCCTTTAGATTTGGAATTGTAACTATAGGTTTCTTCTTATTCGCATTACTTAAAAAAGAGATAATTTTTACAAAATTTAGATATATATTAGAAAGTATAACTACCGGTGTATTGTTTCATGGATTATACCTTGGTGGTTGTTGGTATGCTTTTCATGTAGGAGTTCCTGCAAGTGTTGTAGCATTAATTGTTACCCTTCAACCAATATTAACTAATTTATTATCAGGACCAATCTATAAAGAGGTAATAGGATGGAGGCAGTGGGTTGGTATTGTGTTTGGTTTTGTAGGCTCGTTGCTAGTACTTGGAGTAGATTTTGGAGAAGAGTTTCCTAAAGATGGATTATTAACTTGTTTTATTGCCCTTGCTGCAATCACTACAGGAACCTTGTGGCAAAAAAAACTAAGCGGCAATGTACCTTTATCAGTTAATAATGGATTTCAAGCTTTTGGGGGCTGTTCTTTTAATTTAATTTTAATATCAATATTTGAAACTCCCTATATAAATTTTACAACAGGATTTTTATTAGGAATGACACATCAGATTATTCTAGTGTCGTTTGGAGCCTTTACAATTTTAATGTTTTTAATAAAAGCAGGTTCAGTAAGTAAAACTTCAACATTATTTTTTCTTGTCCCCCCTACAACAGCTGTAATGGCTTATTTATTTTTAGGAGAAAAATTATCCAATGTTGATATAGCAGGGTTTATACTTGCAACAATTGGTGTTTATATTGCTACTAGAAAGTAAGTGAAAATTTTAAATTTGATAAAAAAATTTTATCGGCCTTTTGTGATAACTTATCTTTTTTTTTCGATTGGCATAAGTTTTTATCCATCCTTTGAATTTTATTCGTTTAAAGGACAACTATTGATATTGGCTGTATCTATATTTAACGGAATACTAGGAGTTTATATTAAAAAATTATAAAACGTAAGGTTCTGGTCTAGCATTACTTTTTAAAACTCTTTCTACATCAAAAACACTGATATCTATTGATTGATAGCTACCTGTTGTAATCAATTCAGTTAAGGCTCTTCCAATACCTGGTGCCTGCATCAAACCTCTTCCAGTAAAACCAGAAGCTAAATAAACATTTTCATATTTTGGATGTTTCCCTACAACTGCGTTATTATCAAGTTTATTACAATCATAAAATCCTGCCCAACCACCGGTTAATTTAAGTTCTTCAAAGGCTGGAACTCTTTTTGCCAGAGCAGGCCAAACTAATTCTTCAAAATCATTCCATGCTGGTTCTAAATCTTTCGCATCAAATACAGATATAGGTGAACCTGCTAAGAATTCTTTACCCTCTGGTCTCCAATATACTCCTGTTGTTAAATCTCCAGTTAATGGCATATCAGGAAAATGCTTTGGACATTTTACTCTGAATACAGTGTGCTTTTGTGGTTCTACTGGAATATCTGATAACAATTCTTTAGTCCAGCAACCTGCTGCTGAAATAATAGTTTTTGCATTTATCTCAGACAAATTTTTAATGTCACCTTTTAAAAATTCTGCACCTAACTCAATTGCTTTACTTTTTAAAGCACTATGAAACATAAATGGATCAATCCAACCTTCACTTTTATTATCAGTATATGTTGCTGTTTCTATACCTTCGTTATTAATGTAAGGAAATATTTTATTTAATTCTGAACCTTTAATATTTTTTGTGCCTGCATCGCATTCTCTATGATTTTCTAATGCTCGGTATTGCTCCTCTGCATGTTCTGGTCCAAACATTAAAAGGTATCCATTAGGAACCATGCTTGCTGTTGGATTTGGATTTTTTTTTGTTTTTAATAATTCTGGTATTTTAAAAATGAATTCTCTAGCAAATTTTCCTAAAAGTATGTTCTCTTTTTGAAAAAATTGTCTTCTAAATCCACCTAAAGATAAAGGAAATGAAGCAGTCTTATATGTAGGGTCTCTCTCTATTACTTTAACTTTTCTACCTTCCATTGATAAAAAGTAGGCAGTTGCAGCACCTATTATACCTCCACCAACTATGACAACATCATCCATAAACTTTAATATATACTATTTTCTTTGCATTAACCATAAAGCATCTTGACTTAAAAAATAAATTTTTCCATTCGTCGGATGAACCTGAATATCTCTTATTCTTCCAATTTTATTTTTAAAAATAACCTCTTCTTTAACATTTGATAAGTCATCAAATATCAATTTTCTTAAGGATTTGTCTTTTAATGAAGTGATCAAGGCATGACTATTCCACTCATTAAATTCTTTACCTTTATAAATAGTTATTGCGCTAGTTGCTATTGAGGGCACCCAATATTGAATAGCTTTTGTAAATCCAGGTTTCCATTTTGGGCCAATTGGAATCCCAGAATAATTGGTTCCTCCCCATCCTAAAATTTTCCATCCATAATTTTCACCTTTTTTAACTTCTCCAAACCAATCTCCACCTTTTGCACCGTGATTACTCATATAAACTTTTCCATCAAATTCAGAAAGTGCCATCCCTTGAGGATTTCTAATTCCAATTTGATATATCTCTGGCAACCAATCTACCATTCCCTCAAATTTTGGATTATCTTTTGGTATACTTCCATCTAAATGAATTCTTATAATACTACCTGGATGCTTTGAAGCGTCTTGTGCAATCATACCTTGTCCTCTCTCACCCGCAGAAGCAAATATAAAATTATCTTTGATAACTAATCTTGATCCAAAATGATAACCAGAGTCTATTGGGGGATTTGCTTGAAAAATATTTTTAAATTTTAATTGTTTCTTATTAAATTCAGCTCTTGCAATAGAAGTGCTAGTTTTATATTCACCTCTATCTTCAGTATATGAAATCCAAATATTATTGTCTTTATGAATAATATCTAATAAACCTCCTTGACCATGGACAACAAAGTTAAGTTGATGACTAATTTCTTGAACTTCTCTAGATATAACATTTACAATTTTTATTTTGCCACTTTTTTCTGTAACTATTATTTCATTACTATTAATAAAAGAGGAACCCCAGGGTGAATCTAGGTTAACTAATTTTTCTAATTTAAAGTTTTGTGAATATGATTTTGAGCTAAATAATAAAAGAAGAATTAAAACGTATATTATTTTTTTCACTTTATGAAAGTTTTGATCTTCCACCATCAACAGCTATTATTTGACCTGTTACCCAAGAACTCTCTTCTGTAAGTAAAAATTTTGCTAAAGCTGCTCCGTCTTTTCCTTCTCCTAGTCTTTTGAGTGGGTGGGCTTTAGCTATACCTTGTGCAATGGCTGTATTTTTTAACATTGGTTGAGCTATCTTAGAATTAGTTAAACTTAGAGCAACACTGTTAACTCTTATGTTTGGAGCAAATTCAGCTGCTAATGACACAGTGAGTCCCTCAATGGCCGCTTTGGTTGATGCTATTATTGAGTGATTTGTAAACCCTCTTTGAGCTGCAACTGTTGAAAATAAAACAATTGAACCATTATTTTGTTTTAGGTTATCTTGATATCCTTTGATTAAGTCTACTGCAGAATAAAAATTAAGTTTCATACATTTATTAAAATCATTCTCAGTTGCCATCTTCAAAGGCTTTAAGTCAATTGATCCAACACAGTAAGCTAAACCTTTAATGTCTGAAATATCTGATTTTATCTTATCTACAAATCCATCATCTAACACATCTGTAACGGTATATTGAGAATTTAACTTTTCAGATAATTTTTCTAGCTGGCTCTCATCTCTGCCAACTAAATGAACTTTGTTACCAGAAAAGTTCAATTGCTCTGCTAAATTAGATCCGATAGAACCTGTCGCACCGACAATTAGATATTTTTCTGACATATAATAATTAATGAAATTATTTTTTATACTTGGAAATCAGTTATTTCCATTAAAAAATCTTGACCGCTTCAAAAAAGACCACCTATTTTTTATGTCAGAAGACTACCAATTATGTACATATGAAAGACATCATAAATTAAAAATTCTACTATTCTTATCTTCAATGAGATCTTATGCAGATAAATTGAAGGAAAATAAATTTAAGTTAAATTATTCAAAAATTGATTCTACTGATTTTAAAAAAGATTATACGACGAAATTAGAAAAATTATTGAAGATGAATAAGATAAAAGAAGTAACTAGTTTCGAAATAGAGGATAAATTTTTTGAAACAAAAATAAATAATTTTTTAAAAAAACAAAATATTCAGTGGAATATAATTAGATCTCCAATGTTTTTAGATAGTCGAGAAGATTTTAAAAAATATTTAACTAAAACAAAAAAACCCTTTATGGCTAAGTATTATAAAGAAAAGCGTGAAAGATTAAATATTTTGTTAAACAAAGATGGGACACCAGAAGGAGGTAAGTGGAGTTTTGACGAAGACAATAGAAAAAAATTACCAAAAAATACTTTAATACCCAAATTTCCTTCAATTAAAGAGACTATCCACACAAAAAAATTAAAACCAATTATTGATAATTTATTTACCAAACACCCTGGGGTTACAAAAAAATTTTGGTTTGCAACTGAATATAAAGATGTTTTAAAATTATTAGATTTCTTCATTAAAAATAAGTTAAACCTATTTGGTGATTACGAAGATGCAGTCGATCAAAAAAATAATATTTTATTTCACAGTGCTCTAAGTCCTTATTTAAATCTAGGATTAATAACGCCTGATATAATCATTCAAAAAATAATGACTTATCATCACAGTAAAGGTGTGAGACTAAATTCTTTAGAAGGTTATATAAGACAAATAATTGGTTGGAGAGAGTTTATGAGGGGAATATATCAAAATTTTAGTAAAGAAATGGAAAGTGGAAATTTCTTTAAACATACTCGAAAAATGAAAGACACATTTTATGATGGTAACACTGGTTTGGATCCTTTGGATCATGCCATTAAAAATGCTGACAAATTTGGTTGGTCGCACCACATTGAAAGATTAATGATATTATCAAATATTATGAATTTATGCGAAGTTGAACCAAAATCAGTTTATAAATGGTTCATGGAGATGTTTGTGGACTCATCTGATTGGGTTATGGTCCCAAATGTTTATGGCATGGGTTTATTTAGCGATGGTGGAATTTTTGCAACTAAACCTTATATCTGTGGATCAAGTTATTTTATGAAGATGATGGATTTTAAAAGAGGTGATTGGTGTAATGTTATGGATGGTCTTTACTGGCGTTTCATAGATAGAAATAGAAAGTTTTTTTTAAAAAATCCAAGACTCTCTATGATGGTAAGAATTTTTGATAAAATGAAAGTAGATAGAAAAAAATTAATATTATCAGAGGCTAATAAATTTATTAAATATAATACTTATGGGAATTAAAGTTTATTTTAACGATTCTTGCAATATTTGTAGAATGGAAATTAATCACTATAAAAAAATTGCAAATAGTGATTTGGAGTGGATAGATATTACAAATAATGATGAGGCTATAAAAATAACATCTAAGTCACAAAAAGAGTTACTCAGAAGATTGCATGTAATAAATGATGGTGAAGTTATTGGAGGAGCCAAAGCGTTTATTATAATTTGGTCAAAAATTCCAAAATATAAAATCCTATCTAAAATTTTTTCAATTAAACCATTATTCATTATTTTTCATTATTTGTATGAAATTGCTGCATTTTTCTTATTTTTAAAAAACAGAAAACAATTAAATGAAAAAACAAAACTTACCAACTAAAGTATGCAAAGTATGTAATAAGCCTTTTGCATGGAGAAAAAAGTGGAAACTTAACTGGGATAAAGTTAAATATTGTTCAAAAAGGTGTGCCTCGAGTAATTAATTACTGCGTCTTGCTTTTTCTAGGATCCTTAAGAGATTTTAAAATTTTTGATAATCCAGTAATCTTTAAACTATAGTAAATTACATAAATTAAAGTTAATCCTAAAGCCATTGTAGATAGAAACACAAACATGGCTGTTAAAATTTTTTCTTGGAACCAATTCTCTACTCCTGAATTAGAATAGTAAAGAACATTCCAAAACGCGACGAAAATTAGCTCATATACGATTATAATTTTGAACATAGTGTTGATATAGTTCTCAATATAATTAATACTATTCAATTCTTGTCGCATGTCGACAGAAATTTATGTAATAAAACAATGAAAAATTGATGAAAAAAGTAATTTGGATAACTGGCGGAAGCAGTGGAATAGGAAAAGCAGTTGCATTAAAGTTTGCAAATAAAGGATGGCAGGTAATCATATCATCAAGACGTGAAGAAGTTTTAAAAGATATTTCAGATAATAATGAAAATATTGATTATTTGAAATTAGATATCGTTGATTATGAAGCATGTAATTCAGTTTTTAAAACTATTGTTGAGAAATACAATAAGGTTGATATTTGTTTTTTTTCTACTGCAATTTATGAGCCTGAAAAAGAGAAGGATTTTGATCTTCAAAATATAATTGATGTTACAAATGTAAATTATATTGGAACCATAAATTGTATTAAAGCTGTTGAAAAATATTACAAAGAAAAAAGGCAAGGAGTCATATCCATTGTATCTTCTACTGCAGGATACAGAGGATTACCAAATTCAACTGCC
The DNA here is from genome assembly GCA_902571975.1 of uncultured Pelagibacteraceae bacterium. Taxonomy (GTDB): domain Bacteria; phylum Pseudomonadota; class Alphaproteobacteria; order Pelagibacterales; family Pelagibacteraceae; genus Pelagibacter. The sequence continues at coordinate 5,947 of CACGED010000013.1, read as the reverse complement.
TATGGGCCGGCAAAAGCTGCTCTAATTAATTTAGCAGAAAGTTTATATCTTGATTTTCAAAGATATGATGTTCGCGTTTGTCTGGTCAGTCCTGGGTTTATCAAAACAAGACTAACAGATAAAAACACTTTTAAAATGCCATTTTTAAAAACTACACAATATGCAGCTGAACAGATTTATGATGGATTAATAAATAAAAATACATTTGAAATAGCTTTTCCAAGAAGTTTATTTTTAATACTAAAATTTTTTAAGATTTTGCCAAATGGGATCTATTTATATTTGATAAGAAAAATGACGAAGCTTCAAAAAAAATAAATTTAATCTTTAACAAACATTACAGTCAATTCGGCAACTTTTATACCAAACTTAGTCATTGTTGCTCTATTTATTGCTACTCTTTCATCTTGCATAAAAATCCAATCATCAAAAGTTATTTTCATTTCTCTTCCTTTGACTGGAACTAACAGTACATATTCAAACTTAAATGCAGGACCATAAGAAAAACCTTTTGCAGTTCCAACTACATCTCCAGCAGTACCTTCATAGTTGTGTTCGTCGATTTTATTGATTGTCCATTGCCTATTTTGAATTTCTCCATCGTTCCAAACAAATTTTTCGTCAAGTATCAATTGTTTTCCATCCCACTTTCCATCAAGGTCTGCAGAAAATTGTCTTGTGACTTTACCCGATCTATTTTGTAAAATTCCCCATGCTTTTACATTTCCAGATAAATATTCTTCTATTATTAATCTAGGTTTTTGGTTTTTGAAATCTTCTGGTTTCATCGCTTGGTTTGATGAACAACTTGTAATCAATACTGAGATTATTATCAATAATAAATATTTTATTTTCATAGTATTATTTATTTTTGAAGAGCAAATTGGATTAAGTCTATATTTTTTGATTTAAAACCTGCTTCACAATAAGACAAATAAAAATTCCACATTCTTTTAAAAGTATTGTCAAAGCCTTGGGATGAAATTTGTTCCCATTTTTCTAAGAACTCTTCTCTCCAAATATTTAGTGTATTTGAGTAATGATCACCATAAGAATTGCAATTCTCAAACTTAAGTCCAGATTGGTTTGCTAGATTTACTAACTCATTTTTACTAGGTAAAAAACCACCAGGAAAAATATATTTTTGGATAAAATCAGTTTTACTTTTATATCTATCGTAGATGGAGTCATCTATAGTAATTGATTGTATAGCTGCTGTTCCTCCATCAACTAAGTTTTCTTTAATAGTATTAAAATAATTTTTTAAATAACTTTGCCCTACTGCTTCTATCATTTCAATAGAAGCTATTGAATTATAATTATTTTTAACATCTCTAAAATCTAACATTTGTATATTTATTTTTTCATTCAAACCTTCATTGTGAATTCTTTCTTTTGAATATTCGTATTGTTTTTTGGAGATTGTTATACAATCTAACTTTACGTCATAATTTTTCCCAATATATTCTGCAAATCCTCCCCACCCACAACCAATCTCAAGCATCTTATCGCCTGATTTAGGCTTAACAAGACTCGAAAGTTTTTTATATTTATTTAACTGAGCTTTTTCCAAATCATTACTATCGTCAAAAATTGCACTTGAATAAGTTAGGGTTTTATCAAGCCATAATGAGAAAAATTCATTCCCTAAATCGTAATGCTTTCTAATGTTTTCTTTACTCCTAGATTTATTATTTTTAATAAACAAACCTTTGATTTTATTAAATATTGAAAGATCGAAAGAGCCTGAAAATTTATGAACTATTTTTATATTTTTTGCCGCTAGCTCTATAAGATTAGTTAAATTATTTGTCTCAAAATAATTATCCATATATGCTTCTGCCAGACCTACACTTCCATTTTTGATGATTTTAAAAGTTAACCCTGGTTTATTTATTTTTAGATCAGCATTTAATCTTTCATTGCTATTTCCGAAAGTATATTCTTTTCCATCATGGTTTGTTATTTTTAAATTTCCATGTTTAATAAATTTTAGTGAGTTAAAGACAATTTTGTCTGATAATTTATTCAAATTCACTTTTTTCTACCGAACTATTATTTTTAATGATTATTTTTTTTTTAATAAATTTTATTCCTTTTAACCATAGTTTAAATGCCTCATAGTGGATTGCGACAATAACTTTAAATGTCATCAAGGGGTGAAAAATATAGGAAATGAATAGATTTTTATTACTAAATTCTTTTGCAGTACCGTCTTGGGATGCGAATAAAAGTTTACCATCATTATCAGATTGGTCAATTATAACTGATATTTTGTCTGAGGGCTTATTTACTCTAAATTTGTAATTACACTCCATATCTATGAAGGGCGATACATGAAATTTTTTAACACAACTATTTCTTAAAGTTTCACTATCTTCAGCTTTAAAAATGTATGTGTGTTGTTCACCAAATGTATTTTTAACCTCATAAAATATAGAGATTATTTTATCGTTCTTATCATATATAAAAAAAACACTTAGAGGATTAAATACGTAACCTAGGATTCTTGGATAACAGAATAATTTGATTTTAATCTCTTTATTATCGACACCAATATTTTCTAGTTTTTTTTTTACCCAGTTTTTTAAAGATGTACCATCTCTATCCCCATGGTCTTTGTCAAAAAAACTAATAATATTGAATTTATTGTATGAAAATAACTTAATTTTATTATCAATTTCATTTAGATCATCTAAGTCTATCAATAATGAAAAAACCCTATATTTAAAATAATGATTTTTAGGTTTAAATCGTCTGTGAATTACTTTTCCTACATATATCTTAGAGCTTTTAAGCATTTATATACTTAATCATATCTATTGATGATTTTATACCATCTTCATGGAATCCATATCCAAAATAACTACCACAAAATAAAATATTATTTTTATTTTGAATTAGGTGAAGATCTTTCTGACTATTGATTGCATTTTGATCAAAGTAAGGGTGTGTAAATATAACTTTTCGGATTATTTTATCTTCAGGTATTTCTAAATAAGGATTTAATGTTAAAAAAATATTTTTATTTATATTCAAATTTTGTAATAGGTTTAACCAATAAGTAATTGAATTTTTTTCACTATTCTCAGACTCGATCGAGGAATTCCATGAACACCAAGCACTTTTATTATTTGGCATATAACTAATATCCTCATGGACTATAGCCTCATTTGTTTTATATTTAAAATTACTTAAGATCTTATTTTCTATTTCCTCAGGATTTTCAATTAAAGAAAGGGCTTGATTAGCATGAGTGGCCAATACAACTTTATCGTAAGTAAAATATTCATTTTTATCTCCATAATAAACCTGAACTCCTGATCCAATTCGTTTAATTTTATTAATATTGTAATTTTTATAATATTCGCCACTGATTTTACTTAGAATTTTATCTACATATGTTTTACTTCTTTTGGAAACTGTGAACCATTGTGGTCGATCTTTTAATTTGAATAATCCATGATTTTGAAAAAATTTAAAAAAAAATTTCAATGGCATTTGCTTTGCTTCGTAAGGGGGCATTGACCATATAGCTGATACCATAGGTATAATATGGAATTTGATAAAATATTCTGACAATTTTAAATTGTCTAAATAGCTGCCTAAAGTAATATTTTCGTTAATTGGGTCTTGGTTTTCACTTTGTCTATAAAAACTAATTATAGTAAAAAACATCTTCAAAAATTTTATATTTAACAAGTTTGATTTATTGCAAAAAATTCCAGAAAGACCTTTTCCACAATATTCTATATTTGAGTCTCTAACAGATACTGAGAATGACATATTGCTTTCTTCTATAGCAATATCATTTTCTTGAAAAAAATTTATTAAATTTGGATAGGTTTTTTTATTAAATACAATAAAGCCTATATCTACAGGGACTATATTATCTCCAACATTAACATCAATAGTATGAGAATGACCTCCAAAATGATCTTCTTTCTCAAATAGATCAACTTTATATTTTTTAGATAAACTATACGCTGCACTTAGACCTGATATACCAGAGCCTATAATAGCTAATTTCATGATTGAGGATTATATTTATTTTCTTTTGTAAAGGATGAGACAAATTGTAGAAAAACTGCAAAAATTATAATGCTTCCTCCTATTAATACGTAGAATGAAGGGTTTTCATTTACAAATAGCCAAGCCCAAAGAGGGCCAAGTATTGCCTCTGTAAGCATTATTATGCCTACCATAGCTGATAGAGTTTTTCTCGCACCTATTGTTATTAATATAAAGCCAAGTCCTATTTGAAATGTCCCAGACAAAAATGCCAAAAACATATCATTTAAAGATATAGAAATTTTTGTTGAAGCTAAAAAACCTATTATCATTGCAACTATTCCTGCGATTAATTGTAGGGGTACCATATCCACATGAGGATATCTTCTTACAATTAAAATTAGAGTTGCAAAGGTAATAGGCATAACGAAGGCAACAATATTTCCAGACATTTGTCCACTTGATAGAGTATTTCCTAGCATTAAAATTAATCCAGAAATTGCTAAAATAATAGAAGCTAAAGTAATTTTTGAAATTTTTTCTTTCAAAAAAAAATATCCAAATATTGCTAAGAAAATTGTTTGTGTTTGTATTATGAAATTTGTATTTGCAACTGTAGTATTGTACATAGCAAAGACATAACTGCTAAATCCAATACCCAATATAATTCCACCAATTAAACCAGGAACTCCCGATACATAAATTTTTTTAAATACCTCTCTTTTGTAAGTTACAATTAAAAAAATAGTTACAACAATTATAAAAAAAACCTGTCTCCAAAATAAGATTTGCCATAAAGTTGATCCTTCAAATGATTTAACAATCAACCCACCAAAACTTAGACAAAATGCGCCAAAAAAGATTAATAATGGACCTGGTATCTTTGAAAGAAAATTCATTTAATATTGGAAATCAAATTTTGAGTTTCCATCTCATACAACTTAAAAATAGTTTCTGCATCTTTTAAATTAATTTCTTTGAATTTAATTTTTGATCCTGGAGGTATTTGTACTAGTTTGTCATAATCAGCACTTATTACAACTGCAATCTTAGGGTAACCCCCTATAGTTCCATGATCAGATAGCATAATTATTGGATCCCCATCTGCAGTGATTTGGATAACACCCTTCACTAACCCTTCTGACTTTATATTTGTATTTTTAATATTACTAATCTTAGGTCCTTTAAGTCTTATTCCCATACGGTCACTTAATTTCGTCACATTAAATTCATTACTAAAAAATAAATCTATTGCATCCTTTGAAAAATAATCAAAATGAGGTCCTTTTATTATTCTAATATTTTCAATTTTTGAATTTAGGTATTCTATTTTATTTTTTGGCAGGATTTTTTTAATATTTTTTAATTGAATTATTTGTCCTTTCTCAAGTTTTTCTCCACTATTTGCGCCAATTTTAGCCTTAGTATTTGTAGAACAGCTATTTAAATAATAATCTACCTCAAATGTACCTCCAATAGATAAATAGCCATATACTGATCGGTTGGTAGACAGTATATCTAAGCAATCATTATTTTCTAAAATAATATTTTCGTAACAACTAAATTCTAAATTTTTGTTTTTTCTTATAATTTTAAAATTAACATCTCCAGTAACATTGATGGAAATATTTTCTCCTATATATTTTAATTTTGGACCTTGATATGCAAATTCTAGCACTGGGTTATTTATTCCATTGTTTGAAATGGTATTTGCTAATAAAAAATTCCTATTATCCATTGCTCCACTGAAAGGTATGCCTATGTGATAAAAGTTATTTCTACCATTGTCTTGAAATGTAGAATTGATTCCTGGTCGCAATACCTCAAAATAGTTTTTATTCATATTTTTTTTTCATACTCTTGTTTAGAAATTGGGTAAAATGATATTGTATCACCTGGATTGATTAGATTTGGTTCAGTATTTTTTTTATTATCA
>CACGED010000012.1 GCA_902571975.1 uncultured Pelagibacteraceae bacterium | reverse complement strand
TCTGCAGCGAGTGATATATGGGGTATTCAATATCATCCTGAAATTACTTACGATAAAATGATAAGCCTAATACATTTCAGAAAAGATCGTCTTTTAAATAATAATGCTTTTGTTGATGAGCAAGAGATAAATAATCATGTAAAAATGATTGATGAAGAAAATAAGGTTACAAATAAAGATCTTAGAATGCGTGAACTTGAAAACTGGCTTAATTATCTTTTAAAATAAACCTTCTGTTTCACCTTTTTCATTAATTCGAATTGAGTCAGCTGCTGGCACTTTTGGTAATCCTGGCATTGTCATTATTGCACCGCATACAACAACGATAAATTCCGCTCCTGATGACAGTCTTACCTCTCTTATTGGTAATACATGACCTGAAGGTGCTCCTTTAAGATTGGGGTCAGTAGAAAAACTATATTGAGTTTTTGCAATACAAATTGGTAATGATTGGTAACCTCTTTCTTCAAAAGCTTTTAATTGGTCTCTAATTTTAGTATCTGCAACAACTTCGCTTGCTCTATAAAGTTCCTTAGCTATTGTTTCTATTTTTTTAAACAATGATGTTTTATCATCGTATAAAAATTTAAAATTACTATCTTTTTCACATAATCCAACCACATCATTTGCTAAATCAATTGCACCTTCTCCGCCTTTTTCCCAATGCTTTGATATAGAGGCTTTAATACCTTTTTGTTCACAAAACCTGGTAACTTCATCAACTTCTTTATCAGTATCTAAAACAAAGTGATTTATAGCTACTGTTACAGGTAATCCAAATTTTTGAATATTTTCTATATGTCTTTCTAAATTAACCAGTCCCTTTTTAACTGCATCGACATTTTCATTTTTTAATTCATCTTTTTTAACTCCGCCATGCATCTTTAGCGCTCTTATAGTTGCAACAATCACAACACAACTTGGTTTTAATCCTGATTTTCTACATTTAATATCTAGAAATTTTTCTGCACCTAGGTCAGCACCAAATCCAGCTTCTGTTACAACATAATCAGAAAGTTTTAATGCTGTTTTAGTTGCCAAAACAGAATTACATCCATGAGCAATATTTGCAAATGGTCCACCATGAATGATTGCAGGATTGTTTTCCAGAGTTTGTGTTACGTTGGGTCTAATAGCATCTTTTAACAATACAGTCATTGGCCCATGTGCGTTTAAATCTTTTGCATATATTGGTTTTTTATCTCTAGTATAAGCAACAGTAATTTTACCAATTCTATTTTCAAGATCATGCAAATCATTTGATAGACAAAAGATTGCCATTATTTCTGAAGCAACTGTAATATCAAAGCCATCTTCTCTTGGAAATCCATTTGCAACACCTCCAAGATTTATATTTATAGATCTCAAAGCTCGATCATTCATATCGAGAACTCTTTTCCAAACTATTCGTCTAACATCTATGTTTAATTTGTTTCCCCAATATATATGGTTATCTATTAATGCAGATAAAAGATTATGTGCAGATGTGATTGCATGAAAATCTCCAGTAAAATGAAGATTTATTTGTTCCATTGGAACTACTTGAGCATATCCACCACCAGCGGCTCCACCCTTCATTCCAAACGAGGGACCAAGACTTGGTTCTCTTAAACAAACAATAGATTTTTTACCTATTTTATTTAGTCCATCTGACAATCCTACAGAAGTTGTTGTCTTTCCTTCTCCTGCTGGTGTGGGCGTAATTGCAGTTACTAATATTAATTTCCCATCCTTTTTTTCTTTAAATTTTTCTAGGTATTCAAGTTTGATTTTAGCTATATACCTACTTATTGGACTATATGCCTCAGCTTTATCAGGTACTCCCACGCCATCCAAAATCTCTTGGATAGGTTTCATTTTTGCTTCACGAGCTATTTGGATATCTGATTTCGACATTTAGTTTAAAATTTATAATTGTTTAATGTGCAAAATGTCTATACTTTTTTGGTTGGATTTTAAACATCTAAAAAATATATATATAAAAAATAAGAAAAAATTTATGTTTAATTGGATAAAATTAAAAAATGCAAAAATACTCAGTTTTTAGTCTAATTAAAAATGCATTCTCAGATCATCAAAACTGGGAAGTAGCCTGGAAAGACCCAACCCCTAAAAAGGAATATGATGTAATCATTATTGGTGGCGGAGGTCACGGTTTAGCAACTGCATACTACTTAGCTAAAGAGCACAATATTACAAATGTAGCCATCATTGAAAAAGGATGGATAGGTGGAGGCAATGTTGGAAGGAACACTACAATAATTAGATCAAACTATATGCATGATGACAATGCTTTGTTCAGTGAGTTTGGCATGGATCTATGGAGAAAGATGAGTCAGGATTTGAATTATAATGTTATGTTTTCTCCAAGAGGAATAATTAATCTTGCTCATTCAGATGCCCAAATGAATGCATACTCTAGAAGAGGAAATTCAATGCGCCTAAATGGAATTGATGCAGTTTTATTAAATAGGGAAGAAGTTCAAAAACGAATTCCAATGGCAGATTTTTCAGACAATGTAAGATTTCCAATTTTTGGAGGATTGATGCAGCCAAGTGCTGGAACTGCTAGACATGATGCTGTTGCTTGGGGATATGCAAGACAAGCAGACTCGATGGGTGTCGATATAATTCAAAATTGTGAGGTTACAGGATTTGATGTTACTAACGGAAAAATAGTTGGCGTAAGAACATCTAGAGGAGATATCAAAGCAAAAAAAGTTGGTTTGTGTGTTGCAGGTAGTACAAATATTTTAGCAGAAATGTTGAACATGACATTACCAATTGAAACTCATCTACTTCAAGCATGTGTATCAGAACCGGTTAAACCTTTACTTGACCATGTTGTTACATTTGGTGCAGGTCACTTTTATTGTAGTCAATCAGATAAAGGAGAGATGGTTATGGGTGGAGACTTGGACGGATATAATAGTTACTCTCAAAGAGGAAATTTACCAACACTCCAACACGTATTGACAGAAGGAATTGCGATGTTTCCATTTCTTAGCAAATTGAAAATGTTAAGAACTTGGGGTGGAATAATGGACATGTCTATGGACGGTTCACCAATTATTGATAAAACACATATTGATGGCTTATACTTAAATTGTGGCTGGTGTTATGGTGGATTTAAGGCTACTCCAGCTTCTGGGTGGACTTTTGCACACACAATTGCACAAGACAGAGTTCATGAATTAAATGCAGGTTACAGTTTAAATAGATTTAATACTGGTGATTTAATTGATGAAAAAGGTCTTGGTACCAAAACTTGGATATCTTAAATGCTCTATATATTTTGTCCACATTGTGGATCAAGATCACAGAATGAGTTTGTTTATGGTGGAGATGCAACAGTAAAACGACCAGAGCTTAATAAGGAAATTAGCGACCAAGATTGGGATAATTTTGTTTACTTAAGAAAAAGTCCTAGAGGAAAACATTTAGAGTTATGGCACCATATATCTGGCTGCAGACAATGGATTAAAGTTGAAAGAGATACATCAACTCATGAAATTTTTAAAACTTATAAAGCAGATGAACTAACTGAATAATGTCCCAAGATTTTAGATTAGATAAGATTGGAATGGTAAATAGAAATAAAAAAATTTCTTTTACATTCAACGGTAAAAAATATTTTGGTTATGAAGGAGATACTATTGCTTCTGCTCTAATAGCAAATGGAGTGCACCTTGTTGGAAGAAGTTTTAAATATCATAGACCAAGAGGTTTTTTTGGAGTTGGTGTTGATGAACCTTATGCAATTTTACAACTAGAAAGAAATAATGAAAGAGATCCTAATATTAGAGCTACTGAACAGGAGATTTTTGAAGGTTTAGAAGTTAAAAGTGTAAACTGTTGGCCTAGTGTAAACTTTGATATTGGCGCAATTAATAATTTTTTAAAAATGTTTTTTCCGGCTGGGTTTTATTATAAAACTTTTATGTGGCCACCAAGCTTTTGGTATAAAATTTATGAACCTTTTATTAGAATGGCAGCAGGTTTTGGAGAAGCATCAATCAAACATGATAAAGAAAGATATGAACACAAATATGAATATTGTGATTTATTGATTACTGGATCAGGACCTTCAGGTTTAGCAAGTGCATACGCAGCAGCAAAAAATGGAGCGCGCGTAATTTTAGCTGAAGATAAACCAAGATATGGGGGAAGCCTGTTAACTAGCGATGTAAATATTGGCAATCAAACTGGTGTTGAATGGTCAGAGAAAATAATTACAGAATTAAAGTCAATGTCTAATGTAATTGTAAAAAATAGATCACAGGTATTTGGTTATTATGATCATAACATGTTAGTAATGTCAGAACGAATAGGTGACCACTTACCTAAAACCCAAAAATATTTACCCAAACAACGTTTGTGGTACATAAGAGCAAAAGAAGTTCTAATTTCATCTGGTTCAATTGAAAGACCTCTAGTATTTGGTAATAATGATACTCCAGGTGTAATGTTATCCTCTGCAGCTAAAGAATATATGAAGGTTTATGGAGTTTTAGTTGGAAAAAAACCATTGATATTTACTAATAATGACAGTGGATATGAAACTGCTATAGAATTCAAAAAAAATGGTGTTAATCCATTAATTTTAGATACTAGAAAAGAACCATCTTCAGACATTATTAGCGAAGCCAAAAATTTAGGAATTGAAATAAAGTTTTCTCATGTAGTTGTGGCTGCCAAGGGATACAAAAAAGTCAAATCAGCTGATATTGCAAAAATATCTGATAATAAAAAAGATTTATCAAATATAGAAAATATTGAATGTGATTGTATTTGTGTTTCAGGGTTTTGGACACCATCAATTCACTTAGCATCACAATCCGGAAATAAATCTGAATTTAATGAGAAAATAGATGCATTCATTCCAAAAAAATCTAAACAGAAAGAAAACACTATTGGTTCAGCAAATGGTAAATTTACTTTAGAGGAAACTATTAATGAAGCATTTAATAAAGGATACGAAGTCTCAAACAATATAACTGAAAATAATAATAAAGTTTCTATTCCAACAGTAGTTGAAAAAAAATCTACAGAGCATGACAAGTTTTGGTGTGTTCCATTGCCAAAAGGTAAATCTTACAAAAGATTTTTAGATTTTCAAAACGATGTGGCTGTAACAGATATAGAGTTGGCATTAAGAGAAGGTTTTAGATCAATCGAACATGTAAAAAGATATACCACCCTTGGAATGGCAACAGATCAAGGAAAGACAAGTAATCTTAATGGTTTACAATTAGTGTCAGACATTGAAAATAAAGTTGTACCACAAGTTGGCCACACTACATTTAGGCCACCTTATACACCTGTTTCAATTGGAGCAATTGTGGGAAGAGAAGTCGGCAAACATTCTAAACCGACAAGAAAATCACCAATGCACGATTGGCACGAAAAAAATAATGCAGTATTTGTTGATGCTGGAGTTTGGTTGAGACCAAGATACTATAAGCAAGGAAATGAAACATTATTTGAAGCTTCAAAAAGAGAAGCAAAAAATGTAAGAAAAAATGTAGGTGTATGTGATGTAACTACTTTAGGAAAAATAGATGTTAAAGGTCCCGATGCTGCAGAATTTTTAAATAGAGTTTATACTAATGCATGGCTTAAGCTACCAGTTGGTAAAGCAAGATATGGAGTGATGCTAAGAGAAGATGGAATTGTGATGGATGATGGAACAACAACAAGAATTTCTGAAAATCATTACCACATGACAACTACAACAGCCCAGGCAGCCAATGTCCTATCTCATTTAGAATATTATTTGCAGCTAGTTTGGCCAGAATTAAATGTGAATGTAGTTTCAACAACAGAGCAATGGGCTGGTGCTGCAATAGCAGGCCCAAATTCAAGAGCATTACTAATGAAATTATTTACAAATACTGATGTATCTAATGAAGCTCTACCATTTATGGGTTACAAAGAGGCTGATTTATTTGGCATTCCTGCAAAGATTTATAGAATTTCATTTTCAGGAGAGCTTGCTTATGAAGTTAATGTGGAGTCAGACTACGGTAATTTCATGTGGGAAAAAATTATCGAAGTTGGTAAAGAATTTCAAATACAGCCATATGGAACTGAGGCCCTGTCTACTTTAAGGATAGAAATGGGTCACGTTGCTGGTTCTGAGCTTGATGGAAGAACAATTCCTCATGATGCATCGCTTGAAGGTTTGGTAAGTAAGAAAAAAGACTTTATTGGTAAAAGATCTTTAGGTAGATCAGCTTTCATAAAACCGGATAGAGAAAAAATTGTAGGTGTTGTTCCATTAGACAAAACAACAAGTATTCCTGAAGGTTCATATATTGTTAAAGACCCTAAAGCAAAACTTCCAAACCCTAAATTAGGTCATGTCTCAGCATCATGTTGGAGTGTTGAGTATGATAATCCATTCTCACTTGCGATAATTAAAGATGGTAAAAATATGATAGGACAAAAGCTATTTGCTATGTCACCTTTAAAAAATAAAACTATTCCTGTGGAAATTGTTTCATCTCATTATGTTGATCCTGAAGGAAAGAGAGTAAGAGCATGACGGTGATTTCTGCATTACAAAATGTCCATGTCGAGGGGTCATTTGGAAACTTTGAAAATAAATCTGAAAATGAATTATTAAAAATTAGAGAATTAAAAAATTTATTAATCGTTCAAATAGTTCAGTATAAAAATTCTTCAATTAAAATTGACGATATAAATTTTAACAATTTAAAATTTGTAAATCAGGCACAAAAAGTAGTTTCAAATGAAAATATAAGAGTTTTGTGGAATTCACCAAATAATTGGCTTTTAGTTTCTCATAAAAAAGAATTGTTAAAAGAAATTTACAGTACTTTTAATGAAAATGATTTTGCTGTTACAGACCTTTCTCATTCAAAAGCAACAATGGAATTAGAAGGACCATACGTAAAAGAAGTTTTAAAAAAAGGATGTCCTTTTAATTTTAACATTTTAACAAAAAATATGAGTATTAACTCAGCTTATAATGGAATTTCTTTTATAGTTGATATGGTTGAAAATAAACCAGAAAAAGCAAGAATTTTTTCTCTAAGAAGTTTTGGGGAATCTCTATACCATTCAATCACTGATGCTTCTTTAGAATTTGGCTATAAGTGTAATTAGTTATTATTCCTCAGTTTTAAATCTAGATTTCTGAATAAATAAAACAAATAGCACTGGTATAATTAAGGTAATAATTGTAACTGTAATTAATAACAATCCTAGCTCAGAATAATCTGCTGTAGTTAAAATTGCGTTTGTAACCTTATCTTTTACTTCTCTTGTAATTGTAAAAATTTCATTGAGATATTTTGTTAATAAAGCACTTGCGGACAAAGCTAAATTAGTGAATGAGGCAAAAACCGCGAAAAAAGTTGCTTTTAAATGTGAAGGAGCATTCTTAGCAATCCAAGCCAAAAGTGGAATCATAGATATTTGACCCAATGGAGATTCTAATGCTGTATTAATTATTGCTATAAATTTTGCATCAACAATTCCATTTGTTAACGAAGAAGTCCAGTTATGAAATCCATAATACATTCCAACACTTGGCAAAAATAATATTGATCCAGCAATTGATAAAATTACGATTATTTTAGCAATAGAATTTTTTGCCATAAATGGTCTAAGCATTATTATTCCAACTAATGTCAGGACAGAAGCTAGTAAAGACAGTATTGAAAAAAATTGTTCATTAAATTGTAGTTCATCAATTTCAAACCAAGATAAGCCCGGTCCAGGTCCAGGCATGGCTCTAAATATAAAAATAATTATAGCAGTTCCAACTATAGTAAATCTTAACTTTTCAGGTAACTCTTTAATAAGTTTATTCATAAGGAATAAAATGATTAACATGGAACCTAAAAAAACAATTTCTTGTGCAAATGGTAGTCCTAACGAACCGACACTCAATGTAAAAATTACAAAAATTAAACTACCACCTAGTATCCACCAATTAACTTTTGTTTTTTCATGATTAAAATTACCTTCTTCACCAGATAGACCCTGTCTAATTAAAATGTTTTTCTTTTTATTTTTTAAATACACTGCAAAAATAACACCTAAAATTGAAACCATTGGTATTATTAATGCGTAAAGATATATTGATCCGTATAATTGTATTTTTTCAGCTTGTTCAAGATTGTCTACTCCTTTAAATAATATCACATTGGCAAGGGCAACCAAAACTGTTCCACCTATAATTGCAAATCTTCCAAGTGTTTGCATCGTTGTATGCATAATCTTAACTTGATCTGTTGTAAATTTTTCTCCATTTTCATTAATTAAAGGCACTGCTTCAACTGTCATTGCATCAGCAACAACATCTTGAACTACATAACCAATAGGAGCTAAAAGAACGCTTATTACAAACCAAGTTTCAACTTTTAAATAAGATGACATTTGTTCTGTATGAATTATTAGCCCATACATTATTAATAAACTTATTCCAATTAATGAGGCGCCAACGTAGACCATGTAATTCTTTTTATTCCAGATTAAATCTACCAAATGCCCTAGTGGCATTTTTAAAGCCCAAGGTATTCCTGCCCAGAAACCCAACCCTGCAAGAAATGCTGCAGATAAATTCAAATAATCTTTTACAAAGAAAGTACCTACTATACCTGTTAGGCCAGATATACCTGCTGCCACATAAATCATTAAGGGAGGCAAATAAGACAATTTAAATTGTCTTCCTAAATCAAACAGCGTTGAATCTATAAATTGAACTATTTTGTTCATTAACTCTTAATCTAATAGGTTTAATTTAATTAAACTATTATTTTTTGTTTCTTTGCACCACAATTCATAACTTTCGCACACTCTCCACAAATGATTTGTGGCTCTTTGTGATATTTCCAAGGGAAAATGACTTTTTGCATAGTACAAATCAGGAAATTTAATCAATTGTTTAATCATTGCTTCTTTTTGTAAATTCAAAAGCCTTAAAACTTCTTTAGAAATTTTTTCTCCTGAGGTCTCATCAACAAAATCATTTTCTTTTAGTTTCTCAAACCACTCATCATGAAATTTACCACTACTTACTTTTTCATACAATTTGGAACCTATAAATCTTTCAATTGCATCTATATTGGAAATATCAATATTCTGTTTTTTAATTTTAAATATTTCTAAATAAATTGCCTCAGCAACATAAAGTATGTAGGGTTTTTTATTTTCTTCTCCCATAAAATTATAAATCTAAAGTGTAATAACAAGAATTAGGATCCTCTTTATAGTGAGCAAATGGTTTACATTTATTAAATTTAAAATATTCAAAAAGTTTTCTGGCAGGTAAAAAAAATTTTCCAGATCCTGTTTCAATACTTAACTTTTTAATACCTAATTTTTTCGCCTGAATTATTAAATGTGAGATTATTTTATTACCAATACCTTTATTTCTAAAATCATCAGATACTCTAATTGATTTAAATTCCCCATGATTTTGTCCAATAAATTTTAATGCTCCGCATCCAATTAAATGATTATTATCCCACAAACTCCAAAATTTTATACTTGAATCTTTAAGTCCAGGAATATCTAAAACATGAGTACTACCTTTAGAAGAAACAGATCTTAATTCAATAAAGTGTTTTATTAAAAGATGATTTACCTTCGGATGGTCAAAGTTATTTTCTATTGATTTAATCATTAGCATGAACATATAATCTAAAAAAAAATTAAACCAATACGAAAAAATATGTGTGGAAGATATGTCATTACTAATGCAGTTTCAAAAACAAGCAAAATGGTTAAAACTGCAATTAAAGTCGAAGACTCAGAAAATTATAATGCGCACCCTTATCAAAATCTTCCTGTAATAAAGAAATATAACAATGGAAATACTCTTGAAAACTTAAAGTGGGGAATTGTACCTAGTTGGGCCAAAAAAAAAGAATTTAAACCACTTATTAATGCAAGATTAGAGACAATTGACGAGAAGGTTTCATTTAAAAAATTAATAAAACTTCAAAGATGTGTTGTTGTAGCTGATGGATTTTACGAATGGAAGAGAATAGAAAAAGAGAAGATCCCTCATTACTTTTTAAGAGAAGACAAGAAGCTAATCTATATCGCAGGTATTTATGAGGAAGATCAATTTTGCATGATTACTGAGGAAGCAAGTTCAAATGTAACAGAAATTCATCACAGACAGCCAGTTATCCTAAATGAAGCTGATGTTAATAAATATTTGAATATTGAAATTTCAGGTTCAAATTATTTAAAACAATCCTCAAAATCCAAACTTTCTTTTTATGAAATTTCTAAAGATGTGAATAAGCCAACAAATAATAATATTTCTCTAATACAACCTATATAAAATTATTTTTCAATTATTGTTAGATGACCCATTTTTCTTTTTGCTTTTACTTGTTTTTTTAAATAGTCATAAAAAAACTCATTTTCTTTAAAAGTTTTATTTCTATAAATTGTTATGTCATCGCCGATTAGATTGATCATTTGTGCGTTATATATTTTTTTCGTATCGATTTTTTCTAAACCACAAACAGCCCTAATATGATTTTCAAATTGACTAACATTGTGTGAGTTCATTGTTAGATGACCAGAATTATGAACCCTAGGTGCAATTTCATTAACATATAAGTTTTCATTTTTATCTATAAAAAATTCAACGCATAAGGTTCCAATATAATCTAGTTCTTCAACAATTTGTTTTGCCCATTCTTTAGATTTTACGTTTATTGAGTCTGAAATTTCAGCAGGAATTTTTGAATGTTTTAAAATTTGATCTTCATGAACATTCTCAATTGGTTCATATATTTCATATTTTTGATTACCAAATCTACATATGACAACTGAAATTTCTTTTTTAAGATTAATAAACTTTTCTAAAATATATTCTTTAGTAAAATCAATGCCTTCATTTATGTCATTTAAACTATTTAATTTATATTGACCTTTACCATCATATCCAAGAGTGGTGGTTTTTATTAACCCAGGTAAAAGATTTTCATTTTCTTTTATTTCGTCTTTATTTTTAATTAAAGCATAATTAGTTGTTCTAATATTATTATTATTTAAAAAATCTTTTTCAGTTAATCTATTTTGGATTAAACTATTTATTTCTGGTTTAGGTAAGACACTCTTCGATTTATTTATTTCATTTAATATATCAAAAGGAATATTCTCAAATTCATAAGTAACTAAATCAACGCTATCAACAAATTCAGTTATAATTTTTGAATCACCATAGCTTCCATATATAAACTTATTTGCAAAATTCTTAGCAGGTGCATCTGGATCATCACTAAGTACTACAGTTTTTATATCTATCTTTTTGGCAGCTTCAGAAAGCATACTACCTAGTTGACCACCTCCAATTATTCCTAAAACTGGCTGGTTCATTTATTTTGGTTTTTTTTTGACAGATTTTGATTGTTTAGATCGCCACTTGTTCAGGTTATTCTTAACAGAGTCATCAAAAGTAGAAATAATTGATGCTGCATATAAAGCTGCATTTATAGCTCCATCAGTACCTATTGCTACAGTTCCAACAGGTATACCTTTTGGCATTTGAGCAATGGATAATAAACTATCTAGACCTTTTAGCTTTTTACTTTCTATTGGCACTCCAATTACTGGAATTCTTGTTAGAGATGCAATCATTCCTGGCAAATGGGCTGATCCTCCAGCTCCAGCAATTATCACAGAAATATTATTTTTTTCTGCAGATTTTGCATACTTAAACATGCGTTCTGGTGTTCTATGAGCTGAAACTATATTTTTTTCGTAATTAATTTTAAGTAATTTAAGAATTTTTTCACAAAATTTCATTGTTGAGTAATCAGAATTACTCCCCATTACTATTGATACTTTGTGACTATATTTTTTGTTTTTCATGATACGAATTTGAATTAATATAGATTAGCATATTCTGTAAATTTAAACTAGTCGACAAATTATATTATACTTATATGGTCTTTAAATATGAACTATCGAATTGACAATCTTCAATATTGTAACTGGTCTAGAGATATTTTTCTAATCAATAGGGAAGCTGGATTAAATGCAGTACACGTTACTCTAGTATATCACGAAGATTATGACGAATTTTTGCAAAGAGTAAAAGAGTGGGATAGATTTTTTGAAGAAAATTCAGACTTAATATTTTTAGGAAAAACATTTGAAGATATTACAAAAGCTCAATCAGAAAATAAAACAGCGATTTTTTTTGGTTTTCAAAATTGTTCACCAATCGAGGATGATATAAATTTAATAGAGAAAGTTCATGAGCATGGGTGTAGATTTATGCAACTTACATACAACAATCAATCTCTTCTAGCTACAGGATGTTATGAAAAAAATGATTCTGGAGTCACAAATTTTGGAAGAGAAGCAATTAAAGAGATGAACAGGGTAGGTATAGTTGTGGACATGTCTCATTCAGCAGAGAAAAGTACCTTGGATGCAATAGAAATAAGTGAAAAACCAATTGCAATTACCCATGCTAATCCTTCTTTCTGGCATCAGGCTTTAAGAAATAAATCAGATTTCTTGTTAAAGAAACTTTCTGAAAGTGGAGGTATCTTAGGTTTATCATTATACTCTCATCATCTAAAAGATGGAACAAATTGTAAATTAGAAAGCTTTTGCGAAATGGTTGCTAAAACTGCAGAAATAATGGAAGTAAAAAATATTGGTATTGGATCAGATCTATGTTTGAACCAACCTGACAACGTTGTTGAATGGATGAGAAATGGAACTTGGTCTAAAAGTACAAATTATGGAGAGGGAAGTAAAACAAAACCTGGATTTCCAAAGCAACCCGAGTGGTTTTTGGACTCTAGAGGGTTTGATAATTTAGAAAGTGGATTAAAAAAAGTTGGTTTTAATAAACAAGAAGTAGAGGGAATCTTAGGAAATAATTGGTTTAATTTTTATAAAGGAATTAATTAATGGAAATAAGATTAAGAGATCCAAAATTTTTGATGAAACTATCTAAATTGGGATCTTTTCATCAATCAAAATTATCATTTCTAAGATCTTTTTTATCTGAATTTAAAGATTGGAAATATAGCCGAGATTTATTTCAACTAAATGATAAAGGACATGGCAGAGCAGTTTATTCATTTACAAAAAACAAAAGAACATATTCTCTCATTTGTTTTGCTAATGAAATCAAAGATGACGAAAGATCAGATAGAGTAATAGCCACAAAGTGGGATGCTGCGTTTACTTTGTTTGACGGAATTCCTTCAAAAGAAGACATTGATAGACTTAACGATAATGTCCCAAAACAAGAGGTGGGAAGATTGTCATATAAGGAATTGACGTTATCAAGAGCCAACAAATCAGTAAGAGTTTTTGACCATGTGGTTGACAGTTTATCAAATGGGAAGCAACCTAATAAAGAAATTTTATCTAAAGTTGGTTATTTATATAGAACAACGGCTGTTTATGGATCTGGAAAATTTGGTTTAGCGGATAGATTTAGAATTAAAAATAGAGATGAAATCAGAGGACCTTTTAGATTAGAAATGATGCTAGTTTATCTTGTTAGACAATTTACCTTTGATCAGGTTAATCATATTGCAAAAAATAAAAATCCAAAATTAGCAGTAGAATTAGATCCTGCAATTAGCAGGAACTTAGGAATAGGAAATTCCACTGGCCTTGGTATGGCTCCTTTTATTGTTAATCATCCTACATTGTTGAATAATTGGATACATGCAAGAGAAACTGCTTTGAAACAAATAAGAGAAATAAAGCAAGTTTCAAAATATGAGATTGATATTTTTTATAATTGCCTAATTAAATCTTTAAAGAATATAACCAGTTGGCACACTGATAGTGAATTTCAAAAAGAAAAAATCAAAGGTTTAATTGAAGATTTAAAAAAGTTTATAAAATTTATGAAAGAAGATTTTAAATTTCAAAATTCATATCAATTTAATCAAATTTACAACTGGTCAGAGGAAAATTTAAATGATGAATGTATAGAATATATTGTATCTATGATGATGGAGCCATTTGATGACATAGTTAATCCATTAATTACACAAATGAGTTCTGATGAGGAAGAACATTTTAATATTCCTGTTGATAGAACCATAGAGGATTTAAGAAATATATTAGAAAATAAATATTCTGAAATACTTAAAATTGATTTTTTAAAAGATGAAAATAATCAAAACTTTTGGTTTATATCAAAAAATAAAGAAGAGCCCAGAATAGGGGATAGATATATTGATGAAGGATCAGACTTGGAACAGCCATTAGCAATAGCAAGAGACATTAATAAACTTTACGAGGCTGTATTTACCAAAAAAAATAGTTCTAAAATTGGAAAATTTCTAAAAGATAATAATCATTTAAGACACGTTGTTAGAAGAGCATTTATTGCTGAAAAGTTTCCTTATTCAGAAATTCAAGACAATACTATTGGCTCCAAATTAGTTCCAATTGATATGTTAAGATTAAAATTATCATTTTTTGGAGCTATAAAATTCGATCCTAGATCAGATAAATGGTTGCGTATTTGCATGTTCCAAGGAGCTCCATTACCTTCCGAATTAGATAATTTTGATGATAAATGGATTTATAAATCATAAATAAATGAGAAGCTTTAGTGAAATAGAAGTAACTACAAAAAAAGCATCTAAAGCTGTTGGCTTTTCTTGGGGAATATCTGAGGAAGTCGGAAAAAATATTCGATTACTAGAAATGTTTGGTCTACCAGGTCTTAAAAATTTAAACCAATACTTCAAAATTTATAAAATCAGTAATTTTGAAAATATAGATGAAATATCGACCTCAAATACTCCAAAGACCTTTTATTGTCCTATATTATCTGGATTAAATTTTTTTGATCAATCTTCATCAATATCTAAATTCAATGAAATTGAAATAAATAAGATTGCTTTTCCACTTATATTTTTATCATTTGTAAGCAGAACTTCAGAAATTATTGGTAAGAGAATTTTTTTAAAGATGGATGATAAAGAATTTTTATTTAATTTTAACGAGTCTATTTATTCAAACTATCTAACAGGAGACGTATTGGAAAAATCAGATAAAATTAACTTAAAATTTTTAGATAATAAGAACAGTTTTACCGAAGATGATTGGTCTGAAATATATAATTTATCGCTAAAAACTTACGTCGATGAAAGTGATAAATCGAGAGAACGAACAGCAGGAGCTGGATTAACAGATAATGACTAAAGAATTTAATCCAGAGTTAAATAAGAATTTAGAAACAGATTTAAATGATATTTGTGAAGAGTGTAAAAAAGAAGATGAAAGTGTAACTCAAAATTTATTCCTTACTGGCTTTAAAATATGTAAATCCTGCAGAACATCTAAAACTGTTTTTCCTTTTTAGCTAATATTACTAATTGGAATTGAATTCATTCTATTAATTATGAATGTTATAGATAGAAAAGCTATTATTAGAAAAGATAAAAATACTATTCCAAATGATTTCAAATTAGATTTTAAATTCAAAATTTGTTTGGTTGAAATTATAAGAGATGCAAAAATCCAAAATTGAGTAAGGAAAATAATTGGCAGAACTAAGTCAGGTGTTACAGCAAAAAATCTAATTAAACCTGGTGCATGAGCGTATCCCACAGCTATCAAAATCTTTTTTAAAAGGAACTTTACTCCCTTTATCTGGAAAAATTTTTACTCCAATTACAAAAATAAAAATAGCCCAAACAAACCATGTTAATAGAGCTGTCAAACCAGAGATACCAATAGAGGTTCTTACAATTGAATTTGCCGCTACTGCTCCAGCAACACCATCAAGTATCATGACAAGACCAGCAAAATAGATTGCTGCCTCACCAAAGTATTTATTGTCTCTGTATAAGCTTTTATCTAATTTTAGTGATTTAAAAAAAATTTCTAAAAATTGTGCGAACATTATAATTAGGGAGGAGCTAAACTCCTCCCCTCAATTATTTAACCTTTTACAACTTCTCTTGTATTAGCGTTGTAAGATTCTTTAAATGGTATATCTACCACTACAGCATCAACAGGTTTGCCTGGAGTTTCAGAATATTTTTCAGGTAAGTGTACCTTAAACTTAGTTCCGACTTTTCCTTTTGGAAACCCATTAGCGTTTAATGTTCCATCAAACGGAACATAACCCATGGCTATATTTTGTTTTTTTTCAGGGTGATACCAAGGGGAAGTAACAAAACCTATAGGTTCTCCACCACCTTCATCAGAAATCAACCAAAAATCAGGCGCATACTCTTCAATTGGTTTTCCACCTAATTCTAGACCAACTAATTGAAGTTTGTATGGTTTATGACCTGCTTTTAAATCAGCTTTCATTTTTTCAAGAGCTTTTTTACCTACATAGTCTGACTTCTTATCCCATTCTCCTTTTCCAGATAACGAAACTTGATAACCTAAGTTACATTGGAAAGGATTATGTTGATTGTCCATATCTTGACCCCAAGAAAGAATTCCAGCTTGAATTCTTCTATGGTGTGCAGGTGCAATTACCATAAGACTATGTTTTTTTCCTGCTTCAAGAACAGCATTCCACATATCCTCAGCATATAAAGTACATTCTCTTAAATAAATTTCGTATCCAGCTTCACCTGAAAATCCTGATTGAGATATCACACAACTTCTTCCACCAATTTTAGCTTCTGCTAAACCGTAGAACGGCATATTGTCAAAATCTACTTGATCTCCACATAAATCCTTCATTAATGCTTTAGATTTTGGTCCTTGTATTTGAACAGGACTTACATCTATTTCATCAATTTCTACATTAAATCTTTCGTCAGCGTTTACGCCTTGTAAATAAAGACCTATATCGCTATCAGATAAACTAAACCAAAACTCATCTTTTGATATTCTTAAAAGAATAGGATCATTTAATACTCCGCCATACGCATTACAAAGAATTACATATCTTGCTCTCATTGGCGAAATTTTTGTAGCATCTCTTGTAATTACATAATCAACAAATTTTTCTGCATCTGGACCCTTTACTCTAATTTGTCTTTCAACAGCTACGTTCCACATTGTTACATGATTTACGATTGCATCATATTCAACCATTGCACCACCATCTTCTGGTTTTACATATCCTCTTGGATGATAAATACGATTGTATACAGTTGCTCTCCAACAGCCCGCTTTCATTGACAAATGCCAATAAGGTGATTTTCTTACACGTGTTGAAATTAACATTTCAACTTTTGTTGGTCCACTTTGTCTTAAATTATAAGGCACTTTTCTATCAGATTGATCTACTGATGTTACGTGTCTTAGTTTACTATAGTCAAATTCATTAGACATAGTTATTCTCCTTCAACCACTTGTTTGTTTCCTTCAAGCCGCCGAATGTATAAATGTGAAAATAATCAGTATGCGATTTAACTTTCCCAATTAGATCATTAGGGTCTTTAGGTTTCAATAAATCTAATGCCTTACTAAAATTAGATTTAAGAAAATTAATGGAATTTTTTGCACCAACAATATTTGCAAACTTTATCAAGCTTGAAATTTTCATGGGCCCAGTTATTCCAACATGAACTGGTATTGTTTGCTTAGAAATGAAATCAACGATAGGCTGAGAGTCTAATAACCATTGAGTTACTATATAATCAGCATAAGGCTTTTTATCTATCATTGCTTTTTCTAATTCTGAATCGGATATATCAGGACTACCCTCTGGATGTCCAGCAATTCCAATCTTAATTCCATCAAATAATCCTGTCTCTAATATTTGATATGAGCTGTCAAATTTTCCAACTGGGTCTCTACTTCCGCCTATAGCCAATATCTGTTTTACGCCTAAATCTTTACATCTCGAGATGTAGTCTTTAAGTTCATCTTCATTATTTATTGATCTAGCTGGGAAGTGAGGCACTGGATTAAAACCTTTTTTAACCAAATCACCAGACTTATCTGCAGTCTCTTTATAATCTCCTCCAGGTAGCATAGTCACGTAAACATCTTTAACTTCAGGTAAAGTATCAAGATCTGTGTGAGGTCCAATTTCTAATGAAAAATTCATTATTGGATAATTATTTATTTTAAAATGTCTGTCTAGAAAAATCGTAAGCTAAAATGTCAGGGCTATTTTTTCTGACCTCTGTGCTTTTGAATTCTCTCACCATACTTCTGAGTAACCCTGTCAAAGATAATTGCTAAAGCTACAATTGCTAGACCGTTCATCATTCCAAGCGCTAAATACTGATTTGAAATAGCTTGTAAAATAGGTACTCCAAGACCTTTTACTCCGATCATCGATGCTATTACCACCATAGCCAAAGCCATCATAATTGTTTGGTTTATTCCGGCAAATATTGTTGGTAAGGACAAGGGAATTTGTACAGATTTAAGTTTTTGCATTGGAGTTGCACCAAATGCCTCGCTTGCCTCTAGTGTTTCTTTATCGACTTCTCTTATTCCAAGGTTTGTCAATCTAACAACTGGTGGTAGGGCATATATACATACTGCTAATAGTCCGGGCACTTTTCCTATACCCAAAAGCATAATTATTGGAATAAGATAAACAAAACTTGGTATTGTTTGCATCATGTCCAATACGGGTAGAATAGTTTTTTCTGCTCTTCTTGATTTGGACATTAATACTCCGATTGGTATTCCAACCACAATACAAACAAGTGTAGAAACAGAAATTATAGCAACTGTTGCCATACAATTTTTCCACATTCCAAAGTAACCAATTACAATGAAGCAAACTATTGTTCCTATAACTAATTTAATACTTCTAGAACCAATCCAAGCCAACAGAGCAAATGCTCCTATGACTAAAGGCCAAGGACTATTTACTAATAACTTTTCTAACCAAATTAAAAAATAGAGTAGTGGATCAAAAAAACTTTCTATTCCATCTCCATAAGCTCTTGAAAATTCTTTAAAGCTCAAATCAATACCTTTTTTCAGCTCCCTAAGAGCTGTTCTATCCATTACAGGTATCGAGTTTAAGAAATCCATTTTTTTAACTGAACCCGTTTATAACGGGTTCAGTAATATTTACACTAATTATAGTGCTTTTTTGATTTTTTTTGCAGCTGAGCTTGATACCCACTTAGTCCAAACGTCCTCGTGTGATTTCAAGAATTCAATTGCAGCATCTGCACCTTCAGCTTGGTTTTCACCCATCCAAACTAACATACCATTCATAACTGGACCTGGGTAAGTTCTTTTTTCAAGATAACTCATACCTTCTTTTCCAGCAGTTTTTTTGTAGTTGTCAGTTGCAACACTATAAACTTCAGACTTAACCCATGAAGATTTTAAAGGATTAGCACATTCTTGCTCTGGTTTCGATAAACAGTTATCCCAGTTATCCTTACCAGCGTATTCACCCATATCTACAGCTTGCATATTGTATTTTCCAATAATAGCTGTTGGAGACCAGTAGTAACCAAACCAGTTTTCACCTCTTTCAGCAGCTTTAGCGATTGAACCATCAAGACCTGCTGCTGATCCAGTTTCTACTATAGCCCAACCTTTTGCTTCCATTCCCCAAGCTCTAAAATGATTTCTGTTACTTAGTTCACAGTTCCATCCTGGAGGGCAAATATGAAATCCACCTTTTGATGGATCTTCTGGGTGCGGAAATAGATCAGGTCTTTCTAAAATTGCATCTGCAGTTGTAAGTTCTGGATGCTTCTCTAAAGTTGCTGGCAGTACCCACCAACCTTCACCTAAACCAGTAATTGGCGCTTTATTTATTGAGTGAAGTTTTCCTTCAGCTACAGCAGCTTCTAACTCAACTTTTGCTGCATTTGCCCAAAACTCAGGAGCTATATCTGGCTCACCTTTTTCTTGCATTGATGTAAAAGTAGGCATAGTTGAACCTGGTACAAGCTCAACATTACATCCATAACCTTCTTCTAATATAACTTTATCAACTTCAGCCATAAAATTTGCAGAAGCCCAGTTCATATTAGCAATAGTAATGTCTCCGCATTTTGCATTAGCAACGTTACCGTACGATGTAACACCTAAAACAAATAATGCAGAAAGTAATATTCTTTTTAATTTCATTATTATCTCCTAATTAATTAATTATAATTCATCAGAACATATAGAGAGATAAATTGCAAACCTGTTTCAACTCACAGTTGTGTGAAAATTGTCTTTATACGCTGCATGTTTATAAATAAATTGTTAAAAAAATATTAAATTTTATGGCTCAGAAAGATGTTGGCAACAAAGTACCAATTTATAAACTTAAAGAGACAAAAGAGGTTATGGAATTCTATGATGAGTGGGGACTAAACAATAAATATGACAAAGACATGCTTGATTGGAATTATACAGGTCCTAAAGAAACAGCAGAAGTATTTGCAAAATATCAAAAAAACAGAAATGTAAAAATTTATGATGCAGGATGTGGCACGGGCTTAGTCGGTTTAGAGCTTAAAAAGTATGGTTTTTCAGACTTTTATGGTGCTGATTTATCACAAAAACTTTTAGATTTGGTTCCAAACAATCTTTATAAAAAATTAGATAAAGTAGATTTAAATAAACCAATCAATGAAAAAGATAATGATTATGATGCATTAATGTGTGTGGGAACATTTACTTTTGGTCATGTGAAACCCCCAGCGCTTGATGAATTCATACGGATTACAAAAAATAATGGTCTTATTTGTTTTACAATAAATGAAGGTATTCATGAAGAGTATGGTTTTGATAAAAAAATTCAAAAATTAACTGAAGAAAAAAAGTGGAAAGAAATAGAATTTTTTAAGTCAGATTATATAGCAAGCAAGGATGTTAATGCTTGGTTAGGTCTATATGAAGTGACTAAATAATGTCAGAGATATATAAAATTATAGAAAAGAAAAAACTAGACATTGTTAATAAGCCTATCAGCCAAGCACACGGTCTACCAAACGAATGCTATACAAGCAAAGAATATACTTTTATAGAAAGAAAAAAACTTTTTGAGGATAAATGGACAGTAATTGGCACAGCTAGTTCATTGCCAAATGTAGGAGATGTAAAGCCATTTGATCTTTTAGGACTACCTCTACTCATAGTTAGAAATAAAAAAAATAAAATAAAAGTTTTTCATAATGTATGTAGTCATAGAGGTGTAAAGCTCGTAGATAAACCCGGCAACATAAGAAATGTAATAAGATGCCCTTATCATTCTTGGTCTTATACATCAGATGGAGAATTAGTTGCAACACCCCATATTGGAGGAATGAATAAACACCAAACCTCAAAGTTTGATAAATCAAAAAGTAATCTTAAGGAAATAAAGTCTTATGTCTGGCTTGATTTAATAATTGTTAATATTAGCGATAATGAAATACCATTTGAAGAGTATATTAAACCTTTAGATAAAAGATGGTCTAAATTTTGGAATATTAAAGATAGAAAATTAATTAATCATGCTCACGATTTTGGATACTTTAAATTAAAAGCAAAATGTAATTGGAAATTTGCAATCGAGAATTATTGTGAGAGTTATCATTTGCCATGGATACACCCTGGATTAAATGGATATTCTAAAATAGATGATCACTATCATATTCAGGGTTTACCTAATCGATTTGCTGGACAAGGAACAACAAATTATAACCCTGAATTTAAAGGAAAGAAAAAATTTCCAAGTTTTCCTAATTGGCCAAAAAATAAAGAGAATATTGCAGAGTATGTTGCTCTCTTTCCTAATGTTATGTTAGGCATTCATAAAGACCACTATTATGCATATTGGCTTGAGCCAATTGATCATGAAAATACTTTAGAACATATGGAGATATATTATGTCGGAGAGAAAGCCGCTAAATCTGTAAAATTTAAGTCATTGAGAAAACAAAATCATAAGTTGTGGGAAGACATTCAAAAAGAAGATGTAGATATTATTCAACGGATGCAAATAGGCCGCAATTCTAACTCATATAATGGTGGAAATTTTTCTCCTGATATGGATAATCCCACTCATCAATTTCACAAGTGGGTATCAACTAATCTTGTGTAGAAAGTGAAGATTTATGTATAGACCATTACCAGATGAGCTTACAATTAAGCATTCTCCCATTGAAGGGCTTGGTTTATTTGCAACTCAGAAAATAAAAGCAAATACATTTATTGGTATTACACACATTAGAGACGAACAATTCGAAAATAAATATATTAGAACTCCTTTAGGTGGTTTTTATAATCACTCAGATAGTCCAACAATTCAAAGACTAGTATCAAATGTTTTACCGACTTTAAAATTTGGTGATCCAATCGATCCAACTGTTAAAGCAAAAAAATTTAATGATAACGATGATAATTTAGAAAACATGTATTACAATTTATTAGAGAAACCCGATGCTAAATACTTCTTTATGGTATCAATAAAAGATCTAAAACCAGGTGATGAACTTTGTGCAAATTATAATCTTTATACTTACCCAAAGACTGGTGTAGGTATTCAAATGCTATAATTTTCTTAATGAAAATAATTTTAATAATGGGTCTGCCGGGAGCAGGCAAAACTACTTTAGCTGAACAACTGGCTCCAAAGCTTAATGCAAAAAGATTAAATGCAGATGAAGTTAGAAGAGCTGCAGATGATTGGGATTTTTCAGAAGAAGGAAGAAAAAGACAAGCAAAAAGAATGGCAGATTTTGCATTAAAATTAAAAAATGAAGGAAATTTTGTAGTTGCTGACTTTATTTGTCCCACACCAGAAGCAAGAAGTTTGTTTCCTGCTGATTACACAATTTGGGTAGATACAATTAAAGAAGGAAGATTTGAAGATACAAATCAGATGTTTATTAAGCCTGAAAAATATGATTTTCATGTGACGTCCCAAGATGCTAGTGTTTGGGCTGATAAAATTTTAAAGGAGATAGGCCAATGAGTTATGAATGGGATAATAAAAAACCAACTGCACAGATGCTTGGAAGATGGCAACCTTTCCACGAGGGTCACTATACTTTATTTAAAGAAATTATTAAAAAAACCGGTCAAGTTTGTATTCAAATTAGAGATGTTCAAGGAGTTGATGATAACCCTTTTGATTTTGAAACAGTAAAAAAAAATATAGAAGATAAATTAAATCCCGAATTTGAAGGTAGATTTAAAGTAATGATGGTCCCAAATATAACAAACATATGCTATGGAAGAGGTGTGGGGTACAAAATTGAAGAAATAGTCTTATCTGAAGAAATACAAAAAATTTCAGCTACCAAAATTAGAGCTAAAATGAGAGAAGACGGTAAGCTAAAATAGGAAAAATAAATACATTATGAATGTTAAGATCAAAAAATCAGGTAATGGTATAACCAATGTAATAATTAATGATCCAAAAACGTATAATTCATTATCATTTAAAACGTTAAGAGATCTTTTAAAAACGTTTATTAAACTTGATAAAGACAATAGTACCAGAGTAATAATTTTAGAGGGAGCAGGCAAAGGTTTCAGCGCAGGACATAATTTAAAAGAAGTTGGTGGAATAAAAAATAGATCAAATCATTTAAAATTATTTAATTTGTGCTCAAAATTAATGATGAAAATTGTAGAGGGGAAAAAACCAGTAATAGCCAAAGTTCATGGTGCAGCTTATGCTGCAGGCTGTCAACTAGCTGCTAGTTGCGATTTGGCTTACAGCACAACAACAGCAACATTTGCTACACCTGGTGTAAATATTGGTTTGTTTTGTAGTACACCAATGGTTGCTGTTAGTAGAAAAGTAACCAGAAAAATTATGATGAAGATGCTTTTAACTGGAGAACCAATAAATGCTAAATATGCAAAAGATATTGGTTTAATAAATGATTGTTATTCAAGTAAAAAACTTAATTCAGAAGTTTTAAAAATTGCAAAAACAATTTCTTCAAAATCAAATTTGACAATTAAAATCGGTAAGCAAGCTTTTTACAAACAATTAGAAATGCCATTAGGAGATGCATACAAATTTACGAGTAAAATGATGACCTTAAATATGGCTTCACAAGATGCAAAAGAAGGAATATCCGCTTTCTTACAAAAAAGAAAACCCAACTGGAAAAATAAATAATAATTATTTAAAATTAAATTATGAATGACGATCAAATTAAATCTATTTTAAGAAAATCAAAAGTCATTGCAATGGTTGGTGTTAGTTCTGAGAAAAAAGGAGAAGATAAAAAAAATCTTAAAAGAAAACCAGCAAATGTAGTAATGAAGTACATGCAAAACTTTGGTTATAAAGTGATACCAATAAATCCTTTTGCAGTTGGTGAAATTGTAAATGGCGAACCAATGGTTGAAAGCTTGGATAAAGTCAAAGAAGAGATAGATATAGTTGATGTTTTTAGACCTTCAAACGAAGCAGAAGGCATTGCAAAAGAAGCAATCCAAAAAGGAACTAAAGTATTATGGTTACAGTATGGAATTCATAGCGATGAGGCTCAGGCAATTGCAGACAAAGAAAAAATTGAATTTATCTCTAACAGATGCATAAAGCAGGAATATCAAAAACTTTTTCAAAAATCTAATCCAGTTTTTCCAGTTCTAAAAGATTAATGAAAAAAGTATTTTTGGTTTATGGTCATTATAATGAAAAATCTTTCAATTCAGCAATCAAAGATGCTTTTATAAAATCAGCAGAAGAAAAAGGTCATTCAGTAGAATGTATAGACTTGTATAAAGAAAAGTTTAACCCAGTATATGCTGGTGAAAAAGCTGACGAAGTAGTTTTAGATCACAGAAAAAAAATAGATGAAACTGATTTAATTGTACTTGTAGCACCTATTTGGAACTATAGAATGCCAGCAATATTAGAAGGTTGGATAGATAAAGTACTAGCTCCACCTTGGGCTTTTTCTTTTAAGAAACTTATTGGTAATCATGGTTATGCTGTAGGAAAACTCAAAAGTAAAAAAGCTATTATTTTCTGCACATACGGCTCTCCAAGATTTTCAATTTCAGATTTTTTTTTAAATTTACCCCTTAGAAGAATTAAAAAAGGTATTTTTAATAAGTGTGGTATTTATGACATTACCTATAAACGATATTTTGCTGTACCATTTGTCTCAAATGAAAAAAGAATTGAATTTTTGGAAGATGTTAAAAATACAGCCAGCAATTTATAGTATCTTTTTTCTATTTATTTTTTCATTTAATGAATTATCTGCTGAGATAAGAAAACCAAATCCAGAGATAAAACCAAGAGAAGTTATTGAAATACAACTCAATGCTTTAATGAAGAACGATAGCCCTGAAAAAGATAGCGGTATCATTCAAACCTGGTTTTTTGCTCACCCAAACAATCAAAGAGTTACAGGACCCATTGATAGATTTAAAAACATGATTAAGACCGATTCTTATTCAATGCTTTTAAATCACGAAAATTATGAAATTGTAGAAGTTTATAAATCAAAAGGTATTTCGACATTTGAAGTAACCATTATGGACAAGGATAAAAAATATTACAAATTCAAATGGCAAGTTGAAAAATATGAAGTTGATGGATTTTTAAAAAATTGTTGGCTAACTACCGCTGTATCTCAACCAATGCCAATGGGCTCATCTATTTAATGAAAAAACCAAGTTTTCCAGTACGAATTGCAATACTTATGGCAATACTTTGTATCCCACCCATTGGAGCAACTCAGATAGGATGGTATTATTTTGGACAATCTATGGGAGTAAATTTTGGTATGGCCGCAGGTGTGGTGAGTGTAATAACTGCCGCATATTTAATGTACCAAATGGGTTGGAGAGATGACGATGATGATGATTATCACTATTAGAATTATGTTTAGTTTATAAGAAAAATTTAGTAAAAATCGCATAATGAAATCAAAAGCAAAAGTTGTAGTAGTAGGTGGTGGAGTAGTTGGTGTTAGCGCTCTGTATCATTTAGCTAAAAAAGGCTGGTCTGATGTTGTTTTGATAGAAAGAAAAGAATTAACTTCAGGCTCTACTTGGCATGCAGCTGGATTACTTCCATTATTTAATATGAGCTACTCAGTTGGCCAATTACATAAATATGCTGTTAACCTTTATAAAAGCTTAGAGGAAGAAACAGGAAAGAATGTTGGATTTAGTGTTGTGTCAAACATTAGATTAGCAAACAATAAGGATAGAATGGATGAGTACCATCAGTACGCTGGTGTTGCACAAACTATTGGCGTAGATGTAAAATTTTTAACACCAGACCAAGTAAAAGAAATTTGGCCTTTGTGTCATACTGATGACTTAATAGGAGCAATTCAACATCCTGAAGATGGATATATTCAACCTGCTGATTTAACTCAAGCATTAGCTACTGGCGCAAGAAATAGAGGTGCTGAGATTTACAGAAATACAACAGTTCTTGCAATGAAACAGAATAAGGATGGATGGGTTGTTGAAACAGATAAAGGATCTATAGAGTGTGAACACGTAATTTCATGTTCAGGAAACTTTGCTAGACAAACTGGTAAGATGGTTGGCTTAGATATTCCAGTAATACCAGTTGAACATCAATATATTGTAACAGAACCACACCCAGAAATTCAAAAAAGAAAAAAAGAAGGTCTTCCTGAAATGGGAGTTTTAAGAGATAGCGACAGTAGATGGTACATGAGAGAAGAAGCAGGTGGTTTGATTTTAGGACCATATGAAGATGGTGCTCCTGCTTGTTATGTTAATGGTCCTTCAAAGGAATCTGAGTATGAACTTTTTCAAGAAGATCTAGATAGACTTGCTCCTCATATTGAAGGAGCTATTCATAGAGTCCCAGCATTTGGAGAAGTGGGTGTTAAAAAAGTTTATAACGGTGCTATTTGCTATACTCCAGACGGCAATCCGATAGTTGGTCCAGCATGGGGATTAAAAAACTTTTGGATTAATGAAGGTCATAGTTTTGGTATTACTGCAGCTGGTGGAGCTGGATGGCAACTAGCTGAATGGATTGTTGATGGAGAACCTACAATAGACATGCTTGGTGTAGAACCAAGAAGATATGGAGATTATTGCTCAAAATCATATCTTAAAGAAAAGAATGAAGAAGCCTACAGTCATGTATTTATAACTCACTTTCCAGACGAAGAAAGACCGGCCGCAAGACCTTTAAGAACAGCACCGTGTTATGACAGAATGAAAAATCTTGGTGCAGTTTTTGGTCAAAAGTTTGGATGGGAAAGACCAAACTTTTTTGCAACTGATGGTATGGAGCAAAAGGACGATTGGTCATTTAGAAGATCTAATTGGTTTAAGGCAGTTGAAAAAGAGTGCAAAAATGTAAAAGAAAATGTTGGTCTACTAGATATGACTGCTTTTGCTAAATGTAGAATTAAAGGACCTGGAGCTGAAGAATTTTTAGATAAATTAGTAGCTAATAAATTACCTAAAAAAGTTGGTAGAATTAATTTATGTCATGCATTGAATACAAAAGGAGGCGTTCACTCAGAATTTACAATAATGAGAGAGTCGGAAAATAGTTTTTATCTTGTTTCTGCTGGAGCCTATCAAAGATTAGATCACGATTGGATCTTTGGCTGGATGCCAAAAGATGGATCAGTTCAATTTGAGAACTTAACAAACAGCAAAGGTGTTCTTGTGGTATCGGGACCGAAAGCAAGAGAATTAATGCAAAGGGTATCAAATGATGATTTTTCAAATGAAAATTTTAAATGGTTAAGCGCAAAACAAGTTGATGTTGGCTTTGCACCCGTTAATGCTATGAGAGTCAATTTTGTTGGAGAGCTAGGATGGGAACTTCACCATCCTATTGAATATCAAAATCATATTTTTGATAAACTTATGGATGCAGGTCAAGATTTAGGTCTAAAGCCTTATGGAATTAGAGCTATGAACAGTTTAAGAGTTGAAAAATCCTATAAACTAGTTGGAACTGAATTATCAATTGAATATTCCCCTTACGAAAGTGGATTAGATAGATTTATTCATCCAAACAAAGGAAGTTTTATTGGACTAGATGCTTTAAATAAATGGAGAGAAAAAGGCTTTGATAATAAGCTTGTTACTTTAGAGGTTCATGAAACTAGTGATGCGGATGTGTTAGGAAACAACCCAATTTATGAAAATGGCAGTGTTGTGGGACGTGCAACTGGTGGTGACTTTGGATTTAGACTAGGAAAATCTATCGCACTAGGAATGGTTAAACCTGAGTTAGCAAATGTTGGACAAAAACTAAGGATTGATATACTTGGTAAAATGCATGAGGCAACAATTTTAGAAGAAAGTCCTTACGATGCAGAAAATAAATTATTGAGAGCTTAATGAAAATTTTAGTCGCTGTAAAAAGAGTTATTGATTATAACGTTCAAATTAGAGTTAAAGAGGACGGTAGTGGAGTTGTTACTGATAATGTTAAAATGTCAACAAACCCACCAGATGACAATGCTATTGAAGAAGCTGTAAAAATTAAAGAGGCAGGCAAAGCAACAGAAATAATAGCTGTAACTGTTGGTGAAGAAAAAGCTCAAGAAACAGTCAGAAAAGCTTTAGCGGTAGGAGCGGATAGAGGAATTCATGTAAAGGTTGATGGCACCATTGAACCACTTGCTGTTTCTAAAATTTTAAAAAAAATTGTTGAAAAAGAAAATCCAGACTTAGTTTTTATGGGTAAACAAGCAATTGATGATGACTGTAATCAAACGGGACAAATGTTAGCAGCACATTTAAATTGGCCACAAGCAACTTTTGCTTCAAAAATAGAAGTAAATGATAAATCATTAAAAGTTACTAGAGAAGTGGATGAAGGTTTAGAAACTATTGAAGTCAATGCACCAGCTATTGTTACATGTGATTTAAGATTAAATGAGCCAAGATATGCGTCACTTCCAAATATTATGAAGGCTAAGAAAAAACCTATTGAACAGATTAATGCGTCAGATCTAGGAGTTGATACAAACCCTAGAATAGAACATATTAAAATTGAAGAACCGCCAAAAAGAAAAGCGGGTATTAAAGTTGCGAGTGTTGAGGAATTAGTACAAAAATTAAAAAATGAGGCAAAGGTAATTTAATGTCAGTTTTATTAATAGCAGAGCATAACAACAAAGAAGTAAAACCATTTACATTGAATGCAATTACAGCTGCATCACAAATAGATCAAGATCTTCATGTATTGTTAATTGGAAGTAAGGCAGATGATGTTGCAAAATCTTTATCTGAAGTTCCTTTAGTAAAAAAAGTTCTGCATATAGATCATGAAATTTATGAAAATTATATTGCTGAAAATTATACTGCAGCAATTTTAAAACACGCTGATAAATATTCACATATTATTTGCTCAGCAAATACATTTGGAAAAAACCTTATGCCAAGAGTTGCAGCATTATTGGATATTTCACAAGTAAGTGATATTATAAAAGTTATATCTCCTGATACATTTCTAAGACCAATTTATGCAGGAAATGCATTTGCTACAGTTAAAAGTAATGATGAGAGAAAATGTGTTACTATTAGACCAACATCATTTGAAGCAGCAGAGACAACCGGTGGATCTGCCGAAATAGAAAAAATTGATGCAGCAGATCAAACTGAAAATACAAAATTTATAAATAGAGAAGAAATCAAATCAGATAGACCTGAATTAGGCACAGCCAGAATAGTAATTTCAGGTGGTAGAGGCTTACAAAGTGGTGAAAATTTCAAGTTAATAACTGATGTAGCGGACAAATTAAACGCAGCAATTGGAGCTTCAAGAGCTGCAGTTGATGCCGGATATATCACAAACGAATATCAAGTGGGACAAACAGGAAAAGTAGTTGTGCCTGATTTATATATAGCAGTAGGAATTTCTGGAGCCATTCAACATTTAGCAGGAATGAAAGAAAGCAAAGTTATTGTTGCTATAAATAAAGATGGTGAAGCACCTATTTTTAGTGTCGCAGATTACGGCCTGGAAGCTGATTTATTCGAAGCACTTCCTCAATTCTTAGAGGAACTGAACAAATTAAACACTATACAAAAATAACAAATACTGTAAGAAATTAGCATGTCCAGAGAAGTGATGGAATACGATGTTGTAATCGTAGGTGGCGGACCATCGGGACTTTCAACTGCAATAAAATTAAAGCAGTTAAATCCAGATATTAATGTCTGCCTTTTAGAAAAAGCATCTGAAATAGGTGCACATATTTTATCCGGGAACGTGTTTGAAACACGAGCCTTAGATGAACTATTGCCAAATTGGAAAGATTTTAATCCACCAATTAAAACTAAAGTTAATAAAGAAAAGTTTCTATTTCTAGGTAAGACAAAAAAAATAAGTTGGCCAACTTGGTTATTACCTAAAGTGCAACAAAATCATAACAATTATATTATTAGTCTTGCTAATTTATGTAGATGGTTAGCAGAGCAAGCTGAAAGTCTTGGAGTTGAAATATTCCCAGGTTTTCCTGCAAGTGAAGTTTTATATAATGACGATGGTTCTGTTAAAGGTGTTGCAACTCAAGATATGGGTTTAGATAAAGAAGGAAATAAAAAAGACGGTTATGAACCGGGAATGGAACTTCATGCAAAAGTTACAGTTTTTGCTGAAGGGTGTAGAGGACATTTAGGAAAAGAATTAATCAAAAAATTTGATTTAGATAAAGGAAAAGATCCACAACAGTATGGAATTGGATTTAAAGAAATTTGGGAATTAAAAGAAGAAAATCACGACGAAGGTCTAGTGATGCATACAGCAGGTTGGCCATTAGATAATAGCACCTACGGGGGAAGTTTTGTTTATCATGCGGAAAATAAACAAATTTTTTTAGGATATGTCATCGGTCTTGATTATAAAAATCCTCATCTTTCACCATTTGATGAATTTCAAAAATTTAAAACTCATCCTGCAATTAAATCAATATTAGAAGGTGGTAAAAGAATATCATTTGGAGCAAGAGCACTTATAGAAGGAGGTTTTCAAAGTCTACCCAAGATGTTTATGCCAGGTGCGTTATTAGTTGGTTGTGATGCTGGTACATTAAACATGCCAAAAATTAAAGGATCACATACTGCAATGAAAAGTGGAATGATTGCAGCAGAAACTATTATTGATCACATAAAATCTAGCAAAGAATTATCTATTTATGAGGATAAATTCAAAAAAAGTTGGGTTTATAAAGAGTTATATGAGGCTAGAAATGTTAAACCTAGCTTTAGCTGGGGTTTAATTCTTGGAATAATATTTACAGGGATTGATCAAATTTTATTTAAAGGAAGATTGCCATTTACACTAAAACACAAACATGCTGATCACGAAACTTTAAAACCAGCAAGTGAAATGCCAAAAATAGATTATCCAAAACCAGATAATGTCATTACATTTGATAAAACTAGTTCAGTCTATCTAACAGGAACTAATCATGCTGAAAATCAGCCAGTACATCTTCGACTTAAAGATAAAGATTTACCAATAAAATATACTTTAGGTAAATACGATGAGCCTGCGCAAAGATACTGCCCAGTTGGAGTTTATGAGGTTCAAAGAGAAAATGATGTTGAGAAATTTGTGATTAATTCTCAAAATTGTATTCATTGTAAAACTTGCGATATAAAAGAGCCGTCACAAAATATTACATGGGTTACTCCAGAGGGTGGAGGTGGACCTAAGTACGGAAATATGTAGCTAAGAAAGATCTATTGCAAACTTTTTTAAAGTTTCAATTGGCACTAACTTCAAGGTGTTAACGTGAGTTTTTTTTAAATATATAGAGCATCCAATTCCTGCTTCCAAAGCTCTTGCAACCCAACTGGCACATACACACCAGTTATCTCCATCAATCAATCCAGGAAAACCAAATTCAGGATGAGGCGTTATTAAATCGTTACCAGCCTCTTTACACCATTCTAAAAATTCATCATTAACTTTTACACAAACTGTATGTAAACCTCGATCGTTTTCATCTGTGTTACAACAACCATCTCTGAACCAACCAGTTAATGGATTTTTAGAACATTCTTCAAGATCTTCTCCAAGAACATTTTTTTGAGCTTCACTCATTAAATTTTAGTAGGATTAGGTTGTCCTTTATAAACAACTTCTGGATCGAATTTTTTCTTTTCTTCTTCAAATTTCATTTCTACTTTACGTCCATTTTCAATTTCACCCATTGGAACTGATCGATAAAAACATGATCTATAACCAACATGACAACTTGCACCATCACCAATATCTACAGTGATCCAAACTGCATCTTGGTCATCATCAATTCTTATTTCTTTAACTTTTTGAGTAAAGCCACTAGTTTTTCCTTTGTGCCAAATTTCTTTTCTAGACCTGCTCCAGTAGTGAGCTTCTTTTGTTTCTATTGTTAATTTTAAAGCTTCAACATTCATATGACCGTGCATTAGAATCTCTTTGGTTTCTGCACAAGTTGTAATTACAGGGATTAAACCATCATTATCGAATTTTGGAGATAATAGGTTACCTTCCTCTATATCAGCGACATTTTCTCTTTTTTTAAACATATATAAGTCGCAATATCTAACATATTACTGAATATATTAAATATTTTAAAATTAAGGATTTATATATATAAAAACCCATCATGAAATTAGTAAAAAACGAAAATAACAAAAATACTGATGTTGTAACAGATGAAGAGGCACGTGAAGCGTTTGTTAAAATCTTAAAATGGCTTGGTGAAGATCCATCTAGAGAAGGTTTATTAGAAACTCCAAAAAGAGTTACGAAAGCATTCAAAGAGTACTTTAAAGGTTATAAAGAGGATCCTAAAGAAATTTTAAGCAAAACTTTTGGGGATGTTGAAGGCTACAGCGATATGGTAGTTCAAAAAAATATTTCTGTACAAAGTCACTGCGAACATCATATGGCACCTATTATTGGTATCGCACATGTTGCTTATATTCCAAATGAGAGAGTTGTTGGACTAAGTAAAATTGCAAGAGTTGTGGAAGTTTTTTCAAAAAGACTTCAAACACAGGAAAGATTAACAGTTCAAATCGCAAATACATTAATGGAATCATTAGACGCAAAAGGCGTTGCAGTAACAATTGACTCAACTCACCAGTGCATGACGATGCGAGGTATTAAAAAGGAACAAGCTACAACTGTAACTAACTTTTATTTAGGTCAATTTAAAGACGATCTTAGTTATCAGAATAGATATTTGCGATTTATTGCAAAATAGAGTTTAATTATACATGTCTGAAACTTTCAAAGCTCTGGTTATAAACCAGGATGGTGAAAATTTTTCTCGAGAAATTAAAGAACTAAATTTCGATTTTTTAAACGAGGGTGAAGTTTTAGTTAAAATACAATACTCTGACTTAAATTATAAAGATGCTTTAATTTTAAAAGATGGTGCAAAATTAGTAAAAGAGTTTCCAAGAATTCCTGGAATTGATTTTTCAGGTACAGTAGCAGAAAGTAAGTCAGAAGAATTTAAAGAAGGTGATGAGGTAATACTTACTGGTTGCAGAGTTGGAGAATTATATCATGGAGGTTTCTCTCAATATGCAAGAGTTAAAAAAGAGTTTCTTATAAAGAAACCTTCAGGCATTGATTTAAAGCAAGCAATGATGATGGGTACTGCAGGCTTTACAGCAATGTTGTGCGCATTTGCTGTAAAAGCAAAAGAAGAATTATTACTTCAAAGTAAAGTTAACGATGTTCTTGTAACAGGTTCAACAGGTGGAGTAGGGATGGTTGCTGTAAATATTTTATCTAAAATGGGATGCAATGTAACTGCAATCACCGGTAAACCAGAAAAAGCTGAGTATTTAAAGGAATTAGGGGCAAAAACGGTTCTTGATCGTAAAGAATTTGAAGGCGAGCCAAGATTAATTGGCAAAGGTACTTGGGATGGTGTTGTTGATACTGTAGGAGGAAATATACTGGCAAATGCAATTTCACAGACAAGATTAAAAGGAATTGTAGCTGTCTGTGGTAATGCCAGCGGAACTAATAAATTAAACACATCTGTTGTTCCTTTTTATATCAGAGCCGTAAAACTATGGGGTGTAGATTCAGTTAATGTAAGCAACAAAAGAAAAGAATTTGTTTGGGGCGAAGTACCAAATTTAGTAGATTTTAGCATTATTGAAAAATCAATTAAAACAGTTGGGCTTGAGGAGCTTTTGAATGTATTTCCGGAAATGCTTGAAGGAAAATTAAAAAATAAAATTCTAGTGAATGTAAACAAATAATGGATTGGGATAAATTAAAAATTTTTCATGCAGTTGCTGAAGCTGGTAGTTTCACAAGTGCTACTGTAATTCTTAATCTAAGCCAATCTGCAATAAGTAGACAAATTCAATCTTTAGAAGAAGATTTAAAAGTAAAGCTTTTCGAAAGACATGCAAGAGGGTTAACACTTACGGAAAATGGTGAATATGTTTATAAAACTGCACATGAAGTTATAAGTAAACTTAAAGAGGTTGAAACAACTTTAGGAGATCAAAAACATAAACCGACTGGAAAATTAACTATTACCACGGTTAGAAGTTTTGGAACTCATTGGTTAACACCAAGAATTCAAGAATTTATGGAGTTAAATCCTGAAATCGAGGTAGAGTTAATTTTTGACGATAAGGAGTTAGATTTAAGTACAAGGCAAGCTGATATTGGAATATTTATGAGAAGACCAAAACAGCTTAATTATATTCAAAGAAAACTGATGGATATTAATTATCATATTTATGGATCTACAAAATATTTAGAAAAATATGGTATGCCAAAAACTATTGCTGATTTAAATAAGCATAAGTTTATTTCATTTGGCAGAGGTGCACCATCTCCTGTATTTAATCCTGATTGGGCATTAAAACTTGGTATGAAAGACAACAAGAAGAGAAAGTCAGCTATGAAAGTAAATAGTGTAATGGGACTACTTTTGGCTGTAGAAAGTGGCGTAGGTCTAGCTGCTCTTCCTGATTATATTGTTTCTTTATCAAGCAATGTAATAAAAATACTACCTAAA
Organism: uncultured Pelagibacteraceae bacterium; assembly: GCA_902571975.1. Taxonomy (GTDB): domain Bacteria; phylum Pseudomonadota; class Alphaproteobacteria; order Pelagibacterales; family Pelagibacteraceae; genus Pelagibacter. The sequence goes on along the minus strand of CACGED010000012.1, from coordinate 2,779 downwards.
GTTGAGGGGCCTATAACCGAAGCTCACTTCGTATTTCCTGAATCTCTTAAAAATGTTGCCAGGGTAACAATCTTTAGGAATTTCCTTTATAGTAAAATTTCAGAATTTAAGTCCTAAAATATCAATAAAAATAAGTTTTTTGGTGCGGCAATATTGAGATTGATAATCATTATCATTGAGAATAATTCTCAGAACCATTATAAATAATAAACAATTAACATAGAGAGAGATTAATGAAAAAAATAACAATTTCTGCACTAATTTTATCCTTGTTTGTATCGACTTTCGCAATAGCAAATGAGGTAAATATCTTTAATGCAAGACATTATAAGGCCGACGCTGAGCTTTACGGAAAGTTTACAGCTGCAACTGGAATTAAAGTTAATTTAATTAACGGTAAATCTGGTGCACTAGAGAAAAGAATGATCGAAGAAGGCGCTGATTCAGCTGCTGATCTTTATATAACAGCTGATGCTGGAAGATGTGGTGCTTTTCAAGCAAAAGGTATGACAGAATCAGGTTTAGTATCATCAACAATTAAATCACAAGTTCCAAAAAGTTTTAGAACAACTCACTGGGTTGGAGTAGCAAAAAGAGCTAGAATTATTTACTACTCTCCTGAAAGAGTTACAGGTGCTGAGCTATCTGGAATGACATATGAAGGTCTAGCTGATCCTAAATGGAAAGGTAGATTAGTAATTAGAGCATCAAGCAACATTTATAACAAATCACTTGTAGCCTCATTAGTAAAGAACAATGGAAAAAAAGCTACAGCTGAATGGGCAAAAGGTGTTGTTGCTAATATGGCAAGAGATCCAAAAGGAAATGATAGAGCACAAATCATGGCAGTAGCGGCTGGTGAAGCTGACATTGCAGTTGCTAATACGTATTACTTAGCATTGATGCTTTCAGGTAATAAAGGTCCAGAGCAACAAGAAGCTGCAAAAAAAGTTAAAGCATTTTTCCCTAATCAAAATGACAGAGGAGCTCACATGAATATTAGTTGTGCTGCTTTAGTTAAAGGTGCTCCAAATAAAGCTAACGCAATTGCACTTGTTGATTTCCTATTATCAGCAGAATCTCAAGAACACTTTACAAATAATACATTTGAGTTTCCAATGATAAGTGGTGTTTCACCTAGTCCATTAGTAGTAAACAACTTGGGATTAGATTTTAAACAAGATCTAACAACAAGTGTTGCTAGTTATGGTAAAAAACAAGCAGATGCACTAGAAGTAATGACAGCTGCTGGTTGGAAATAACATTGAAGATTAAAAAAAAATTTATGTCTGATATTAATTTAAATAAATCAGCCCAGCCATGTAAACCTTGTGCTGAGGAGTGTAAAAAAATTAATAAAAGAATAAATAATAGAAAAATCTCAGAGATAAGTACTAAAGATTTTCCGCACATTTCAAAAGTATTCAATATCTGACTTTTCTTGATAAAAGTGCCTATGTATCCTTCGTAGGCACTTTTAATTAAACAAAAAAATTAATCACATGATTGGACTTCAAATACCTAAAGTAATTTTTAAAACAAGAGAAGGAGACAGCTCATCATCCCTCAATGAATGTCCTATAGGTGGAAAATGGGTCGATAAGTCTACCGATGATTATTTTAATGGAAAAAGAGTTATAATTTTTAGCCTCCCTGGTGCATTTACGCCTACATGTTCTTCTCAACAGCTGCCAGGTTTTGAGACTAATTATTTGAAGCTAAAAGAGCTTGGAATTGATGAAATATACTGCTGTTCAGTTAACGACTCTTACACAATGAACGCATGGGCAGAAAAATTACAAATTAAAAATATCAAACTTATACCTGATGGTTCAGGACTTTTTACTAAATTTATGGGTATGCTAGTTTCCAAAGATCATAATGGATTTGGTCAAAGAAGTTGGAGATATATGGCCATAATTAATAATGGAATTGTTGAAAAATGGTGGCAAGAACCTGGTATAAATAATGATGGCTCAGATGATGATCCTTACATCGAGACAACTCCAGATAATTGTATTAAATACCTCTCAGAAAAAAAATAAAAAATATTAGTTTTTAAATGTTTTCAAATAAATTAAATTTATGGTTTTTAAGCTCTGTATTAATTTCATTCTTAGTCATTATACCTATTTTAACAGTTTCTTTAAGTTTTTTTGAGGATACATCTCGGTATTTTGAAATACTTAAAAATACTTTTTTATACGAATACATCTTAAATTCATTATCACTTTTAGTCGGTGTTTTAATCTTAACATTTATTTTAGGGGTTGGATCAGCATACATAGTTTCATTTTATAAATTTCCAGGAGTAAATTTCTTTAAATGGGCATTAATTCTATCCTTCGCAATTCCTCCCTATATTTATGCATACTCATTATTTGCTTTTTTTGATAATTACGGAACAGCATTTACTATATTGAAGAGTATATTTGGTGATGGGGAGTATAATCAACATATACCAAAATTTGATGGTATGTTTGGTTTGATATTATCAATTTCTTTCTCTCTCTATGCATATGTCTATATACTTGCTAGGTCTTCATTCTTATATCAATCACAAAACTTAATAGAACTTGGTAAAAATTTAGGGTTTTCAAAAATTAAATCATTCTTCTCTATAATCTTACCTGCAGCGCGACCAGCAATAGTTGCTGGGTTATCATTAGTAGCAATGGAAACACTAGCTGAGTTTGGAGCAGTAGATTTTTTTTCTGTGAATACATTAACAACTGGAATTTATAACGCTTGGATAACATTCGATGATTTAGCTTTTGCG
>CACGED010000011.1 GCA_902571975.1 uncultured Pelagibacteraceae bacterium | reverse complement strand
CAGCTCTAATATGAATTCCTTTTGATAATGTATATGCAGCTCCAAGCATAAATAAAGCACCTGCCAACATTCTACTTATGTCGAATGACCATAGAGTTGGTCTATTAAAAAAATGCCTTCCAATTACCTCATGGATCATTGCATAAATCAGAAAAATAGTTAACCAGGCAAATATCTTGCCTGTAATCAGCATTTTTGAGTCTATAAATTCTATTGTTTTTGCCATCCAAGGAGTCATATCCTCTGGCATTTTTAAACTTGTTCTTCTTTCGGCTATAAGCTCATCTGTGATATCTAGATTTTCTTTAACCTTTGGTTCTGAGTCTTTATCAACCATTTAACAAGTATATTTATTTAAATTAAATTTGTAAAAAAACGGGGATTTTTAACAATCCCCGTTTTTATATTTACTTACTGTTGTGATGCGAATGCAGTTCCAATTGATGCATCAGATGTTTCCATTTGTGCAATAAAAGGTACTACAATTTTAGCATGTGCAGTCATGTGCTCATAAACTTCTTTAAAGAAAGCATTTGATGCAGCATTCTTTTTAAGAGTTGCTTGAGCAGCGTTCATGTACTCTGTGAAATAATCAGCTGGTGTATCCCAAAGTTTTACACCGTGATTTTCAGTAAGGTCAATTAACGCTTTCCCATTTTCTACAGCTCTATTAGTGATGTTTCTTGTGATCATCGCTTCAGATGCAACTTCCATTGCATATTTTTGATGGTCAGTTAAAGAATTGTAAACATCTCCATTAATATAGATATCACCATTAACTACGTTTTGGTGTAATCCTTGTAGATAGTAGTTTTTAAGAACTTTTTGAAAACCAAAAACTGAGTCTGGTTTTGGACAACACCATTCAGCAGCATCGATAGTTCCTTTTTCAAGTGCTGGTAATATATCACCACCTGATAAAGATACTGATGCAATACCGATATCTTTGTATGTTTGTCCTGGAATTCCTGGAGGAGTTCTGAATCTGTATTTTCTGAAATCATCCATGTTTTTAATTGGCTCTTTGAACCAACCTAATGCTTCAGGTCCTGATGATGCCATCACGAAACCTTTAACATTCATTCCCATTTCGCTCCATAATTGGTCGTATAATTCTTTACCACCATTATCGAAATACCATGCTAACCAAGATTTAGTACTTAAACCAATTCCTCCACCTGCAACTGGCGATCCAAATAGCATCGCTGCTGGGTGATAGTTTGACCAGTAGTGAGTCCACGCTGCACCACCATCTACTAGACCTTTGTCAACGGCTTCTAGTGTTTCTTTCATACCAACAACTTCACCTTTGGAAAGAAGTTCAAATTTTAACTCTCCTCGAGTTAATTTTGTTACTCTGTCAGTCCACATTTTTACGATTTGTCCATCGTATGATGTTTTAGGAAAAGTAAGTTGGATTTTTAATGTTTTAGCAGAAGCAGATCCAATTACTGAAACTGCAAATACTAAAGCTAAAATCATTGAAGTGATTTTTTTCATTATTTATCCCTCTCTTTATTGTTATTAAGTCTTAATAATTGAGGAAGTAAAACTCATTGGTCGTCAAATGTAAAATGATTAATTGCTAAACTCTTAATAAATACAACTTAAGGTTTAATAGTGGTTATTTGTTACCCTTAGGGTCAAAAGGATAGTCCCAAGCATCTCCACCTATTTTTTTAGATATACCTGAATAATCTGTTTCGCTATCACCCCCCTCACAAAATTCATTAAATATATCTAAGGCATGTTTTCCTAATGGTGTTGATGCATTTACTGATTTTGCAGCATCATTAGCTAGTTTAAGATCTTTTGTCATCATTGCAGCTGAAAAACCAGGGCGATATTTATTATTTGATGGAACACCATCAGTTAAATTAGGTAAAGGAGTATAAGTTGATAATGCCCAATTATTTCCTGATGCATTCTTCATGATTTCGTGAACTTTTTTTAAATCCATCTTAAGTCTTTTTGCCAACATTAAAGCTTCTGATGCTGCTATCATTGAAATTCCTAAAGACATATTATTACAAATCTTTACTCCAACTCCACTTCCTTGTGGTCCTGCATGTAAAATTTTTTGTCCCATAATATCCATTAATGGTCTGGCTAAATTTACAGCCTCATCATCCCCACCAACTAAAAAATTTAATTTTCCAACTCTTGCTCCCATAACACCTCCAGTAACAGGTGCATCAATCATTTTAATTCCTCTGTTTTTTGATTCCTTGCCAAGTAATAATGAAGTTTCAATATCAATTGTTGAACAATCAATTATTAAAGCATTCTTTGAAATTTTATCTATTATGCCTTTATCTCCTAAAAATAGTGATTTTACATGTTTACCTTCAGGCAACATCGAGATTACAAAATTTGCCCCTTCAAGCACCTCGTCTAATGAGTCAACAACATCTAAATTAGCTTCTTTTGCTTTTTGAATCATTTCTGGTGAGACATCGTAGGCTTTAACTTTTTTGCCAGCCTTAACTAATTGGTCAGCCATTGGATTACCCATGTTACCTACACCAATAAATGCTATTTGATCTGTCATTTTTAATTATCTATATTTGATTTTCCTCTATTAATCAAAACCGTTTTACTTTGAGTAAAATGATTAACCATGCTGTCAAATGCATATTCTTTTCCTAAGCCACTCATTTTTAATCCACCATATGAAACATTTGCTCTAGGCGCTACACATTGATTTACTTGAACAAAACCTGCCTCAATTTCCTCTACGAACTGTAAAGCTCTGGATAAATTTTGTGTCCACAATACTGCTGATAATCCAAATGGTGTATCATTTGCACTATTCATTACTTCATCAAATGTTTTAAATGGTATCGCACAAGCAACAGGTCCAAATATTTCTTCCTGACAAACTGGAGAACTAACAGGAACACCTGACATTAATGTAGGTTCGTAAAAGAAACCGCTTTTATAATCACCACCTGTTAATTGATTACCACCATGCACAACATTGGTTGTAGAATTTTTTTTTGCAATATCCATATAATGCAAAGTTCTTTTCAGTTGTTCTTCAGAAATAATTGCTCCAATATCAGAACTTTCGTCTAGAGCATTTCCCATTTTTAATTTACTTAATTTATCAACAGCTCCATCCAGTACTTTGTCATAAATTTTTTCCTGAATATAAACCCTTGAACCAGCAGTACATGCCTGTCCTTGTCGAGTATATCTCATACCATCAATAACCCCTTGAGTTGCAATATCTAAATCTGCATCACTCATTATTATATTTGGATTTTTTCCTCCAAGCTCTAAAGTAACCGGGCATAATTTAGGAGCAGCTTTTTGTGCTATAATTTTTCCAACTGTAAAAGATCCTGTAAAAGTTACTTTTCTCACTTTTTCATGAGTTACCAGAGGTTCGCCACACTCTTCTCCATAGCCAGAAATTACATTTAAAACACCAGGAGGAAGTTCTTGTTGAAATATCTCTGATAGAAGAAGAGCACAAAATGGGGCTTGTTCAGCAGTTTTTAAAACAACACTGTTTCCAGCTACAATAGCTGGAGCGATTTTTGCTACTGTTAAAAATAATGGCGCATTCCAAGGAACTATAGCACAAACAACCCCTATTGGATCTCTTGTGGTATAATGAATACTATTTGGAATATTGGTTGGATAATTTTCCCCTTTTAACTCTCCAGACAAACCTGCAAACATATTTGTAAGTTCAATGGAAGCACCGGTTTCTGGTATAGCCTGTGTTCTTAAAGCATTACCTGTATCTAATGATAATAAAGTTTCAATTTCGAATTTTCTTTCTTCTAATCTTCTTGCACCAGCAGCAACCATTTTTCCTCTTTCCCTTGCTGGTATTTTTTTCCATTTTTGAAAAGCTTTATGCGCTGACTCTACTGCAGTATTAACATCATTTTTATCACATTGAGGAGCTGAACCGATATTCTCACCTGTGCTTGGATTTAATACTGGTATTTTATTTTTTGATTGAGCAGATATTAATTTGCCATCGATTAAAATTTTATCCGTTAATCGTTTTGCATTAATAAGCGCTTGTTCAAGATTTTTTTCAAAGTTACTCATTATCTAATTCACCTCTTCTAATTTTTGAAGAGAGCCACCCACCATCAATTTTTATTTCAGATCCATTTATAAAATCAGATTCATCACTTGATAAAAATACTGCTGCTCCAACTATATCTTTTGGCTCCCCCCATCTACCTACTACAGTTTCTTTTCCCCAGGCCTCACCATGTTTTGGATCTTCCGCATATTTTTGATTAAATGGGGTAGATATTAAGCCTGGACAAATGGTATTTACATTAATATTTTTTCCAGTTAGATCCACAGATAAGGCTCTTGTTAAACCTAGGACACCACTTTTAGCTGCTACATATCCTACCCTATCTGGCCTTCCCATAAAACTTGCTATCGATCCAAAGTTAATAATTTTACCTTTTCCATTTTTAATCATATGTGGAATTACAGCCTGACTAGCAAGGAAAGGTGCGGTAAGATTTACTGAAATCATATCATCCCAATCTTGTTTTGTATGATCTAAAAGTTTCTTAACATGTCTAATCCCTGCGTTGTTTATTAAAATATCAATTTTACCGTAGTGTTTGATAGTTTGATCCACCATCTCGATTATACTCTTTTGGTTTGAAACATCAGTTTTTATAATTATTGCTTCACTGCCTGCCTCTATAATTTTTTTTTTAGCTTTTTCTGAATTTTCAATATCTATTTCTGCAATAACAATCTTTGCACCTTCTTTTACAAGACCAAGACAAATTTCTTGTCCTATTCCTTTTCCGCCACCTGTAACTATTGCTACCCTATCTTTAAGTTTCATTTTCTAAATGATTTGACGTTATTTTAAGAAGGAAACTAATGCTTTTTCCTCACTAATCCAAGCTTTAATTCCTCCATCTAGAACATAAACATTTTTAAAACCAAGATCTTCTGCAAAAGCATTGCCTAAAATTGATGCTGTTTCACCATCATGACTAACAAAAATAATTTCAATATTTTGAGACTCTGCTCCAGCTAAAGCTCTTACTCTATCCATTAGATAAACATTAAATTTTCCATTTTTATCGAAAGCTGTTTCTTGAAACGACTCTTTAATTACACCAGTTTTAATCCATTGATCTTCTGTTCTGATATCTAAAACTACTGCATTGTTTTTCAATAAATTATTTAATTCATCAGATGTGATTAAATTATAATTTGGATCTAGAACATCAATAATCTTGAACTCAAAAATAAGATCAGAATTTGGTGGTATTATATTTCCAGCGCCTGTTGCTCCATATGCTAGTTCAGCAGGTATTTTAATTTTTCTAATAGTTCCTTTATTGGTTCCAACTATACCCATTTCAAAACCAGGTATAACTTCTTTCATACCTATTTGAACAACTAAAGGTCTGTCTTTTCCAACGTTGGTATCAAAAACGTTTCCATCAATAAAAGAACCTGTGTATTCAATTTGAACCCATGAGTGATTAATAATTTTTTTTCCTTCGCCTGGCTTATCAACAATAATCTCTATATCTCCTGCAAAAACATTACAAATCAAAAAAAAAAATATTAATATGAAATTGATTTTATTCATTTAGGTTATTTTCAATTCTTTATAATTTGTCTTCTCAACTTTTAAACAAGCTTTTCTATATTTTGGCATTCCACCAGGATAGGGTAAAAAAGACTTCGACTTGCCAGGTATATTGTCGCCTTTATACCATGAGCTTTTAGCTTTCATAAATAATGTTTTTTTAACTGAGTTCATAATTTCTTTTTGCCATTTATTTGCTGCTACATTTGTACTTTCTATACTTTGTCTTTCATTGTTTTCTAAAAACTTAATACATTTGGTAATCCATTCAACATGCTGTTCTATTTGCACTGGTACATTTGTTAATACTGAGGGACTTCCTGGGCCACTAACAATAAATAAATTTGGAAAGTTAGGAACAAGAAGTCCTAAAAAACTTTTAGGTCCACTTTTCCAATATTTAGACAATTTAATTCCTTTTTTTCCAGTTATATTTAATTTTTCGATTGAACCTGTCAAAGCATCAAAGCCTGTTGCAAAAATAATTTTATCTAGTGTGTATTCATTTTTTTTTGTCTTAATCCCTTTTTTAGTAATTTTTACTATTGGGTTTTCTTTTAAATCAACTAAATCCACATTTTTTTTATTAAACATCTCATAATAATTTGTATTTAAGGTTGGTCTTTTAGCAGTAAAAGGGTGGTCAAATTTAGTTAGTATCTTTGCATATTCTTTATTTTTGACAGTTGAGTATATTTTGTTTTCAATAAATTTAACTGCTGTTTTATTTGCTTTGATGGTTTTTACTATATCATTAAAAGTTGCTCTAAAGGATAAAGTCCCATACTGCCAAGATTTTTCGTACATCAAATTTCTCTTAGCTTCGTCAAAATCGAATGCCGATTTTTTTGGAAATTCAAAAGGATGACCACCTGGTGTTCTTTTTAAATAGCTTCTTAATTTATCAAATTCTTTTTTGTAGTTCTGAATATTTGCAACGGATAATTTTCTATTTCTTGCTGGAATACTAAAATTTGGAGATCTTTGGAATAAGATTAATTTTTTTGCTTTTTTGGCAATTTCAGGTGCAATTTGTATCCCTGTTGAACCTGTTCCTACCTGTCCAACAATTTTATTTTTAAAATTAATTTTTTTTTTGGGCCATCTTGCACTATGGTATATTTGACCTTTAAATTGATTTATTCCTTTTATCGCAGGTAAATTTATTGAGGAAAGGGATCCAACTGCACAAATTAAATATTTTGCAAAATAAATTTTCTTATTTTTAGTTTTAATTTTCCATAAGTTTTTTTTTTCAAAATACTTTAAGGATATTACTTTTTCTTTAAAAACTATGTTTTTTTTTAGATTAAATTCTTTTGAAAAATATTTGAGATATTTTAAAATTACGTTTTGTTTTGGATATCTTTCTTTCCAAGTCCAGTTTTTAAAAATTTTTTTTGAAAAAGTAAAACCATAAGTAAAACTTTCTGAGTCACATCTTGCACCTGGGTATCTATTCCAATACCATGTACCTCCTATATCATCTCCTTCTTCTAAGACCAAAGTTTTTAATTTTAATTTATCTCTCAAACAATGAAGTTGATATAATCCTGAAAATCCAGCACCTATAATTAATGCGTCTAAATATTTCATATAAAACTACCCAATCTTATTATTTAATTTATAAAGTATATGTTAAAAGATTTTTAAAAAAATTTAATTATAAAAATATTATGGAAAACTTTGATTATGTTATTTTAGGTGCTGGATCTGCTGGGTGTGTGCTAGCAAATAGATTAAGTGCTAATCCAAATCATAAAGTTTTATTGATTGAGGCTGGGAGTAGAGACACTAACCCTTGGATCCATATTCCAGGTGGATATTTTAAAACAATGTTGAACCCAAAAACGGATTGGTGCTTTCAGACAGAAAAAGAAGAGTTTTGTGACAATAGAGAAATGGTTTACCCGAGAGGTAAAACACTTGGAGGAAGTTCCTCAATTAATGGAATGCTTTATATTAGAGGTCAATCGAACGATTTTGATTATTGGAGACAGCTTGGTAACGTTGGTTGGTCATGGGAAGATGTGCTTCCCTATTTTAAAAAATCTGAAGATTTTCAATTTGGTGAAAATGAATTTCATGGATCTGGTGGTCCTTTGGCAGTTCAGCAAATAAGAGGAACTTTTAAAGTGTGCGATCTATTTATGGATGCAGCAGAAGAATTTGGCCACAAAAGAACTGATGATTTTAATAATGGTGATAATGAAGGAGTGGGTTATTTTCCTTTTACCGTAAGAAATGGTCTAAGATGTAGTACTGCCGTAGGCTATCTCAATCCAGTTAAAAAAAGAAAAAATTTAAAAGTTGTTACGAATGCTCATGTAAAGAACATCGAGTTTGATAATAAAAAAGCAGACAAAGTGAATTATTGGATTGGTGAGAATGTAATTACTGTTAAAGCAAATAAAGAGGTAATTTTAAGTTCTGGGACTATAGGCTCACCTCATATTCTTCAAGCTTCAGGTATTGGTCCAGGTGAACTTTTAAAAAAAAATAATGTAAATGTAGTTAAAGATCATCCTGGAGTAGGTATGAATTTAACAGATCATTTAATGTTAAGACCAGTTTATAAAGTTAAAAATTTAGAAAGCTTAAATGATATCTATTATAGTATGACTAAAAAGCTTATGACTGGACTAAAATATTTCTTATTTAGAAAAGGACCACTAACAGTCGGGGCTAGTTATTTATGTGGCTTTGTAAAAAGTGATGATCATTTAGCAACTCCTAATTTGCAATTCCATGTATCTCCAGCTAGCACAGATGTCTTGGGCAAAGGCTCCCTTCATAAATTTACAGCATTTACTCCTAGCATCACAAATGTAAGACCAACTAGCAGAGGTTCAATTAAATTAAAATCATCCGATACAAGAGTGTCTCCAGAAATTAAGATGAATTACTTATCTACAGACGAAGACAGAGAAATTGCAGGTAAAGCATTAAAAATCACAAGAAATATTGTTATGAATTCAAAAGCTTATAAAGAGTATGAGCCTGAAGAATATAGGCCTGGAATTCATATTACGGATAATGAGGAATTGGCTAAAGAGGCTGGAAAATTTTGTAGTACTATTTTTCATCCTGTGAGCACATGTAGAATGGGGACTGACGAAAATGCAGTTGTATCTGACCGATTAGTCGCTCATGGCTTAGAAAATTTAAGAATTGTTGATGCATCTGTCATGCCATCAATAACCTCAGGAAATACTAATGCACCTACTATTATGATTGCTGAAAAAGCAGCAGATATGATAATAGAAGATGCTAGATGACCGAAGAAATAACAATTTTTTTTCAAATAATTTTTATAGATTTAATTTTAGCTGGAGATAACGCCATTATTATAGGAATGGTTGCTTCAAAGTTTCCTCCTGAACAAAGAAAAAAAATTATTTTTTGGGGCATTGGCGGAGCAGTAATATTAAGAATTTTATTAACTCTCATAACAGCATATCTTTTACAGATTACAGGTTTAAGATTAATTGGCGGTCTGTTGCTTCTTTACATAGTTTATAAACTTTATGTAGATGTAATTAAAAATTCAAGTGATAGTGAGGAAAATATCAAAGTTGATAACTCATCAATGTTGAAAGCTGTTTGGACTGTTCTACTAGCTGACTTTACGATGAGTTTAGATAATGTGCTAGGTGTTGCTGGTGCTGCTAAAGATCATTATTTTCTTTTAATATTTGGTCTTGTTTTGTCTATTATTTTAATGGCTACCGCTGCAACATTAATTTCTAAATGGATAAAAGAATATAAATGGATAGCATGGGTTGGTTTATTTGCTATATTGTTTGTTGCAGTTGAATTAATTTACACGGACTTAAAACTTTTTATTTAAATGTATTTAAAAAAAATTAATCTTAAAAATAAGTATGCTTTTGTCACTGGAGCTGGAAAAGGATTGGGAAGAGCTTGTTCTATTGCAATGGCTGAGGCTGGTGCAACAATAATAGGACTAAGCAGAACTTCCTCGGATTTAGATAAACTAGAAAAAGATATAAAAAAAGTAAAAAGTAAATTGATAAAAATAAACTGTGATGTAATGGATTATAAAGATTTAAGTAAAAAATTAAAAAAAATAAAAATAATAGATATTTTAGTAAACAATGCAGGGACTAATATTCCAGAACCATTTGATAAAGTAAAACAAGAAAGCTTAAATTATTTGATAGATTTAAATTTAAGAGCTGCATTTAATGTTGCTCAAATAGTTGTAAAAAAGATGATAAAAAATAAGAGAAGAGGTGGGTCCATTATAAACATGTCATCGCAACTTGGTCATGTAGGTATGTCTGGTAGAAACGTTTATAATATGACTAAATTTGGTATTGAAGGACTAACTAAAGGTATGGGTGTAGAGCTCGCCACAAAAAATATAAGAGTAAATACCGTAGCGCCAACCTTTGTTGAAACACCTATGGTGAAAAAATTTTTTAAAAATAAAGATTTTAAAAAATTAGCCCTAGGAAATATTCCCATGGGTAAAGCCGCAAAAGAGAGTGACGTAGCAACTGCAGTTTGTTTTTTAGCTTCAGATGCTGCAGCAATGATAACAGGAACATCTATAAAAATAGACGGTGGGTGGACCGCAAAATAATGAAAAAAATATTGCTTATCATAGCAATTTTATTTCCAACAAACATTCTAGCGATTGAATTTACTGGTAAGTTTATTCAAGGACATTATATTTTAGGCAAAACTGATCCAAGTTCAAAAATTATAATTGATAAAAAAAAAATAAAAGTATCCAAAAATGGTTTTTTTGTATTTGGTATAGATAGAGATAGAAAATACGATATATTAATTACAAAAATTTCAAATGGTAAAACTAAAAAAATTACTAAACGTGTATTTAAAAGAAAATACAATATTCAAAGAATAGATGGATTACCTGAAAATAAAGTAACGCCCCCAGAGTCTGTATACAAAAGAATAAAAAAAGAGAATGGAAAAATAGGTGAAGCAAGAGCCATAAATTCAGATTTAAATTATTTTAGCAATAAATTCATTATGCCTGTTAAAGGAATAATTAGTGGAGTTTATGGAAGTCAAAGAATTCTAAATGGTAAACCAAGATGGCCTCACTATGGAATAGATATTGCTGCAAAAAAAGGAACGCCAATAAAGTCATCTGGAACTGGAGTTGTTACAATGGCTGAAAATGATCTTTATTATACTGGTGGAACAATCATAATGGATCACGGCCATGGCATATCAACAATCTATTCACATTTAGAAAATGTCATGGTTGGCGTTGGAGACTTAATAAAACAAGGTGATATAATTGGTACAGTAGGTTCTACTGGCAGATCAACAGGTCCTCATCTAGACTTTAGAGTTAATTGGTTTCAAACTAGACTTGATCCAATGACAGTTATTCAATAATCTATTACTATGAAAAATGATATCCAATCAGTTTCAAAAAGACTAGTTAATGCCTACAACAAAAATAAACTAATCAATCCCATACCAGAGAAGTTTTGTAAAAATATCGAACTTGCACATAAATTAAGATTGCTATGTGAAAGTAAAATTAATGATAGCAAAATAGGATTTAAAGCAGGTGGAACTATTTTTGCTCTATTAAAAAAGTTAAGAGAAAAAGAACCTTTCCATTCATCAGTATTTCAAAAAAACCTTATTAAATCAGGGGGGAAAGTTAAGGTAAATAAATATGCTCTTGGTATTGAAGTAGAAGTTTATTATATAATTAAAAAATCCTTTTTTGATTTCAAAGGTAATTTAAATCTCAAAAATGTAACAAAATTTATAACCCATATGGGTCCTTGTATTGAGGTAGTAGGTTTTAGACAGAAGAAAAAAGGAATTAAGTATTTAGGTGATTTATGCAGTGATTTTGGAGTAAATATTAAATTTATTACAGGTCCAAAAAAGAAGTATAAAAAATTAAATTTAAATAATTTAAAAACAAATTTAAAAAATAATAAGGGATTAAATGTCAAAGGTAATACAAATACTGTTTATATAAATCCCCTTAATTCTCTAAAATTTGTATTAAATAAAATTAGAAAAGAAAAAGTAATATTAGAGAAAGACTTCTACGTGTTTACTGGTTCAACTGTAGGAGTTGTTCCAATAAAAAATAAAGGCGAGTATATAGGTAAAGTTGATAAAATCGGGTCAGTTAGAACCACTATCAATTAATGGGTCTTCATTTACATTCCTCATCGTTAGGTGCATTGAGAGTAAAAAATTGAAAATAATAAAAAGTAACTATCTTATATTTTTTGTATTCATTCTATTAGGTATTGCGTTGAGATATTTTAATAATTTCGACCAAATGTATTGGCGTGATGAGGCTTACACACTTTTCCTTTCAGATCCAGCAATGCCAGTTCAAAATTTTTTAGAAAATGTTTATACTATTGATGATAGTCCACCTTTGTATTTTTATATTTTAAAATTATTTAATCACTTGGCTTATACACCTGAAAACATTAGATTAAGCTCTATTATATTTAGTGTTCTAACAATTTTAATATCAATAAATTTTTTTAAATATTTTCTCAATAATGAGGAATGTTTATATGCGTTGATAATTATTACATTTAATATTTTTTTAATTTGGCAATCTAAGGAGTCAAGAATACCAAGTTCAGTTGTGTTTTTCGCTATATTAAACTTTATATGTTTTTTTAAATACCAAAAAAAATATAATATAAAAAATTCACTAATTCTTACAGCTAGTAATGTGTTTGCTTTATCTTACTATCCTTTTTTGGCATGTATTATAGTAAGTCAATATTTGTTCATTATTTTAAATGATAGAATAAAATTTAAAAATTACAGTATAATTTTTTTTTCATCAATTATTTTATATATTCTTTTGAATTACGATTATCTAATTTCAAATTTAGTAAAAACAAGTCATATAGGAAATCTAGAACCTAAGTTTTTTGTAAATTATTTTTTTAGGAGTTTTTTTGGAACAATAGTTTTTGGAGGATTTAGTCTTATCATATTCTCTATTGGCTTCATCCATATTTTTAAAAATAAAAAAAATAATTTAATATACTTTAATATCTATTTGATTATTATTTCATATTTATTTGTAATACTTTATTCTTATTTCAAAGCAGGAATTATTGTTCCAAGATACTTCATATTTTTAATTCCAAGTATTATTTTAATAATTACTAAAATAATTACTTTTAGGAAAATATTTGTTTACGCTTACTTGATACTAACAATCATCAACACTATTATTGTTTTTGATGACTATAAAATTCAAAAACCAAAATTAAGCTATTTATTTAATTATATTGATAAGAGCATTACCTCAAATTTTTATGTTAACGAAAAATATCCTCCAATGAATACATATTTTAATAATTCTAGCATTATAAAAAAAAATAATTTAGTTTTTATAAATAAAAATGAATTAAAAAATATAGATAAGTTTTATTTTATTTGCCTTAATCATCCAGAGATGCACGTGGGTAAAAATAAAAAAATTCAAGATAACAATAAATGTGATGTGCAAATTGAAAATTTTAAATCAGTTTTCAAAAAAGATATTAAAGATTTTAGGTTAGTTCTATTTGAAAAAAAAAATATTAAATAAATGGGGTTGCATTTTACAAAAGAGGAGTTTTCAATAAGAAAAACAAAAGTTATTCAGTCAATGAAAGAGGAAAAGATTGATGCTCTTTTAATGTTCAGACAAGAATCTATGTATTGGTTAACAGGATACGATACATTTGGTTATGTTTTTTTTCAAACTTTAGTGTTGGATCAAAAAGGAAATATGGTTTTACTTACAAGAGCACCAGATTTAAGACAAGCTCAAAATACTTCAAACATTAGCGATATAAGGATTTGGGTTGATAAAGATGGATCTAAACCTGCTGATGATTTGAAAATTATTTTAGATGAACTAGACCTTAAGGGAAAAAATTTAGGAATAGAATATGAAGCTTACGGCCTTACAGGAAGAAATGCTTTATCATTGAACAAATCATTAGAAAATTATTGTTTAGTTGAAGATAAATCAAATTTAATCAACAAATTAAGAGTAATTAAATCAAAAGAAGAAATTATTTATGTTAAAAATGCTGCAAAACTTGCCGATAAAGCGCTAAATGAAGTTTGGAAATATGCAAAAGCAGGAGTTAGTGAATCTAAAATATTAGCTGAAATGAATAGAGTAATATTTGAAGGGGGTGGAGATTATCCTGCGAATGAATTTATTATAGGTTCAGGAAAAAATGCCTTACTTTGTAGATATCAAGCTGAAAAACAAATTTTAAATCAAAAGGATCAATTAAGCATAGAATGGGCTGGAACATTTAGACATTATCATTCTGCAATGTTTAGAACAATACCTATAGGAGCTGCTGATCCTAAACATGTTAAAATGCATGAAGCTTGTGTTGATGCTCTCAAAAATTGTGAGAATAAACTTAAACCAGGTAATAAAATAGGTGAAGTATTTGATGTTCACGCTAAAACTTTTGATGATCTTGGTTATAATAAAGCAAGAATGAATGCTTGTGGTTATTCACTAGGATCTACTTTCTCTCCTAATTGGATGGATTGGCCAATGCTATACACGGGTAATCCATATGTAATTAAACCAGGAAATATATTTTTTATGCATATGATACTAATGGACTCTGAAAATAATTTAGCAATGAACTTAGGTGAAACTTACCTGGTTACAGAAAGTGGTAATGAAAGACTTGGAAATCATAAACTTGACTTAGTCGTTATTTGATTAAAAAAGTCTTACATCCCCCATCTCATTGCAGCTGTATGAACTGGAGCATCCCAATGTTTTAATATTTCATCATCGCATTTAAGAAGAGTAATTGAAGCTCCTTGCATCTCAAGTGAAGTACAATAATTTCCAACTAAACTTTTTGTTACTTCAACACCTTTAGATTGCAAAATTTGACATGCGTCCTCATAAACTAAATATAATTCTGTCAAAGGAGTGCCACCCATCCCATTGACGAAAAGTAAATTCTTTTCATTTTTTTCTGGTTTTAAATTGTCTAAGATAGCTTCTAAAATGTTACCAACTATAGTTTTTGATGGTTGAATTTTTTCTCTTTTTCTACCTGGCTCACCGTGAATACCTACACCAAATTCCATTTCATCATTGCCTATATTAAAGGTAGGTTTTCCCGCAGCAGGAACAGTGCAACTAGTAAATGCTACTCCCATCGTACCAGCTTTTTTGTTAACTTTTTCACCAAGTTTTTTACATTCATCAAGGGATCCGCTATGTTCAGCTAAGGATCCAACTATTTTTTCAACCAATACAGTTGCCGCAACACCTCTTCTTCCGGTAGTAAATGTAGAATCTTCAACTGCAACATCATCGTTAGTAATAATACTATCGTTTTTACCAGAATACATTTCAGCGCCCATTTCAAAGTTCATGATGTCCCCAGAATAATTTTTAACTATAAATAGAACACCTGCCCCACTATCTACATGTTCTGCTGCTGCTTGCATCTGATCTGGTGTAGGTGCTGAAAAAACAAAACCCGGACACGCTGCATCTAACATACCATGACCAACAAAACCTCCGTGCATTGGTTCATGTCCACTTCCACCGCCTGAAATTAAAGAAACTTTTCCATCTTTAGTTTTATTTTTTCTAGATACAAAACTTGGGTCTAAATTGACATTTATAATATCACTATGTGCTTTACCAAAACCAGTAAGGCTCTCTTTTAGAAAATCATCGTTATTATTTATAAATTTTTTCATTTTTCCCTCCTAATTATTTATTACTGATTTACAAATTGTATCGATTATAAGCTGAGAAGAACGAGCTCCAGGATCTATGTGTCCTTTTGCACGTTCACCTAAAAAAGAAGCTCTACCTTTTGTTGCCAACATATCTTTTGTAGATAACATTCTTTCTTCTGCAATTTTTATCACTTCATTTAAACCTGGTTTAAATTCACTTTCATTTTTTAATTCGTTTAGTTTTTCTGAAACTGGTAATAAAACATCCATCATAGTTTTTTCTCCAACATCAGCTTTTCCTCTTTCTTTCATGGATTTAATTCCACTAATAATCATTTCACATGCTTTATTAAAATCAACATCTTTATCTAAATCAGAAGATTTAGCCATAGTCATAAAAAAAGTTCCAAATAATGCGCCCGATGATCCACCAATACCTGACAGGACTTTCATTGCTATCATATTTAAAGCTTTGGCTAATGGTAAATCTTTAATAGCGTCTTCAAGTTCAACAACTAACTTCAAACCTCTTTGAATGTTAAAAATATGATCTCCATCTCCAATTTTTTGATCAAGAACCTCTATTTCTGCAGAATTTTCATCTATAACTTTTTGGACACTTTTTGCTTGAGAAATTAAAAAACTAACGCTCATAAATTCTATTTCCTTCTTGATCAAATCTTAAAACTTTTTCATTATTCATGTCAAAATTAATTGTCTCATTTATTGATGATTTATAGTTACCTTGAATTGAAACTAGTATTTCTTGGTCTTTAAAATTTAAAGCAACTACGGTTTCTGAACCTAGATTTTCAATTGAAATAATTTTGGCTGAGTGGTTACCAGTTCCTATTGTAATATTTTCAGGTCTTATTCCAAAAGTAGGCACATCATTCATTCCAAATAATTTTCCAGGGAGAATATTGATTTTCGGTGATCCCAATCTTTGTGAAACATATATAGAATTTGGGTTTTCATATATCTCTTCAGGAGTTCCTATTTGTACTAAATGACCCTCTTTTAAAACTCCAATTTTATCTGCTAAAGTGGTTGCTTCTGCTTGATCATGTGTAACATAAAGTATTGTTGAATTTAGATTAGTTTGAATATTTTTTAACTCAACCCTAAGACTTTCTCTTAATTTAGCATCTAAAGATGACAGAGGTTCATCCATTAAGTATAAATTTGGCTCACGAACTAAAGCGCGTCCTATTGCAACTCTTTGCATCTCCCCACCGGATAATTGTGTAGCTTTATTGTTCAGTTTATTTGAAATCTTTAACATGCTTGCAATACTTTCAACCTTAGTTTTTATTTCTTCTTCAGGTAATTTTCTCATTGGAGATCTTAAAGGGAATGCTAAATTTTCATAAACACTATAGTGAGGATATAAAGAGTATTGTTGAAACACAAAACAAACATCTCTTGAAGCTGGTTGATCTTCAGTTACAGATTCATCATTAAATAAAATACTTCCATTATCTATTTTCTCTAATCCAGCAATACATCTTAATGTAGTAGTTTTTCCAGCACCAGAAGGGCCTAATAAGACAAAAAACTGTCCATCCTCAATGGTAAAATTTATATCATGCAAAGCCTCAATTTTTTTATTATAGGTTTTAGATAAATTTTTTAATTCTATTTTTGCCATTAATTCATAAACTCACTTTTAAGAGATCTGTCAGTCTCACCATCAAAAATAATTATATTATTATTGGAAGGTTTTACTTGTACATTTTCATTGATCTTAACACTTGTTGAAATATTAGTTTTTACTTTGATTTCTCCAAAATTAGTTTTAACTGTTACAATTTTTCTTGAACCTAAATATTCAACGCCAAATACCGAACCTTTAAGACCACCCTCATGAGTAAGAGATAAATTTTCAGGACGAACACCAAATAAATTTTTTTTGCTTTTTGATATTTCATACTGTTTAGGTATGTTAAAGTTTGTTCCTTCTATACTTAAAGTCGATTGTTCATTAGAAATACCTTGATCAATATTTATAAAATTCATTCCAGGGGAGCCAATAAATGACGCCACAAATTTAGTTGCTGGTTTATTGTAGATTACTGCTGGTTCATCAGCTTGTAAGATTTCACCCCCATCCATTACAGCAATACGATCAGCTAATGACATTGCCTCTAATTGATCATGTGTTACATAAACAGTTGTAGCGCCAATATCGATATGTAATTTCTTGAGTTCTAAACACATTAATTCTCTAAATTCAGCATCCAATGTACCTAAAGGCTCATCCATTAAAAATGCTTTTGGCCTTCTAACTAAAGCTCTACCAAGGGCTACACGTTGTCTATCTCCACCAGATAAAGATGAAATACTGGAGTTTAAAAGATGATCAATTCTTAAAAGTTTTGCTGCCTCCCCAACCCTAGTTTTAATTTCACTTCTGCTATAACCCTGCATTTTTAGGGGAAAAGATAAGTTATTTTTTACGTTCATATGTGGATAAAGTGCGAACAATTGAAAAACAAATGCAATATCTCTCTCAGATGCTCTTAACATTCCAACTTCTTCATCACCTAAGTAAATTTCTCCAGATGTTGGTAATTCTAATCCAGCAATCATTCTAAGAGTTGTTGTTTTTCCACATCCAGATGGGCCTAGCAAAACAAAAAACTCTTTATCATTAATTGTTAAATTTGAGTTTTTAACTGCAGTAAAATCTCCAAATGATTTTTGTAAATTTGCTATTTTAATTTGAGACATATTAATCTGGGAAGTGACTTGTTATTACGAAACCTATAGTTCCAATTAAAACTACAATAAATGAGTAAGTATACATCCACATTGCGAATGGCTGTAACAGCATGAAAACTCCAAGTAAAATTAACACTGTAGACAAATTCTCCCAGTAAACTCTTCTAAATATTTTTCTCATTAATGATTTTTCTTCTTGCATTATTTCCTCACTGCTCCAAAAGTAATACCTCTTAAAAGATGTTTTCTTAAAATAATTGTAAAAATCATTACTGGTAATAAAAATAAAGTTGTACCAGCACCAATTGCAGGCCAATCCAAACCACCTTCTCCTATAATTGTAGGTATAAATGGTGGAGCTGTTTGTGCATTAAATTGGGTAAGTAAAACTGCAAATGCATATTCATTCCATGAAAAAATCATACAAAAGATTGCTGTTGCAGCTATACCAGTCATCGCTTGTGGAAGAACAACTTTAAAGAATGCTTGAAGTCTAGAATATCCATCAATCATAGCTGCTTCTTCATATTCTTTAGGAATTTCATCCATAAATCCTTTTAACAGCCACACTGCTAAACTTAAATTTACTACTGTATATAATATAATCATACCAAGGTGAGTATCCCCTAGACCCAATTTTCTATACATAATGAATATTGGGACAGCCACGGCAATTGGTGGGAACATCCTAGTAGAGAGAATAAAAAATAATAAATCGTCTTTTAATGGAACCCTAAACCTTGAAAAGGCATACGCAGCTAAGGCACCCAAAAATACAGATGCGAAAGTTGAGCCAAATCCAATTATCATTGAATTTGAATACCTTCCTAAAAATTTTGATGGTCCTGTTATAACCATCTCTCTACTTCTAACTAGTTCTTCATACCAATTTTCTGGTGGTGGTAGCGAGTCAAGATATTCCTGAGATTGTCTTGATCTATTAGTAAACAAATTAACATATCCTTCTAATGATGGTTCAAAAAATACCTCAGGTGGATAAGAAATTGCACTATTTACATTCTTGAAGCTGGTCATCACCATCCAAGAAATAGGAATTAATGTTATTACTGTATAAACAATAATAATTGTAGCAGCGAGTTTCTTTGAAAACGAAGAAGGTTCTAAATATGATCTAGATGTATCCATCAGCGTTCCTTTATCTTATTCATTACTTTTACATAAACATTTCCAAAACCAAAAATAGTTACAAAAAGAATTACTGCAAAAGCCGAACTATAACCGGTTTTCCATTTTTCAAATGCCTCTCTTTTTAGATTGATTGAGGCAAGCTCGGTAGCTGAGCCGGGGCCACCAGACGTAAGTTCGACGACCATATCAAACATTTTAAAATTCTCAATCCCCCTAAATAATAATGCCAGCAATAAAAATGGTAATACAGATGGTAGTGTGATGTAAATAAATTGTTGCCATTTACTAGCTCTATCGACTTCTGCCGCCTCATACAAATAATTTGGAACAGATCTTAGACCAGCTAAACAAATTAACATTGTAAAAGGTGTCCACATCCAAGTATCAACAATAACTATTGACCATGGTGCTAATACACTTGATCCAATCATATCAAAACTTCCAAAATCGTGGAAAAAATTAATAACATAATTAAATAAACCTACTTGAGGATTATATAGATAAGTCCAAAATACCCCTACTACAGCAGGTGACAACATCATTGGCAACACTATTAAGGTAGTTAATAATTCATTACCTTTAAATTTCCTATTTAATAATAAAGCCAAACCTAGGCCTATTACTGCCTGAAGTAACAAAGTCCAAAACATAAAGTTTGCAGTAACCTGCATTTTTTCCCATATGGCTTCTTTATTAAGAACTTTTATGTAATTTTTTAAACCTACAAACTCTGGCTCTCTTCCAATTTTATTTGCGTAAAAATTTGTGAAAGACATTCTGATGGCATAAATCAAAGGATAAATATTTATTGCTAATAAAAGAAATACAGAAGGGCCAATAAAAAGCCAAGCTACAGCCTTATCAGATAGTCCTTTAAATTTTTTTTTAACGCTCATATGATTTTTTTTAACAAAAAAAGGGGAGATGATATCCCCCCTCTTTTTTTATATCTTCAAATAGTATTGTTAAAGTTTTCCGTCTGCCTCAAATACTTCAACCCACTCTTCAATGATTTTATCTAAAGCACCTTTGGCAGTACCTTTTCCATTAACAACATAGTCATGAATAGCTTCCTGCATAGGTAACATTAACTCTACAAATGTTGGTTCTTGCCAAAAATCTTTGACAATCCCCATAGAGTCTAAGAAGCCTTGTGCATAAACTGTAGATGTTGGAAAAGATGGTGAATTTAAAACATCATTATGACATGAATATCCTCCCAAATCCCACCATTTTTGCTGTATGTCTGGTCTCGCAAACCATTTAATATATTCTAATGCAAGATCTTGTTTATCTGAATATTTAACAACAGATATACCTTGACCACCTAATGTTGCAGCAGCTACGTTTTGTTTTGGATTTGCAAAGAAACCACTAACTCTGCCGTCGCTATCTTCTTTAGAAACACCTGGCCAAAAAGCATACCAGTTCATTTGGAATGCAACTTGTCCTGATTTGTATGCATCTAAGTTTGCTACCATATAAGCATCAGAGTGTCCTGGAGGTGCACAGTCTTCATATAATTTTCTGTAAAACTCTACAGCTTCTACTGCTTGAGGAGAATTAAAAAATCCTTCCATGTCATATGGTTTATTTGGATTTTCATATTCCATGCCCCATGCATACATTGCAGCTGTAACACCCATTGTAATACCTTCAGATCCACGCTCTGTATTAATCGCTGCACCATATCTTTTTTGACCATCAATTTCTCTTCCTTGGAAGAATGAACACATATCATGTAATTGATTCCAGTTTGCAGGAACTCCTAGATCATAACCATGTTTCTTTTTGAACTCAGAATTAAGTTCTGGTCTATCAAACCAGTCTTTTCTATAAGCCCAAGCTAATGCATCTCCCATAGCTGGTAATGCATAATAGTTTTCACTTCCTTTAGGCCAAGTTGAATATGCATAAACTGTTGCAGGTGAGAAATCATTCATTGAAATACCTTCTTTATCAAAGAAATCATTCAACTTTACGTAGTGTCCGTAAACTGCACCAGCACCAATCCATTGCGAGTCACCGATTAACAAGTCAAAAGTTTTACCTTTGTTGTTAAGTTCGTTCAACATACGATCTGCAAAATTTGGCCATGGCACGAATTCGAAGTTGACATCTATTCCTGTCTCTGCAGTAAACTCTTTGGTAAGTTCTTGTAAAGCATTAGCAGGGTCCCAAGCGGCCCAACCTAATGTAATTGACTTAGCATTAGAATTTACAGAAAAAGAGAATAGAGATACAAATAATAAAATCATTATTTTTTTCATTTTTTTTCCCCTCTTATTGTTATTATTATTAATATAAGTCTATCCAAGATGACTTGTGCCTGCTAGTATTTTTTTTGTAAAAATTAGTTAATGTAAAAAATTAAAGAGAAAGGGGAATTATGAACAAAATAAAAGGTCCTGCAATTTTCCTAGCACAATTTGTAGGTGAAGAAGCACCATTTAATTCTTTAGATAATATTTGTAAATGGGCATCATCTCTCGGTTACAAAGGTATACAGATACCAAGTTGGGACAGTAGATTAATTGATTTAAAAAAAGCATCTGAAAGTAAAGATTATTGTGATGAGGTTAAAGGAATTGCTAAATCACACGATTTACAAATTACAGAATTATCAACTCACCTTCAAGGTCAACTTGTTGCAGTGCATCCTGCTTATGATACTGCTTTTGATGGTTTTGCTGCACCTGAAGTTAGAGGAAATCCGAAAGCAAGACAAGAATGGGCTGTGAATCAATTAATGATGGCTGCTAAGGCATCAAACAGTCTAGGAATAGATAAACATGTAACTTTTTCAGGTGCACTTGCTTGGCCTTATGTTTATCCTTGGCCACAAAGACCTGAAGGGTTAATTGAAAATGCATTTGATGAATTATCAAAAAGATGGAAGCCTATTCTTGATCACTTTGATCATAATGGAGTAGATTTATGTTATGAAATACATCCAGGTGAAGATCTTCATGATGGTGTAACTTTTGAAATGTTCTTAGAAAGAGTTGGTAATCATAAAAGATGTAATATGCTTTTTGATCCAAGTCATTATGTTCTGCAACATTTAGATTATTTAGCTCATATTGATATTTATCATGAGAAGATAAAAATGTTTCACGTTAAAGATGCTGAATTAAACCCATCTGGGAAACAAGGTGTCTATGGTGGGTTTCAGTCTTGGGTTAATAGAGCTGGTAGATTTAGATCACTTGGGGATGGGCAAGTTGATTTTAAATCCATATTTTCAAAACTAACTTCATATGATTACGATGGTTGGGCAGTTCTTGAATGGGAATGTTGTCTAAAACATCCAGAAGATGGAGCAAGAGAGGGAGCGGAATTCATTAAAAATCACATAATTAATACAACAGAAAAAGCTTTCGATGATTTTGCAGGTAGTGGTGCTGACCATGAAACAAATAAAAAAATGCTTGGCATTAATTAATGAGTAGAAAAATACGCATCGGAATGGTTGGTGGTGGTAAAGATGCTTTTATTGGAAGTGTCCATAGAATAGCTTTAAGACTTGATGGGTATTATGAATTAGTTGCGGGATCATTTTCATCTGACTTTGAAAATTCAAAAGAAACTGGAAAAAATCTTGGTCTAGATAATGATAGGATTTATAAAACCTATGAAGAGATGGCAGAGAAAGAGTCATCTAGACCAGAAGGTATTGATGTAGTTTCAATAGTAACACCAAATCATTTACATGTGCCTATTGCAAAAATTTTTGCAGAAAAAGGGATACATATTATTTGCGATAAGCCAATTGGTATGTCTAGTGAGGAAGCAATAGATCTTAAAAAGATAATTGAAAGTAAAAAATTAATATTTGCTTTAACACATAATTATACAGGATATCCTATGGTTCGACATGCAAGATCTTTAGTTCAAAAAGGAGACTTAGGTTCTTTAAGAGTTATTCAAGCTGAATATCCTCAAGATTGGCTAACTACAAAGGCAGAGGATAGTGGATTAAAGCAAGCGGAGTGGAGAACTGACCCCAAAAGATCAGGCGCAGGAGGTTGTATAGGTGATATTGGAACTCATGCCTATAATTTGATTAGGTTTATAACTGGATTAGAGGTAGATGAAATTTCGGCTGATATTCATACATTTGTTGAAGGGAGAAAAGTAGATGATAATGCACAAATAATGCTAAGATTTATAGGTGGTGCGAAAGGATCAATATGGTCAAGCCAGGTAGCAGTTGGAAACGAGAACAATCTCAAAATAAGAGTATATGGAGAAAATGCTGGTATAGAATGGAGACAAGAAGATCCTAATTATCTTAGTTATACAAAATTTGGAAACCCTGCTCAAAACATTACGAGAGGAAGCAATATTACTAGCAATGAAGCTAAAAATGTAACAAGAATTCCCCAAGGTCATCCAGAGGGTTATTTAGAAGGTTTTGCTAATATTTATAGTGATGTTTACAAAGAGCTTTCAGCTAATATTAATAATCAAGAATATGATAAGTCAAATAATTGCTACCCTTCGATTGATGATGGAATTGATGGAATGAAGTTTATAGAAAATGTTATTAAGTCAAGTAAGAATAATAGTAAATGGATCCAATTTAATTCTCTTTAAATTTTGTTGATAAATATAA
This sequence comes from uncultured Pelagibacteraceae bacterium, assembly GCA_902571975.1. GTDB lineage: Bacteria > Pseudomonadota > Alphaproteobacteria > Pelagibacterales > Pelagibacteraceae > Pelagibacter. Next base: position 15,238 of record CACGED010000011.1, on the reverse strand, counting down.
TTAATAAAACCCATTTTGAACCTTTAGTTTATATAATGATTTGAAATCAATTTTCTAGAATGGTAAATTATATTTACCATATCTCATGGTGAAAAAGAGACCGATATCGCATCGGTTAAAAGCGAGTTTTGGAAAAACAAACAAGGAGAGTGTATGAAAAGAATGCACAGAGTATTAAGTTCGTTTAGCCGAGGCTCAAAGAACGCTAGGCTAGATCAACTTATGTTTCGAAATTTGAAAACTGTAGAAACTAATGCAAATGGCACAAGTGGATACGTTATCAAATCAGGAAAAAACTCGGGAGAAACATTGGGTCACTTGAAGAAAGAGGCTAAAAAAATTTAGCTTAAAGAATGAGATATGGGGCATGTAAAAATAACTGCCCCATATTTTTTCTTTCTATTTTACTGGGGTCATTATTTTTTGACCTTCAACTCCCATAGCAACAACAATTGCTTTAACAGGAACATCTCCAATATTTTTAGATTCATGAGCCACACCTACATCTTCAATAAATGCATCTCCAGCTTTATAAACATAGCTTTTGCCACCTTGAGTAAGTTCAATTTCTCCTTGTTGTATCATTATTAAAACAGGGAACGAGTGAGTATGTGGAACTACAGGACCTCCTACGGGCACAGTAAATTCAAAAGCTGTGATCTTTGCTTTTCCTGATGGATAAACAATATCGTTACCCATACCAGTCTGACTAGTTGATAAAATTCTTTTTACATGACCATCAGCAAAAACAGAGCTGTTTAAACCAAATAATACAAATAAAATTAGAAATAATTTTTTCATGATTACCTTTCTGATTAATGAACTTAAACTATCAGGCGATATAAATTAATATATATGGCAAAATGTAATCTATTTACTCCACTCAACTTTAAACATAGCTTCATTGCGTCTCATCATAGGAAGCGTAAAAGGCCCATTATAGGTTGCTCTTATTGGAGGTCCTTTAATGATTACTTTATCCTCTAAGAGTTTTTTATTTAGAATTTCCTTATGTTTGAAGAAATTATTATCTGAGGCTCTTCCAGAATATTCTAGTACAGCAAAAAAACCTTCTTTTATTGTTGAGACTTTAACATCTGAATTTGTGGGTATAGGGGCATTCTCTTTTGTAAATTTTGATGGAAGATAAAATTGCATATAGTATCCATTATCCTTCTCACTCTGTGTTACTGGCACAGTCATTTTAATTTCTTGGGATTTATTATTCTGACCCGAGATATATTTAAAAAGTTTTCTAAAACTACTGTCATCATTTCTACTTACAACTTCGACAACTAGACGGTCTTTATAATGTCTCACTTCGTATATTTCAGATTTATATACTACATCATATTGAGATTCCTCATAAGCCATTGAAGTAGAGTAAGGTAAAATACAGAATATATAAATCAAAAAAGATATCGATATTATTGATTTTCTCATTTAGTTAGATCCTAACTCTTGCAACCTATCAGATAAATAAGTTTGCTCACTATTATTTCCTGAGGCAAGTTTGATCATTGCATTCACAACTATCTCAACTTTTATTGGAGTATATTTTTTTAATCTACCAAAAAAGAATATGGATAGAAATTTCATCACTGGAATTCCTAAAACCTCAACAATTCTAAAGTCTTTTCTGTTTCCAACTAAAAATGAGGGTTGAATAATGCTTAGGTTAGAAAATCCAATCTTTTTTAGCTCCTCCTCTACTTGACCTTTATTTTTTAAATATGTACTTGAGGCTTTTGGGTTTGCTCCAATTGAGGAGACATAAATAAAATTACTAATTGAATTAATTTTTGCAATTTTTGCCAATTGTACAGGCAGGTCATATTCTATTCTTCTATATTCGTTTTTATTGGGTGTGTCTTTGTGAGTTGTACCAATACAAAAAAAACAATCATCACCTGTTAATTTTTCTTTTAAAGTGTCTAAATCTAAAAAATCGGTATTGATAACTTCAACTTTTGTATTATCAATAGAAGGTAATTTTCTAACAAATATTTTTATTTTGTTGTAAGTATTATTGTTGATTAAATTATCTAGTAAATTAGATCCAATTAATCCAGATGAGCCAAATAAAACAGCGGTTTTCATTATTATTTTAAATACTCTTCTTTCATAAATTTTTTTATTCTATTTGCTCCTTCAATTATATCTTCAGTACTTCTAGCGTATGAAAACCTTATTGTAGAATTTCCTCTTTTTTGATCGAAATCAAGTCCAGGAGTTATTGCTACTCCTGCTTTATCAAGCACTTCTTTACAAAAGTTAAGACTATCTTTCGAATACTCTGAAATATCAATGTAGATATAAAAAGCACCATCTGGTGGAGAAAATTTATTTAAACCAGCCTTAGGTAACTCTTCTAACAAAATTGACCTATTTTTTTTATAAACCTCTACATTTGTATTTAATTCCTCTTTTGCATCCATTGCTGATAGAGCAGTTAATTGACTAACATGAGGAGGACAAATAAAAAGATTTTGAGATAATCTCTCTACTTGTCTCACATGATCCTCAGGAACAATCATCCAGCCTACTCTCCAACCTGTCATAGAAAAATATTTAGAAAATGAATTTATAACATAACATTCATTTGAAATTTCTAATGCAGATGTAGGATTATTTTCATATTGAATTCCATGATAAATCTCATCGCTAATAAAACTCACTTTATTTTCATGCGCAGTATTAATAAGCGCTTCTAGTTTTTTTTTATCAAGCATTGAACCGGTGGGATTTGCAGGAGAAGCAACTAATAAACCATTTAAATTATTTTCTTTAATATCTCTAGGTATAGGCTGAAATTTATTTTGCAACTCTGTAAAAATATCAATTGGAATTAAATCTTGAGACTTTAAAATTTGTCTATAGCTAGGATAGCCTGGAGCGGCAATGCCTACTCTATCTCCAACATCAAATAATGCTGCAAAAGAAAGTATAAATGCTCCTGAAGATCCAGTTGTTATAATTATTCTGTCTGGGTTTAAATCAATATTGTACCAATCTCCATACAATTTAGAAATTCTATTTCGTAATTTTGGCAAACCTAAAGTAACTGTATAGCCAAGATCATTATTAGAAATTTCATCTGAAATAAATTGTTTGGCAAGCTTTGGTGCTGGTGTTCCTGGTTGACCTACTTCCATATGAATTACATGCTTGCCATTAGCTTCTGCTTTCCTAGCAGACTCCATTACATCCATTACAATAAATGGGTCAACATTGCTTCTTTTAGATTTCTTCATTTAGTCTCTATTTCTGGATTAAATATTATAAACTGATCTTAAACACTCTTGCTGTTTTTTCGTCTGAAATATTTAGAATTTTAAACTTGGATGTTTTTTCTAACTTTTGACCTTTATTAGTTACAAAAGATTTCATTTTTTTTACTTCGCCTTCAGGCATTTTTCTAGTGTATTTTAAAGTATACTTTTTTGATCCTATAATAAATATTGTTTTCATAAATCTTAAGTTAATATATTACAAAGTATCAATTGATCCAATAATATTTAAATTCTTATCGGTTATTACTATTTCTCCTGAAGAAGTACCTATATTTAGCATTGAAGATATAACAACAAAATGAGTAACAAAAATTATATTTTCTTTACCATTCCATTGATTAATAAACTCTTTTAGTTGAGTTATTTGCCTCTCTTCATTTTCTTCAAATCTAATATCATAAAAAGAATTTAGTGCACTAAATGTTTGATAATTTTTAAAAGCAAATTTAGCTGTATCTATACATCTGCACCATTCACTTGAATAGACATTTTCAATTTTAATCTGGTTTTTGTTAAATATACTTCCAATAAATTTTGACTGTTCAATTCCTCTTTGATTTAAATTTCTTTGTGTAGAACAATCATTTAAATCAAAATTTTCTGGATCTCCATTCCCTGGTGCAAGCGCATGTCTAATAAAAATTATTTTTCCTCCCTCTTTTAAAGAAGTAAGGACTTCTTCTACAGAATAAGCAGAATTAACTGCAAAAATATTGATAAAAAATATTATTAACAGTTTTTTCATTTACACAGATTGATTTTTAATCAGCTCTTTAATCTGTGGTATCATTATTTGTGGTGACCTCATGGACGGATAAATCTCTTTTACTTTTTCATAACTCTTTAAAGCTTTTTCGTAATTTTTTAACTTAATTTGAACGAGACCCTGTCCTGATAATGCTCCAAAATGTCTTTTCTCTAGTTTTAATACCTTGTCTATATCATTTTGAGAATCTTGATATTTGCCCATTAAATAAAAGACAGTTGCTCTTTTATTCCAAGCTTCTGCCCAAGCAGGATCTTTTTTAATTACTGTTGTGAATATATCTACAGCAACTGAGTATTGTTCTTGATTCATAAATTTTGTTCCTCTTGATAGCAAAGAAGTTAAATTTTGATTAGTGGGATGTTTTGTCCAAATATCCCAAATTTTCATCTCTGTATCAATTGCAATTGAATAGTTTTGAATTTTTAATTTTTCAAATAAGTTATTTAATCTTATTTCGTGTTCATTAGAGTTTGATGAGTTGGTAATAAAAAAAATTGCAAAAAAAATGGTTATTATTTTTTTCATTTAGAAATTATTTTCCACCTACAACCATACCTTCAACCATCATTGTCGGTGAATTCGTTGCATAATTAAATTCCAAATCATCGGCTAAAGTTATATTTTTAAAAATATTATTTAAGTTTCCAGCAATTGTAATCTCACTTACTGGGTATGAAAAGTCTCCATTCTCAATCATCATGCCAGATGCTCCTACAGAATAATCACCGTTAATAATATTTGTACCATGTCCAATTGTTTCTTTAATATACAAGATTTTATTTTCTGATTTTACTAGATCTTCAAATGTTTTTGATCCATTTTGAAAATATAAATTTGTTGTTCCACTTGCCCTACCATTAGATTTTCTATTTATTTTTTTACCATTGTAAGTATCAGTTAAATAGTCTTGTAGAATACCGTTCTTTATCAAATCAAGGTTAACCACTGCTATACCTTCGCTATCAAAGTAACGAGATCCATTGGCTTTTCTTATATTACCGTGATCTAATATATTTATTTCAGAGTTAAAAACTTGTTGATTTAATTTATCTTTTAAAAATGTTGTTCCTTTTGCTATTGCACTTGATGATATTGCGCTTGCAAAAATAGAGAGAAAGTTTTTTGATATTCTTTTATCAAATATTAGACTAATTTTTTCACTTTTTATTTTTTTTGGATTTAATTTCTTTACTGCATGTTCCGCTGCAATAGATCCAAGTTGTTTAGGTTTCAAAATATCACTATAAAACCTTTTACTTGTATATTCATAATCTCTTTCCATGCTTCCATTGCTTTTTGAAACAACTTCACAGTATGCAGTAAATTGTGAAGTTTTATATCCATCGGCGAATCCATTTGAATTGGCTAATAAAAAATTTGATTTGTTCTCACCAAATCCTGATCCATTAGTATTTATTATTTTATCATTGGAAAAAGCTTCCTCTTCTGCCTCTTTTATATAATTAATCTTGTCTTCATTGTTTAAATGAGTTTCATCATACAAGTCTAAGTCTTTTAATCCTTTAAAATGGAGGTCTTTATCTGGTAATGAATTATATTCATCCTCAGGTGTAATCTTCATTGTTTCAATGCATCTATTTACTAGCTCATCTAAATTTTTTTCTTTAAGATTTGATGAGGCTATTGAGGACTTTTTTTTACCTAAATAAGTTGTAAGGACTACTCCAAGATTTTCAGACCTTTCAGATCCATCAAGTTTTTTATTCCTTACATTTACATTTTCAGAAACAGAACTTTGCACTAATATATTTGCATCAGATGAACCTAATTTTTTTGATTTACTAAGGCATATATCTGCAATTTTTTTTAGATACTCTTGATCTTTAATCATTTTACTATAGTTGAGTTCCACCAACAGTCATATTATTAATAAGTAAAGATGGTTGTCCAACACCCACTGGCACACCCTGTCCAGCTTTACCACATGTTCCAATGCCAGGATCTAACATCATATCATTTCCAACCATTAAAATTTCTTTTAAAGAAGATGGTCCATCACCAATTAAAGTAGCTCCTTTAATTGGAGATCCAATTTTTCCATTTATAATCTCATAAGCTTCTGTACAGTTAAAAACGAATTTTCCAGAGGTAATATCAACCTGACCACCACCAAAACTTACAGCAAAAATACCTTTATCTACTGACTTAATCATTTCTTCTTGAGTGTTTGATCCACCTAACATTATCGTATTTCTCATTCTAGGCATCACGACATGTTTATAGCTCTCTCTTCTTCCATTTCCTGTTGATTTTGTATTCATAAGTCTTGCATTTAGTCTATCTTGCATGAAATTTTTTAAGATACCATTTTCAATTAAAACTGTTCTTTCTGTTGGCGTTCCTTCATCATCAATATTTAAACTACCTCTTCTATTATCTAATGTTCCATCGTCGATTATTGTAACTCCATCACTCGCAACTTTTTTACCAACTAAATCATGAAAAGCTGAAGTTTTTTTTCTATTAAAATCACCTTCTAGTCCATGACCTACAGCTTCATGAATTAAAATTGCAGGCCATCCAGGTCCTAGAACAACTTTCATTTCTCCCGCAAGAGAAGGTTTGCTTTCTATATTTGTACTTGCAATTCTAAAAGCTTCATCGCAAACTTTTTTCCAATTATCATTTTTAAGATATTCATCATAATCCTGTCTTCCACCAATACCAAAAACACCAGTTTCTTTTCTACCATTCTTTTCAACCATTACTGACATATTTATTCTAACTAAAGGTCTATTATCTGATAATAATTCTCCCCCAGATCTAATGATCTCAACATTTTTCTTTTCTGCTAGAAGGCTAGCTGTTACTTGTTTAACTGAACTATCTTTTGATCTGGCATATTCATTCATATTGTTCAGCAATTCAATTTTTGATTTCATTGACTTGCTCTCAATTGGATCAACGTCTTTATAAAGCTTCTGATTAGTTTTTTTAATTTCTGAATTATATGTTCCGCTATTATTTTTTAAAGTTGACTTAAGATTTTCGCTAGAATTTTTTAATGATTTTTCAGAAATTTCGTTTGAATGAGAATAAGCAACTGTATCACCTGTTACAGCTCTAAAACCATAACCTAAGTCAGATGTATAATTTGAACTTTTAATTTTGTTATCATCTAATACAATTGTCTCAGATTTTGTATCCTCTATATAAAGCTCACCATCATCACAATTATTTAGAGTTTCAGAAACAATGCTATCTGCTTTTTCTGAGGTTAATTCTGAATTTTTAAGTAAAGAAGACATTAGCTATATTTAAAGGTGAATTTAATATTATCAAGAATGATATGCGCGATTATTGATCACATCAAGTAAGGCTAATTACTTAATTTTCTTCAAAAAAAAATCAGTTAAATGTTTAACAGTTGCCTTTGGATTTTGCTCTGGAATGAAGTGACCTGAGTTTATAGGATAACCTATAACTTTTTTTTCAGTATATCTTTGCCAAATTTTTAATGGTTTGAACTGCTTTCCAATTACTCCCTTACTTCCCCATAATACTTGGACTGGAATATTTAGTTTTTTCTTTCTATCTTTTTTGTCATGATCCAAATCAATAGTTGCAGACGCCCTATAATCTTCACAAGATCCATGAATTCTTTTTGGTTGCTTGAAACATTTTAAATAATTTTCTTCAACTTTTCCAAATTTGTGATTACCTGACCATTTATCTAAACAACTTTTCATCCATTTACGTGGATCGCTCATTATCATTTTCTCAGGTAACCATTTTGGTTGAATTAAAAAAAACCAATGAAAGTAAGCTTTTGCGAAATCTCTCGTGGTTAGTTCGTACATATCTAATGTTGGACAAATATCTAAAACACTAAGAGCTATTATGTTTTTTCTATGGTCTCTTGCTAACCTGTGAGCAACTCTTCCACCTCTATCATGTCCCGCAACAAAAAATTTGTTAAACCCTAATTTTATCATCATCTGTTTCATGTCACTTGCCATTTCTCTTTTTGAGTAGTTGTAATGTTTGCTATCTGATGCTGGAGCAAGACTATTTCCATATCCTCTTAAATCTGCAGCAACCACTGTAAATCTTTTTGATAACTCAGGGGCTGTTTTATGCCACATTAAATGTGTTTGTGGATATCCGTGTAGTAAAAGTAATGGTGGACCTTCACCACCAACTCTACAAAAAACCTTGCCCTTTTTTACCTTTACGTACTTTGACTTAAAACCATTAAACATGCCTAATAATATGTATTTTTTAAATTAAAGCCAATGAAAACGCTGCATCAATATTAATAATTAATTTGAATTTGCTTTGAGCCCCTGTATAAATTCGGACTCGTGAGAATTGAAGAAGAACTAAAATTAGACTACTCAGATGTACTTTTTAGACCTAAAAGAAGTACTCTTCAAAGTCGTAAAGATGTAAATCTAAAAAGAACTTATAGATTTAAATATAGTAATAATGAATGGTCTGGAATTCCTATCATGGCCTCAAATATGGATGGTGTTGGTGAACTTGGTGTAGCTGAAAAGCTTTCTGAATACGGAATGATCACTTGTTTAACTAAACAGCATAACATTCAAAAAATAAAAAAATTCAAAAAAATAAAATCTATTCATCCAAATATTGCTTTAAGTATAGGAATAAAAAAAGAAGATTTTGAAAATTTAGATAAAATTTTAAAAGAATATAGTTTCATAAAATTTATCTGCATTGATGTTGCTAATGGTTATTCTGAACACTTTAGTAAATTTTTAAAATCTGTAAGAGATAAATATCCTACTAAAACTATTATTGCTGGTAACGTAGTAACAGCTGATATGGCGCAAGAATTAGTATTATCAGGAGCAGATATTGTAAAAGTTGGAATTGGACCAGGTAGTGTTTGTACTACAAGAATTCAAACAGGTGTTGGTTATCCTCAGTTAAGTGCTGTCATTGAATGTGCTGATGCTGCCCATGGTTTAGGGGCACATATAATTGCTGATGGAGGTTGTACTTGTCCGGGTGATGTCGCAAAAGCTTTCGGTGGAGGTGCAGATTTTGTGATGCTTGGAGGAATGTTTGCTGGTCACGATGAAGGTGAAGGCAAGCTAATAAAATCAAATGGTCATAAATTTATAGAATTTTACGGGTCAAGTTCTGACATAGCAAATAAGAAACATTACGGGGGTTTGTCTGACTATAGAAGTAGTGAGGGTAGAACAGTGAGAATTAAATATCGAGGAAAAATTAAAGATACGATAAATAATATTCTTGGTGGTGTCAGAAGTAGCTGTACTTATGTGGGAGCCCCTTCTCTTAAACAACTTAGTAAATGTACTACTTTTGTAAGAGTAGCTAAACAATTTAACGATACTTTTACTAAGTAAGGATGAAAGAATACAAAATCGCCTCAATTGCTGGAGATGGTATTGGAAAAGAGGTTGTTCCAGAGGCTTTAAAAATACTTAAAGAAGTGGCAAATCAACATCAATTTAAATTAAAGATAGATGAATTTGATTTTTCATCATGCGATTATTATGAAAAGCACGGAAAAATGCTACCTGATGATTGGAAACAACAAGTTGGTAATCATGATGCGATATTTTTTGGTGCAGTAGGTATGCCAGATAAATATCCAGATCATATTACTTTATGGGGTTCCCTACTTCAGTTTAGAAGAGAATTTGATCAATTTATTAATTTAAGGCCAGTAAAATTATTTGAAGGAGTAAATGCACCCTTAGCAAATAAAAAACCTGGTGACATAGATATGATGATAGTGCGTGAAAACACTGAGGGCGAATATTCTTCGGTAGGTGGAAAAATGTATCAAAATACTGAAAGAGAAATTGTTATACAAGAAACTATAATGTCTAAACATGGAATAGATAGAGTTCAAAAATTTGCATTTGAATTAGCAAAAACAAGAGATAGAAAAAAATTAACTAATGCCACAAAATCAAATGGTATTTCTATAACCATGCCATACTGGGACCAAAGATTTTATGAAAACAAAAAAGATTTTCCCGAGATTAAAACAGATCAATTTCATATTGATATTTTAGCTGCAAGATTTGTTTTAACACCAGAGTGGTTTGATGTTGTCGTAGCATCAAATTTATTTGGAGATATTTTATCCGATTTAGGTCCAGCATGTACGGGAACAATTGGTATAGCTCCATCAGGAAATATTAACCCAACAAATAAACATCCTTCTTTATTCGAGCCTGTTCATGGATCAGCACCTGATATTGCTGGAAAAGGTATTGCAAATCCAATAGGTCAAATTTGGTCTGGCGCTATGATGTTAGATTATTTAGGCGAAAAAGAAGCTGCCACAAGAATAGTAAGTTCAATCGAAAAAACTTTACTAGAAAAACAAAATAGAACTAAAGATCTAGATGGTGATAGCAATACAAAAGAATGTGCTAATAAAATCTTAGATAATATTAATTAACTTAAGTCGTTAAATATTGAATAGCAAAAAATATGGTAGCAAATGATGCAAAAGTTGAGATAAATAAAGCTTTTATTATATTTTCAGGACTTACATTATAGGCAGAACATAATACTACAGCTGTATGACCACATGGTGCAACACTAACAAAAAAAGCACCAGGAATTTTTTCAGGTTGTCCAGCATCAAATATAATAAAGCCGATTATCAAGAGGATGATTGGGGAAACTACTAATTTCAATATAGATACAGAAGCAGTTAGTTTATTGATAACTTTCTGTGTGTAAAAAGATAATGTGATACCAATTGCGAAAAGTCCTATAGGAGAAACACAAGCTGCCAAAACAGAAAGAACGTAGTCTATTGGCGTATCATCGATATTTATCTTAAACACAAATAGTAAAAGACCAATTAAGATTGAAAATATCATTGGATTAAGAACTATGTTCTTTATAAATGCAGTTAATCGAATATTTTTTTTAGTAGTAAGTTCTAAAAAAAAAGCAATTACAGATAATAAAATAACCCCATCCATTAATATTATACTTGTTACTTGAGTAATTACTTCAGTTCCAAAATAGATTTTTGTAATAGGTAATAATAATGTTACATGATTTGATAGTGCTACCATTAATGCCCATATAATAGATTCTGGAATAGGTCTTTTAAAAAACTTTGATGTTAATAAAAATGTTAAAAACCCAAGACTTCCTTGCATTAAAAAATATGAAACTATCTGTTTTATATCGACTTGGCCGATTTCACTTTGAGCAACAAATTTAATTATTAAGGCAGGGACCGCTACATAGAATAAAAACAAATTTAAAACTTTTGCATGACCTAAATCAAAAATTTTTAGTTTTCCAAAAACAAAACCAAATAGTGTGATAAAGATAAAAGGCGTTAACCCAAGAAATATTGAATACATTTTATTAAAGTATTGTTATTCTATGAAGTATTCTATTACCTTTAAACGGTGTAGCCTGATGGAGCATGGCTCTATTATCCCAAATAGCGAGCTGATCTTTTTCCCATTCTAATGAATATTGAAAAGTTTTTTTTGTCTGATGATTGAATAAGAACTTCTTTAAGTCTTTTTTTTGTTTAGTCATATATGTATTAAATTTTAAAAAGTGTCCTGGGCTACAGTATATAGTTTTTTTATTTTTAATAGTTCTTATTATTTTATGTCTGGAAATCAGTTCTTTAGATATTTTTCCTTTTTCTTTTTCTCTCTCCACAGTTGTGATTGATATTGGTCCATGTGAAGAGTAGATGCCTTTTAATTTTTTAAGCTTATTTTTATAATTTTTTGATAATTTTTCATAAGCTAAGTACTGCGAAGAAAAGTCAGTATTAGCAAAACCTTTTTTAGGTACTAGTTTAGAAAGTAACATCGTGTATCTAGGAGGTTTTTTTGTATAAGAGGAGTCTGTGTGAAATTGTTCACCAAAGCTAGGTCCTTTGTCAGTAGATTTACGTTGTACAACAGTTATTTGAGGATATTTTTTATTTAAACCTTTCAATCTTGGATAATTAGCTGGTTTACCAAATTTTTTTGCAAAATTAAGATAATTCTTGGAACTAAGTTTTTGTTTTGGAAAATAAATCATTCCATACTTATCAAGTGTAGACTTAATTTCTTTTAATTGCTTATTATCAATTTTATTAAGATTACAAATAATTTCTGCAGCCCTATTTTTTTTTGAAATTATTTTTAACATTAAATATCTTTTATATTTTTTTGATTTAAGGGTTTTTTAATTATTGTTACAGGGTATTTTTTCTTTTCAACTTCAATAGATAAATTTTTATTGACCAAATTTTCTATAGTACTTCCAGAGTTGACATAACCAAATGAGATATTTTTTTTAAAATTAAATGAATAGTTTCCTGATGTTGTTCTTCCAATTATTTTATCATCCAAGTAAATTGGCTCTTCATGAAGTAACAAAGGTTCTCCAGGTCTGTTATCTTTCAACACCATCATAGCTAATGATTTTGTGGGGTTTTGATCTTTAATTTTTAATAATGCTTCTTTTCCAACAAAATTTATATTTTTTTTATAACTGATTGCAAATTTAAGTCCTGCTTGATATTGATTTTCTTCAGGCGATATATCATGTCCCCAATGTAAAAAACCACTTTCCATTCTCATAATATCCATTGCATGAGCTCCACAAAGTGATAAGCCATGATTTTTACCTTCTTTAATAATAGCTAAAAATAGTTTTTTGCTTTCATCTATGTTTGCATATAATTCAAAACCTACTTCTCCTACATAAGACAATCTTTGAGCCCAGACTTTAACTCCGTCAATAGTAACAAATTTTCCATGACTAAACTTTATGCCTTCATTTGTAAAATCATCATTACTGATATTAGATAGTAAATTCCTTGATTTTGGTCCGTATAATCCTAGGCATGTTAAATCTTGTGTTAAATCTTTAAAATTGACCTCTTCTGAAATATGTTTTTTTATATGAAATTTATCATGTTCTCTTGTTGCTGCTGGACCTATCACTCTAAAATGGTTTCTTTCAAGACAAGTAACAGTAACATCTGTTTCTATTCCTCCATCTTCATTTAACATCTGGGTATAGGTTGCTCTACCCTCAACATCTTTTATGTTTGCAGTACATATTTTTTGTAATTCTTCATGAACATTTTGCCCTTCAAGTTCAAATTTTGAAAAAGGAGATAACTCAAATAATCCTACGTTTTCTCTAGTATTTTTAGTCTCATATTCAGCTGATGGATACCAATTTTGATAACCAAAACTATAATTGTAATCAGCCTTTTCACCTTTTAACGCATACCACATAGGTCTTTCAAAACCACCTGAGGTTCCAAAACAAGCTCCTAATTTTTTTAGCTCTTCTTGGTAGGGTAATACAATTTGGTTTCTTGATGTTTTATGTTGTTTATATGGCCAATGCATTCCATATAAATCACCAAGTGTTTCTGTCACTCTCTCCATAATAAATTTTTTTGATGAATGAAATTTTTGAAATCTTTTAATATCTAATGAAAATAAATCTTCATTAATATGTCCATTAATTATCCATTCTGCAGTAACTCTTCCAGCACCTCCCGAGCTTGCAATTCCAATGCTATTAAAACCACAACATGTAAAAAGTTTTTTAATCTCAGGAGTTTCACCTAAAAGATATTGAGTGTCAGGAGTAAAAGATTCAGGGCCAGAGAAAAATTTTCTAATTCCAGCATTTTCTAACATAGGCAACCTATGGAATGATTTTTGCAAATAAGGTTCGAAATGATCAAAATCATCTGGTAATTCACCAAAGGAAAAATCATCTGGTACAACACCAGTATTTTTAAAGGCTGGTTTTGCATTTGGTTCAAAAATTCCAACTAACATTTTACCTGCGTCTTCTTTAAGATAGAGACAATTATTATAATCTCTTAAAACTGGTAAATTTTTTGGTAAATCTTTCATTGGTTCCGTGATCACATAAAAATGTTCATTGGGATACAATGGAATACTAACATTCATTTTTTCCCCTATTTGTCTGGACCACATACCTGTTGCTAAAACAACATACTCACAATCAATTTTTCCTTTATCGGTCTCAACTCCAACTATAGAATTATTTTTAACAAGAATTTTTGTTACAGGTGTTTTTTCAAAAATTTGTGCTCCTTCCATTCTAGCAGCTCTTGCTAAAACATTGGTTACGCCTACTGGATCAGCTTGACCATCTTTTGGCATAAAAACACTTCCAATAATGTCCTCATTATTTACAACAGGATATAAATCTTTTGTTTGTTTTTTATCTAAAACATGTACCTCAACATCCGATAGTTGGGCAGTAGTTGCCTGTCTTAACAACTCTTGCATCCTCTCTTTTGTGGTAGCTACTGTAATTGCTCCATTCTGTTTTAATCCTATTGATAATTCAGTTTTCTTTTCTAATTCTTGATAAAGATCCAAAGTATATTTTCTTAACTTTGTAATAGTAGATGAGGCTCCTAATTGACCCATTAGACCAGCCGCATGCCATGTAGTTCCAGATGTTAATTGGTCTCTTTCCAATAGAACGACATCTTTCCAACCAAATTTAGCTAGATGATATGCACACGATGTTCCTGCCACGCCGCCTCCAATGACTACAACTTTAGTGCTTCTTGGTAAATCTTTATCCATGAGTATATTATTAGCGTATTATAATACTTAAAAACAGACAATGTGGTCAATATGAATTGGCCTTTTAATGCCAAACTTTTCATCTACCTCATGTTGGTGAATGTGATGAGAATGAACAAATACTGGGATTTGTAAATTACTCTGAGTTTTAAGAGTGTATATAAAATTTGTTCCTCTAAATTTACGATCAACAACTTCTAATTTTAGATTACTTTTATCATCATGCTCTAAATCCTCCGGTTGTAATAAAAGTTTTACTTCTGATCCGTTTGGATAATGTTTAACAAAATTACCTTCGATTGTGCCAAGATCTTTATTTTCTAAACTATTTTCACTTGTAACCCTTGCAGGAATTAAAATTCCTCTATTTAAAAAATTTACCACTTCTACTGAATTAGGAAAATGATAAACATTATAAGGATCATCAAATTGCTTTAATTGTTTATTTAAAATTATTCCACATTTACTTCCTAAATAAAAAGCTTCATATGAGTCGTGAGTGACAATTATAGTTGTTATTTTAGATTTACTTAACAATTGTTTTAATTCAACTTGTATTTCCTCTTTAAAGCTTTGAT
>CACGED010000010.1 GCA_902571975.1 uncultured Pelagibacteraceae bacterium | reverse complement strand
TTTAATTGATGTTGCTTCCCAACTTGACGGAGATAACATTGAGATTTATTTAAAAGATACAGGTTCACCAGCCTTAATTAGAGACCCAGCTGATTATGATAGCATATATGTTGTAATGCCAATGAAGGGCTAATTCATTAATTTTAACTCAGTATATATTTTATGCTCTATATAACTTGTAAAATCTGCTGATTTCATTCCAGGTTTTACTGCTGGAAGAATTGACACTATTATTTTTTGTTTTGCAGCCAATTTGCCATTTTTTGGCCAAACGTTTCCCGAGTTTATAGCTACAGGTTGGCAATTTATTTGTAATTCATCATAAATTCTTCCAACACCCTTTTTAAAAGGAACTATTTCATTTGGCAAAACTCTAGTTCCTTGTGGGAATATAATTAATGGTCTTTCTGAATTTCTTACAGAATTTTTTATTTTATCTATTAAACCTAAATTATCTTTACTAATTTTATTTCTATTAATTGAAATTGATCCTATCTTTTTTAAATACCAACCAAATATAGGAATTTTGATTAACTCATGCTTTAAAATAAATATTGGTGCATTAAAAATTGTTTGTAGGAAAAAAGTTTCAAACATCGATTGATGAGAACAAGCAATAAAAAATTTTTCATTTTTAATAATATTATCTCTACCAATAATAATAATTTTTGTTTGTAAAATAATTCGAAGACAAAATGCTGTCCATCTTCCCATCATTTTTCCACCAAATAAAACTATTTTGGTTGGCATTATTAATGATGGAAGGAATATTATTGAAATTATAGATATGCCCAGAAAGAAAAAAAATAAAAATAGAAGTTTTCTTATCATTTTTGTCAAAAACTAAATTATATCTGTTAGTTTTTGTCTTTTTTTAATTATATTTATTTTTGAACCTTTTATTAATATTTCAGCAGGCTTAGGTCTAATGTTATAATTTGAAGATAGCGATGAACCATATGCTCCTACATCACAAATAATAATATAATCTTTCTCATTTAACCTTTGAAATTTATTTGTCGTTAAGAATTTATCTGTCGTTTCGCAAATCGGACCTACAAAATCATAACTTTTATTAGTCATTTTATTGGTTTTTTTTAATGGAATTATTTTATGCTTAGCCCCATATAACGCAGGTCTCATAAAATCATTCATAGCCGCATCTACGATAATAAAATCTTTTTTAGAATTTGCTTTTATATAAATAACTTTAGCAATTAATAATGCAGTATCGCCTATAATTGATCTACCTGGTTCAAAAATAATTTTTGACTTATGCTTGTTTAAAAATTTTTCAATAATTTGGTTATATTTTTTGTAATTAAATTTTTTACTGTCTTTGCTATAGTCAATACCCATACCACCACCAAGATCTATAAACTCAAAATTAAAGTTAATTTTTTTTATTAATTTATCTAGGACATTGAGCATTTTTTGGTAAGGTTTATAATCTAGGATTTGACTACCAATATGTACACTTAAACACTTTAAATTTAAAAATTTTGAATTTTTTATATATTTAGAAATTTCAATAAATGTTTTTTCATTAACGCCAAATTTATTTTCTTTTTTACCGGTTGAAATTTGTTTAATTGTTTTTGCATCTGTATTTGGATTTAATCTAATTCCAATGTCTACTTTTCTATTCTTAGATTTTGCTATACTTTCTATTTCTAATATTTCACTTTTTGATTCACAATTAATCAATAAAATATTTTTATCTATTGCATAAATCAATTCTGACCTAGTTTTACCCACTCCAGAAAAAACAATCTTTTTGGAAGTTATTCCTGCTTTAAGCGCAATCATTAATTCACCTTTTGAGACAACATCGGCTCCTAATCCATTTCGTTTAATTAGTTTAAGTATTTCTAGATTACAGTTTGACTTTGTTGAAAAACATATGATTGGAGAAAACGATTTAAAACTTTTTTTAAATTTACTTATATTTTCATTAATTTTTTTCTCAGAATAGCAAAAAATTGGTGTTTCAAATTTTTTAACTACTTTGGTGAGTCTTGTTTTTTCAATTGTAAAAATATTATTGATATATTTCATCTTTTCTTGGCATTTTAAATACGTTATTAAAATTATTGAATTTCATAACATTATTTAATGATACCTCATATTTTGGCTCATTTTTTCTTCCACATGAAGTTAATAAAATTAGACATATAGTAATTAAAGTTATTTTTTTAATCATATTTATTTCTTTTGTAACTTAATATCATTTTCTTAATATTGTCGAAAGAAGTTCCACCGTAAGAAACTTTAGAATTAACAGATTTTTTTAGTTCAAATACTTTTAAAACATCAGCGGTTAAACCTTTTTCAATTTTATTGATCTCTTTTATTGTGAGTTCTGATAGTTTTTTTTTATTTTTTTCAGCAAAATTTATGATTTTCGCTGTTTGCAAATAGGCTTTTCTAAATGGGTAATTTAGTTCTCTAACCATATAATCTGCTAAATCAGTTGCTGTAATGTAGCCACTTTCTGCAAGTTCAATCATTCTTTTTTTATCTGGTGAAAAATTTTTAAGAACATCATTTAATATAATTAAAGAATTTTTTAATTGATCAAATGATTTAAAAACAATTTCTTTATCATCTTGTAAATCCTTAAAATATGAAAGTGGTAATCCTTTTAATGTTGTAAGCATAGAAAATAGATTTCCAAACATCAAACCTGTTTTACCTCTCAAGTATTCTAATGGATCAGGATTTTTTTTTTGAGGCATAATAGATGATCCAGTTACAATTTTATCATTCAAATTAATAAGTTTAAAAGCATCTGAATTCCAGATTATAAACTCCTCTGCAATCCTAGAGATATGAACAGCACATGTGGAACAAGAATAAAGAAAATCAATTACAAAATCTCTATCAGAAACAGTGTCAATTGAGTTTTTAGTTGGTCTGTGGAAACCTAGTTTTTTTGAAGTGTAAAATCTGTCAATTTTAAAAGAAGTACCTGTTAGAGCAGCCACACCAAGTGGATTTTCATTAAGACTCTCTAAATTGTTATTAAATCTTTTTTTATCCCTGTTAAACATTTCTAAGTACGCCATTAAGTAATGAGCAAAAGAAACTGGTTGTGCATTTTTTAGGTGAGTGAAACCCGGCATGATCGTCTCAACATTTTTTTCTGCTTTTTTTAAAATATTTTTAATTGTTGCATCAATATTTTTTACAATTTCTTTATTAGCTTTTCTTAACCACATTTTAAAATCTGTGACAACTTGATCATTTCTTGATCTTGCAGTGTGAATATACCCCGCTTCTTCTCCAATTAGCTCAAAAAGTCTATGTTCTATATTCATATGAATATCCTCAAGCCTATCATCAAAAATAAATTTTTTTTTTATAATTTCGTTTTTAATTCTATTCAATCCCCAAACTATTTTATTTTTAATTTTAAAATTTATAATTTTTTGTTTAAACAGCATCTCAACATGTACAATTGAAGCTTCAATATCTTCTCTGAATAATCTTTTATCAATTTCTATTGATCCACCAACCTTTTTAAAAAGGTTTTTTGTTTCTTTTTTAATTCTAGTGTTCCAAATTGGTTGATTGTTTTTATTTTTACCCATGATATTTAATTGTTGCAGATTTTATGAAAATCATTTTTTTTAATTATCTTATAATAATATTTTACTTAATATCATCTAGCGTCTCATATTCAATAGAGCGTCCAGAAATTAAGAATCTTATAGTACATAAAGACAAGAAAAAAATTGAAAATATAGAATTTATTAAATCTGATAGCCAAAAAGTAAGTTTAAATGATTATAAATCATACCCATTGATAATAAATTTTTGGGCCACTTGGTGTGCTCCTTGTAAAAAAGAGATGCCATCTTTGGATAAACTTAAAACTTTAAATGAATTTAAAAATATTAATATTATTCCAATTAATATCGGCGGCGAAAGCTATAAAAAATCAAAAGAATTTTTTGATGAAATCAAAATTAAAAATTTAGATATATTTACAGGATCTGGACCAGAGTTTTCACAGTTGTTTAAACTAAGAGGATTACCAACAACAATTTTAATAGACCGAAATGGTTTTGAAGTTGGGAGAATTGTTGGGTATATTGACTTTAATGATCAATCTTTAATTGATTGGTTACCAAAAATTTTATGAAGTTTTCGTTAAATACAACAATAATAAAACCAGAAAATAATGAGAAAGTTAAAAGTGCAGTAATTTTACTTCATGGATATGGAGGAGATGGAAAAGATATTAGTATGATTACTTTAAATTGGAAAAGATTTTTAAAAAATACAGTCTTTTTATGTCCTGATGCACATGAAGTGTGCAGCATAAATCCAACTGGTTTTCAATGGTTTGATTTAAATAATGAAGATCCAGAATATATTCTTCAAGAATCAAAAAAAGCAGAAAATATTTTAAACAGTTATATTTCAGAAGTAAGTAATTATTTTAATTTAAAATATTCACAAATTTGTATTTCTGGTTTTAGTCAAGGATGCATGATGTCATTAAATATTGGTCTAATATCAGAAAAAGAATTTAGTTGTGTTGTAGGGTTTTCTGGAAAAATCATAAATATGAAAGACCTTTCTCCAAGAATTAAAAATAAAACTAATATTTTAATGATACATGGTGAAAATGATCCAATCGTCCCCCCCAGCAATTTACTTGAAGCTGAAGATTTTTTTATCAGAAATAAAATTAAAATTGAAACTTTAATGATTAAAAACTGTGATCACCATATACCTATGGAAGCATCAAGTGCGGCATTAAACTTTATTAAAAAAAATATAATTAATTAATAAATCTTTAATATACAATTAGTAAAGTTGATTAAAAATATATTTAATGTATGTTTTAATTATGATTGAGCTTTCAGATCAAAGTATTTCGCTAGAAAAATGTCCAGCGTTAGTTTTAAATGCAGATTATAGACCTTTAAGTTATTATCCACTTTCATTGTGGAGCTGGCAAGATTCAATTAAATCTGTTTTCTTAGATAGAGTTTCTATTGTTAGTTATTATGACAGACAAATTAGAAGTCCTTCGTTTAGTATGAAACTTCCAAGCGTAATTGCTCTTAAATCATACATTAGACCTCAATCAAATCCTAACTTTACAAGGTTTAACGTTTTTTTAAGGGATAAGTTTAGCTGCCAATATTGTGGAAGTAAAAATGAATTAACCTTTGATCACTTACTACCAAGATCAAAAGGTGGAAAAACTAATTGGGATAATGTTGTAACAGCTTGTTCTTCTTGTAATGTTAAAAAAGGAGGAAGACTAATTAAGAACTCAGGTATGACATTAAATCAATGGCCTTTTCAGCCTACCACAGAAGATCTTCATAAAAATGGAAAGAATTTTCCACCTAACTTTTTACATAAAAGTTGGATGGACTATTTATATTGGGATGTCGAACTTGAACCGTAACTAAATTTTTTCAGAGATTTTTATAGCAACCTTAGAACCAGTTTTAATTACTTTATCCATAATTGAATAAAGACCTTTTTTTGTAGCACCCTTCTCGTAGGCTATATCTTTATGGTCTAATTCGTCTTGTCTAAATTTTATTATTTTTTCCTTTAAATCCTTTTCATCTCCTTCTATTTGGTCAATTTGGCTTTTATAATGTTCGTCTATTACCTCCTCGACAGAGGCCGTACATAACATCGCTGCTTTTTTTCCAAGTATCGTTGAACCAAATCCAAGACCCAGCCCAAGCAAATCCCATAATGGTAGTAATTTTGTTGGTTTTATATTTCTTTTTTCTATTTCATTCTCAAAAAAATTTGAGTGTTCCTCCTCATGCTTCTTCATTTCTCCAATAATTTGTTTCAAATCATCATTTTTTACAACAGTATTTAAAGCAAGCAGTTGACCCTCATAAATTTTAATTGCACCTCTTTCTCCAGCGTGATCTACTCTTATAAATTCTTCTAATTTTTCTTTATTAGTTTTTTTCATAGACCAATGTTCTAATAGAAAAAATAATAATTAAAATTGATAAAATTGTATTAATTGCCGCTAGTGAAATTCCAAGAAATTTAAAAGTAGCATCTTTACAGTTAACAGGCATAGTTTTGTTAAGAGACTCTATTAATTTCGATTTATTTAAAATATCTGATGATCCATTTGTACAGGCTGATAGCTCATCAAATATACTATTCTCAATTCCAAAATGATACCCAGATAGTATAGAGCTCAAAGCAAATATCATAATTGTAACTATTAAAATTTGATCATTATTCGAATAATTAAATCCAATAAAACTTATAAATATTGCAGCTATATAGGGTAATCTTTGATAAATACATAACTTACATGGTTCATACTGAAGTATATACTCAATATACAAAGCTGAAATAATCGAAATTAATGAGATAAAAAAAATAATTAAATAAAAATTTTTTCTATTTGGGAATGGTATCATGTTTAATTTATAAAATTATTTAAAAATTTATAAATAAAATAAGCAAAAACAATTATAATTATTGATGCAATAATTGAAAATTTAAGAAGTTTTTTTTCAAGAATTTTTTGCATGGCTGGCCCAAAGTTACCTATTAAAAATGCAACTAAGAAAAAACGTGAACCTCTTGTTAAAATCGAGATAATGATAAAGTAAAAAATATTAAAATGTATAAAACCACTAGTAATTGTAAGTAACTTAAAAGGTACTGGTGAAAAACCAGCAATTGCTAGGAGCGTTATCCAGGCTATAACGCCACCTTCTGAAGACACTTTGTCTTTTAAAAATGAAGCATCATCTACACCATAAATCTCAAAAATTTTTAGACCAATTTCATTAAAGAAGACGTATCCTATAAAATATCCGAGACAAGCTCCTAAAACAGATCCTATAGTTGCAATTAATGCTATTCTAAGCCACTCATGTTTTCGAGCTATTGTCATAGGAATTATCAAAACATCGGGCGGTATTGGGAATATAAAACTTTCAATAAAAGATATAAATCCTAAAATAGATTTGGATCTTTTATGACCAGCGAGTTTAATAGTTTTATTGTATAGCTCTTTAAACATATTTTCTTTTAATACATATAACTCTCTATTACTATTATTTAATGAAAAATTTTTACTTATTGTTAATAATTTATTTAATTTTTTTAATTTCTTTAAATTACTATCTCTACATATTTTTAAAAAAAATTAGATTTGCAAAATATATTAAAAATTTTTTTATTTATTTTTTTTCATCAATCATTTTAATTACTTTTCTTGATTTTTATGTATTAAAATTATTTGGACATGGTTACCCTGCTTCAGTTATTCAGGAAAAGTATCAAAGAGCACCATCTCCTTATGATACTTTTTCTGGAGCGCCTTATTACAAAGATCATAATTCACTAGGCTTCAGAGGAAATGAATTTAAAAATAATAAAGAAAATATAATTCAAATAGCATTTTTTGGTGGATCGACAGGCTATAACGGAAATCCACCAATTATTAAAATATTAGAAAATTTAATAGCAAAAAAGAATATAAAAGTTGAAACATATAACTTTTCATCAGTATCATCAAATCATAACCAACATATTCATAGATTAATAAAATATTCTGATTTGAATTTTGATATAGTAATATTTTATGGGGGATTTAATGAAACACTTCAGACATATTTTTATGATCCAAGACCGAGTTATCCATTTAACTTTTGGATTAGAAATGAGCTAGACAATTTAAAATATCTCTTACTTAAACATTCTTCAATTATATCTGAATACGAGTTTCATACTAATAATTTTTCAGGTATGAAAAAAATAAAACAAGATATTGATTTTAAAAGTGATAAGTGGGTAACCAGTCTAATCAAAAATTATTTTTTAACACTTAATAAAGCACAAAAAATTTCAGAAAATGTGTTAAACAAAAACGCCTGTAATAAGACAAAATTTTTTGCATTCTACCAGCCAATTTCTACAAAAGATCCTGAAAAATTTACAAAAAAAATTATAACAGAAACTAAATCTTTTTTTAAAAATAAGGACATATTAATTGATTTTTCTCAACTTATTAATGACAGTGATTTTATAGATCTAGTCCATATCAAACAATCAGCCAAAAAGGTAATTGGCAATGAAATTTTTAAAAGAATCTATCCATATATTATAGATGAATGCAAACTTTAACTAACAAATTTTGTTGCGTATTTTGTAATTTAAAACATAATAATAAAAATATTAACTTAATTGAATACTGGGCGAATGGCGGAACTGGTAGACGCGTTGGACTCAAAATCCAATGGTAGCAATACTGTGAGAGTTCGATTCTCTCTTTGCCCACCAGATATATATGAGTACACAACATATTAATAATTTAGTCGAACTATTTTTTATTAATTATAAAAGACAAAAAAAAGATAATATTCTTTTAACGTCCTTAAAAGATACCAGTAATTGTTTTACATGGGAAAAAACATTCCATTCAATAAAAAAACTTTCTTCAGAAATTAATAAATACGCAAATAAAGGTGATAGATGTTTATTAATATCTGAAAATAGACCTGAGTGGTTTATAACAGATCTTTCTATAATGTTATCAGAGGCTATTACTGTACCAGCTTATACAACTTATGCAGAGAAAGATTATGAATATATAATTGATAATTGTAATCCAAAATTAATTTTTGTTTCCAACCAGGAACAATTTAATAAAGTCAAAGAAATTATAAAAAAAAAAAGTTTTGTTGTTAAAATATTTTCTTTTGAAGAATTAGATATAGATATTGACACTTATATTAATGTTAATAAATTATTTTCTAATTTAGATTATCAAGATTTAAACGTACCGGACTTATCTATTAAACGAAATGATCCAGCTTGTATTATTTATACTTCGGGAACACAGGGTAACCCAAAAGGTGTTATCTTAAGTCATGGTGGTATTTTAAATAACTGTGATGGTGCACTCGATATATTGAAACCATTGCTAACAGACCAGACTAGATTTTTAACTTGGTTGCCTCTTTCACACTCATATGAACACACTGTTCAATTTGTTCAAATAAGTGTTGGAGCAAAAATATTCTATGCAGAAAGTATTGAAAAATTAATTAAAAATATGAATGATTGTAAACCTCAACTAATGACCGCAGTGCCTAGGTTTTACCAAAATTTATTTCAAAAGATTAATGCAAGCTTTACTAAGGCAACAGGCTTAAAGAAAAAATTAATATTAAAGATGTTAGAACTAGGAACAAAAAAAATAAATAAACGATCTTTAACAATTTTAGAAAAATTAATTGATAATATATTAGAAAAAATAGTAAGAAAAAAAATAAAAAGTCAATTTGGAGGTAACCTAAAAACTTTTGTTTCTGGCGGCGGTGCCCTTGATAAAGAAGTTGGTATTTTCTTAAATGCTATAGGTCTTCCTACCCTACAAGGATATGGATTAACTGAGACCTCTCCAGTTGTGAGTTGTAACCCAATTGATGATATCAGGGTTGAGACTGTAGGTCCCCCGTTTAAAGGTAATGAGGTAAAAATAGCTTCTGATGGAGAAATTTTAGTTAAAGGTGAAAATGTAATGTTAGGTTATTGGAATAATGAAGAAGAAACTAATAAAGTTTTAAAAGATGGTTGGTTACATACAGGTGATATTGGAATTTTTGAGAACGGTTATTTAAAAATTACTGACAGGAAAAAAGATATTTTGATAACACCTGGTGGAGATAATATTTCCCCAGTTAAAATAGAAAATGAATTATCAAATTCAAAATTTATTGATCAATCAATTGTTTATGGAGATAATAAACCATACTTAGTTGCTTTATTGGTTTTGTCTGAAGAAAATTTGAATATTACTCATGAACAAATAGAAAAAGAAATTAATAAATTAAATCAAAACCTTGCAAAAATAGAACAAATAAAAAAATTTTTTATAATTAATGAAAAATTTTCAATTGAAAATGGAATGTTAACCCCAACTTTAAAACTTAAAAGATATAAAATAGTTACAAAATATAAAAATCAATTTGAAAAACTTTACTAAAAATTTTGATAAAACACTTTATTAATAGCGATTTATTTAACTTTTTTAATTCTTAAAAAAAAAATAAAAAAAAATATTTTTCTAAATTTTTTTTCAAAAAATTATATGTTTGACATAACTATGCAAAAAAAATAAAAATTAGTAATTAACGAATCATAAAGATTCGTTTATAAAAAAAGGGAGCTAAAGATGGCTAAAAGAAAAAAGAAAGCTGCTAAAAAGAAAACTAAGAAAAAAGCTAAGAAAAAGGCTAAGAAGAAAAAAAGAAGATAGTTTAGTATTCTTTTTAACTGATAACGCTTCTCATGGCGCTTGCGTGGGGAGCGTTTTTTTTATTCTGCTGACTCTTGATTGATAGCCTCATCCTCAATAGATTTTTTTGGAATATTTTCGACTTGTTTTTCTAAATTTCTTTTTAAAGCTTTATCAAGTTTTTTTTGAGCATCCTCTAAATTTGATCCCATTACAATTTGAAACTCAGTTAAAAGTCTTTCATAGGCTTTTTCAAATAATTGTCTTTCACTATAAGATTGATCAATCATTATATCATCGCCTTTGTTAAGATCCCTAACAACTTCTGCTAAGTCATAAATTTTGCCTGAAGAAATTTTTGCTTCATACTCTTGTGCTCTTCTGCTCCACATTGATCTTTTAATTTTTGGTTTACTTTTTAGTATACTTATGCACTTATTAATTTGATTGATTGTTGCTAAGGGTCTTAGGTGAGATTGCTTATTTACAGGAACCATACCATTAGCTTTATCTTTCTCAAATTTTAAAATATAAGTTTCGACATCTATTCCACCGATATTAATTTTTTTCGTCTCAGTAATTTGCCCTACACCATGTTTTGGGTAAACAACATAATCTTTAGTCTTAAATAATTTTTTTTCAGTTTCTTGTTTTTTTATTTTTTTTATTTCTGGTTTTTGTTCGTTATTTTTAGGTATTCTTAAAGGATCAGCTTTGACTTCAACTTTATCATTCTTCTTTTGATCTTTTATTTTTTTTTTTAATACCTTAGTTACTTTTTTGACCTTAACTTGTTTTGTGGTTTTTTTTGGCTTAACAACTTTTTTTACAGTTTTAACTTTCTTTTTAACTACTTTTTTAGCCGTTTTATTATTCAAGATTTTCTTTAAAATATTTTTCATACTTATTACTTACATCTTTAAATTGTTCGTGATCCACTGGAGGATCTTTTTTTTCACTAATGTTCGGCCAAATGTCCGCATATTTTTTATTCACTTCTAACCACTTTGCTTCATTATCATCGTTATCAGATATTATGGCATCTACTGGACATTCTGGCTCACAAACGCCACAATCTATACACTCATCGGGTTTAATTACAAGCATATTTTTTCCCTCGTAAAAGCAATCCACCGGACATACTTCAACACAATCCATCAACTTACATTTGATGCATTTATCATTTACTAAATATGTCATATATTTTTTTGTCTAACTTTTTCTTTAATATCACCTACTACTTTTGAATCTAGATAAAGCAAACCAGATAATCTTCTCATTAAGTTCGTTTCATACATATCAGCATCTTCATCAGAATATATAATATCCCACAATGCTTCTATTATGATTTTTTTGTCTTCTTCATTAATATTTTTAATTTCTCTTGTAAAATCAAGAATTTGATTTGAGTCTTTTTCTTTTTCTTCAGCATCATGTATTATTTTATCAATATTTTCAGCCTCGCCTCCCATTTCAATAATTGCATCTTTAATAATTTTTTTTTCTTTATCTGTATAATTCTCATCAATTCTTGCTGAATGAATTAACAAGCAAGCTACTGCTATTATTGATGGATGGTTATCATCTTTTTGAGTTTCTTCTTTTTTAAAAATATTAAACATTATTTTAAGTTAAGTTGTGCAAGTATATTAAATGGATTATTTTTATCATTCTTATTATTATCTTTTTTAGTTACTTTTCTAGATGGAATATATTTAAAGTGAAGACTACTATCTTTTTCATAAGTTTTGTAATTCATTTTTTTTATTAATTTCACAAAATTTTCTTTATTACAACCTAACAAATTAAGCATCTCAGGAATTAATTTAATCTCTTTAATTTTATTTTCTGATTTAGTATTAAAAATCATTAAAAATAATCTTTCTAAAATATCTATTCTAACATACAAATTTTCAAATTTTTCAAATCCACATAATAGCATTAGATTCCTATTTAATATTTTCTTTTCTTCTAAAAAGTTTAATCCAAATGTTGGAGGAGAGAAATCAAAATTTTTCCCATTGAAGTTTTTCCATAACAGAATTCGTAATGATACAGAACTTGGTTTAAATAATTTAAATAAAAAAACATGATACCTGCCAAATTTTACACCTAGGTTTCTCAATTTTTTTCTTTCATCTTGGTTAAGTTTTTTTAAATAATTTAAAACCTCATCTCTTTTGACTACACCATTATTTTCATAAAGATGGTATGCCAAAGCTCTTATTTGTGGATTATTATCCTTAACATTTTTTAAATCTATTAGACTTTTTAACTCTGTTTCAATTTTATCATTTATCCAGTTCTGTAAATAAGAATTTAGTCTTGATTTTTCATTATTTTCAATCATTTCATCAATAATTAACTGAATTTGAGGATTTAAATAGTCTGAACCTGGAATTAATTTCGCTATTTGATTGTTGTTCCAATAAATTTTAAAATCATCTTTTAGTTCAATTAAACTAGTGTCAATTATCTGAGTTATTCTCTTTATAATTTCTGGAACAACATTTTGTCTTGCTGCTTTTTTTAGTGATTTTACATCAGCATCTAATGTATCAACTTTTAAGTCTAACTCTAATCTTAGACCCTTTAAACGTCCAATATACTGTTCATTAATCATTACTTCTTCATCGTTAACAATCTCAGTTTCAAACACTATATCTTGTTTTAAACCTCTAGCCAAAACACTTGCTCTTTTATCAATGAAAGTTTTTGTTAATTCTTCATGAAGTCTATCAGATAGTTTATCTTCAAGGTTTTTAGTTCTATCTATCCAATAGTCCTGATTTTCAACCCAATTAGACTTATTTGATACATAAGCCCATGTTCTAACGTTAGCAATTCTATTTGATAAAGAGTCGACATTTCCATCTAATTTATCCAGTGTGGATAGCTGTTCCTTCATATAGTGATTAGGAACTTTTTTATTTCCATTTGTTAAAAAATTAAAAATCTTACTTACAACATCAAAATGATGACCATAAGTTTTCTTTACAAAATCAGGTATTTGACAACATTCCCAAAGTATTTGTAAAATTTCTGTATTGTCTTCAATTTTTAAATTTGGAGCTTCTTTTAGAAAATATTTTAATACTTTTTCATCTTGGCATTCACTTATTCTTCTAAGCCAATCTTTATGGGGTCTCTCTTCTAAAGATTTTAACAACAAAACTTTATTAGCAAAATTTAATTTTGAATTTCTCCAAAAGATTGTTTGTATATCCGGAAAAATGTGTGTTTCTAATGCTTCAATTTCCTCGGGCCCAACTTCCTTACATTCTCCAGTTGTGCCAAATATGCCATCATTCAAATATCTTCCTGCTCTACCTGCGATTTGGCCAATTTCTGAAGTATTTAAATTTCTTAATTTTTTACCGTCAAACTTTTTTAAATTTGAAAAATAAACATAATCTAGATCCATATTTATTCCCATTCCAATTGCATCAGTTGCTACTAAATAATCAACATCGCCAGATTGATATAAGCTTACTTGTGAGTTTCTTGTTTTGGGACTAAGAGAGCCCATCACAATCGCAGCTCCTCCTTTTTGACGTCTAATTAATTCAGCAATTGCATAAACCTCTTCAGTAGAAAAAGCTATAACAGCACTTTTTCTTTCTATCCTAGATATTTTTTTATGACCCCCAAATGATAATTTTGAGAGTCTTTCTCTATTTTTAAATTCAATATCATCTTCAAGTTTTAGAATAATATTTTTTATAGAATTTGAACCCATGAGCATAGTAAGCTTTTCACCTCTCATATTTAACAATCTATCAGTAAAAATATGACCTCTCTCGTGGTCATTACACATTTGTATCTCATCAATACCAACAAATTCTAAATTTTTATCCAATGGCATTGACTCAACTGTGCAAAGAAAATATTTTGCATTTATTGGAATTATTTTTTCCTCACCTGTAATCAATGCTACTTTTGATGGGTTAACTTTTGTAATAATTTTGTCATACACTTCTCTTGCTAAAAGCCTAAGAGGAAAACCAATCATACCCGAGTCAAAAGAAAGCATTGTCTCTATTGCCAGAAAGGTTTTTCCGGTATTTGTAGGTCCTAGAACTGCTGTGATTTTATTTTTTGTCATTTCTAGCTTTGGTATGATTTATTTTACCAATACTATATATTGTTACCTCTAAAGAACAAAAATAGGCTAAAACTAGTCCGAATCGTTGAGGAAAAAGTTCTCATTTTTATTATTTAATGTTTTAAGGTTATCATAATTTCAAAAAATTAAATATATTTTTTTTATGTCTCAGAAACTGTGGGAAGCTAATTCTAAAATAAAATCAAAATCTAATTTATTTGCTTTTGAAAAATTTTTAGCAAAAAATTTTAATTATAAACCTGAGAAAAATTATAAAAAATTGTTTAATTGGACAATCAGAAATCCAAAAGATTTTTGGTCCTCAGTGTGGGAATTTTCAAATATTAAAGGTATTAAAAACTATAAATTTCATTTTCCTAAAGAAATTATAAAAAGTAGATTTTTAGTAAATTCAAAATTAAATTATGCAGAAAACTTGCTGTCTAAAAACGATAATTTAAAGGCTGTCACATTTATTAGTGAAAACGGATACCGAGAAGAAAAATCTTGGAATGAATTAAATAACAACACTCTAAAATTAATTAATTTTTTTAAAAAAAATAAAATCAAAGAAAAAGATAGAATTGCAGCGTATACAGCAAATCAAATTGAGACAGTTGAGAGTTTTTTAGCAACTAGTGCTATTGGAGCCATTTGGTCATCATGTTCACCAGACTTTGGTACACAAGGTGTCATAGAAAGATTTTCTCAAATTAAACCAAAAGTATTAATAATTACAGATAGGTATTATTATAATGGCAAAGAGATAAATGTACTTGAAAGATTGCCAGCTATTTTAAAAAAAATTAAATCTATTAAATGTGTTCTAATTATTAGTTATCCAGGTAAAAAAAGTTTAAAACAAAATAAGATCAAAGGAATTAAAATTTTTTATTATAATAAAATTAAATTTAAAAAAGATAGAGAATTTACATTCAAAAAGTTTGATTTTGATAAAGAGTTAGCAATTTTATATTCAAGTGGAACAACAGGTAAACCAAAATGCATATGTCATAGAGCTGGCGGGGTTTTGTTACAGCATCTTAAAGAACATAAACTTCATTGTGATGTTAAGGAAGGAGATAATGTATTTTATTTTACTACTTGTGGGTGGATGATGTGGAATTGGTTAATGACTTTCTTGGCATCAAAAGCTTCTATAGTTCTATTTGATGGCTTTCCAATGCATAAAAGAAGTGATTTATTATTTAAAATAGCTGAGAAAGAAAAAATCTCTTTGTTTGGTATAAGTGCAAAATATATTGACCAATTAAAGAAGCTTAATGTAAATATTAAAAAAAAATTTAAACTAAAGTCTCTAAAAACTATTTGTTCTACTGGGTCACCCTTGTCCTCTGAGGGTTTTGATTATGTTTATAAAAATGTAAAAAAAAATGTTCATTTAGCATCTATTGCGGGTGGAACAGACTTAGTATCGTGCTTTGTATTAGGTAATATATATTCTCCAGTTTACAGGGGACAAATTCAAAATAATGGATTAGGAATGAATACAGATGTTTTTTCTGAAAGAGGAAAGTCTTTAATAAACCAAAAAGGAGAATTAGTCTGTAAATCACCATTCCCTTCTATGCCAAAATTATTTTGGAATGATAAGAATAATGAAAAATATAAGAGTGCGTATTTCAAAAAATATAAAAATGTTTGGCATCATGGAGATTTTGCTGAAAGAAAATCTAACGGAGGTTATATAATTTATGGAAGATCAGATGCTACACTAAATCCCGGTGGAGCAAGGTTAGGTACTGCTGAGATATATTCTGTAGTCGATAAATTTAAAGAAGTTAAAGAATCAATAGTTATAGGTCAGAAATGGGATAATGATGTAAGAATTATATTATTTGTTGTTCTTAAGAAACCCAAGTCGTTAAATGAAGATTTATCTTTTAATTTAAAGAAGGCTATACGTAAAGATGCATCCCCACGGCATGTACCTAAAAAAATAATTGAGGTATCAGATATACCTAGAACAAAAAATGGAAAAATAGTTGAGATTGCTGTCAGAAATACAATTGAAGGAAATAAAATAAAAAATATTCAAGCTCTTATAAATCCTAATATTTTAAATGAATTTAAAAATTTGGATGAACTTAAGACACCATAAATACTTCTAAATTTATATAGACAATAATAAATGATTAATATTAAATAGTATTAATAATTAATAGATTGGAGTGAAAATGATTAAAAACTTATTCAAAAGTTCTCTAATGATATTACTTCTGACACTTGGTTTGTCAGGTAAATCGTTTGCTCAAGAACTAAAATTTTTTACAATTGGTACAGGAGGAACAGCTTACACTTATTATCCAGTTGGTGGAATGATTGCAAATGCAATTTCTAAACCGCCAGGATCAAGAGAATGTGGTAAAGGTGGAAGTTGTGGAGTTCCTAACTTAATTGCGTCAGCTGTTTCATCAAGAGGATCAGTAGATAATGTAAATGCTATTATTTCAGGTCTTAGAAATTCAGGGTTTGCACAGTCTGATGTTGCTTATTGGGCTTACACTGGTACTGGAACTATGGAAGGAAAAGAACCAGCAAAAGATTTAAGAACTATCGCTGCACTTTTCCAAGAACATATTCATTTAGTTGCACTTAAGAAAAGCAATATTAATTCTGTTAAAGACCTAAAAGGTAAAAGAGTTTCACTCGATGAACCTGGATCTGGTACATATGTTGACGCTAAATTAATTTTAGAGTCAAATGGTTTAAGTACTAGCGATGTAAAAGCTGAAGCTTTAAAAGGTAAAGCAGCTACAGACGCACTAAGAAATGGCAAAGTTGATGCAATTTTTGTTGTAGCAGGTTTTCCAACAGGAGCTATTGTTGAGTTAGCATCTGCAGTTGACGTAAAATTAGTTCCTATAGATGGTGCAGGAGCTAAAGCATTAACTTCAAAATACGGATTTTTCTCACAAAGCCCAATTCCTTCAGGAACTTATGAAGGAGTTGATGAGGTAAATACTGTAGCAGTAGGTGCCCAATGGTTTACTTCTGCAAAAGAAGATAATGAACTAATCTATCAAATTACTAAAGCTTTGTGGAATAAAGAGTCTAGAAAGTTGATGGATGTTGGTCATGCTAAAGGTAAAACAATAACGCCTGATACAGCTCTTTCTGGAGTGGGTGTACCGTTACATCCTGGTGCAGAAAAGTTCTATAAAGAAGCAGGACTTATAAATTAAATTTATAAGTATTCTAAAATATATTGTGCCCTAGGTCACCAGACCTAGGGCATTATTATGTCTCAATTTAATATTTCCCCTGAAGAAGTTTCAAAACTTGAAGAAAAGTTTGAGATAAAAAGCAACGAAAGAAAATTAAAAAATTTTATTAAATTATTGACATTTGTTGCATTAGTTGCAATGTCAATTTACCATTTTTATGCTTCAGGATTTGGAACAATTAGAGATATACTTCATAGAGGTATACACATTTCTTTTGTAGTTGGTCTAGTATTTCTATTTTATAATTGGAAAAGTTTTCCTGATGACAAATCAAAAAGCAAAGTCCATATAATAGATATTTTTTTTTCAATTCTAGTTGTAATAACTGCGCTTTATCTACCTTTATTGCCTCCTGAAATATTAGCTAGCAGAGTAGGAAATCCTTCAAGTACTGAAGTTATCATGGGATCAATACTTATAATTTTGACCCTTGAAGCTGCAAGGAGATCTATTGGATACACACTGCCATTAATATGTGTAATATTTATGATTTTTGCCCTTTATGGTCCAATTTTCCCTGGAGCTTTAAAGCACGGAGGCAGTAGTTGGGCAGGTTTTGTAAATCATATTTATATAACTAACCAAGGAATTTATGGAATTGCTGTTGGTGTTATGGCTCAATATGTTTTTTTATTTATTCTATTTGGAGTACTTGCAACTCGAATAGGACTAGGACAATTATTTATTGATTTAGCAATGGTGATAGCTGGAAGATATTCTGGAGGTCCAGCAAAAGTAGCGATTTTTTCAT
Organism: uncultured Pelagibacteraceae bacterium; assembly: GCA_902571975.1. Lineage (GTDB taxonomy): Bacteria > Pseudomonadota > Alphaproteobacteria > Pelagibacterales > Pelagibacteraceae > Pelagibacter. Next base: position 25,978 of record CACGED010000010.1, on the reverse strand, counting down.
CAGCATTTTTAGGAACCATATCTGGGTCTTCAATTGCAAATACAGTAACAACTGGATCTTTAACAATACCTGCAATGAAAAAGGTTGGATATCCTCCACATTTTTCTGGTGCTGTAGAAGCTACAGCATCTACTGGTGGACAAATAACTCCACCTATTTTAGGGGCTGCTGCCTTTATTATGGTCGAATATTTAGAATTACCCTTAAGAGATATTTTAGCAGCTGCATTAATTCCAGCACTGCTTCACTATTTTGGAATTTTTGTAATGGTTCATTTAGAGGCGAAAAAATTAGGGCTTAGAGGTTTAAACGAAAGTGAGGTTCCTAAATTTATAAAAATTATACAAGACAATTGGCTTGCAATAGTTCCATTGTTTATCTTGGTATATTTAATTTTAGTTGGTCGGACACCAGACTATGCTGCAGTAAATGGAATAATTGCATGTATCGTTATTGGATTTATTAGAAAAAAAAATAGACTTACTTTTAACGACTTATTTGAGTGTCTTGCAAGAGGTGCAAAGAATACTTTAGCAGTTGGAGCCGCTGCAACATCAATAGGGATTATAGTTGGTGTAGTTACACTAACAGGTGTTGGTTTTAGATTAGGTTATGTAGTAATCCAAACGGCTGGTGATATTGGAGGTTTCTTTTTAAACTTTTTACCTTTTAATTATTTTTCTTTAGCTGATCTAACATTATTTTTCTCATTAATATTAATTGCAATATCATGCATATTTATGGGTACAGGAGTACCAACTACTGCAACATATATAATACTAGTTGCTGTTGCTGCGCCTGCTCTTACTCAATTACAAATTGAGCCAATTGTTTCTCACTTTTTTGTGTTTTATTATGGTGTCTTAGCTGACATAACACCGCCTGTTGCTCTTGCAGCATATGCTGCTGCTGGAATCGCAGGTTCAAATCCATTTACCACGGGTAATACTGCATTTAGATTAGGAATTGCAAAAGCCCTTGTGCCTTTTGTATTTGTTTATTCACCATCTCTATTACTGGTTGCCCAAGGATTTAATTTTTATGATTTTTTTGTAACTTTAATATCTGCAATGATTGGAATTGGTTTGATTGGAATTGGATTTACAGGCTATCTATTTAAAAGAGTTTCTACCTTTCAAAGATGGTATTTGGGAATTATTTCATTATTATTTATTGCACCTGGTTTAGGTTCATCAATTATTGGCTTAGTTTTAGTGTTGCCAATATTTATTCTGCAATTAAGAAAATAAAACTTATCCACCTAGTCCAGCATTTGGAAGAGGTCTTCTTAAAATTTTCCAAATCCCAACCGCACTTGCAATTAATTTATTTTTACACTTGAGTTTGCAATTTATAAATACCATTGACTTTGTAACTTTTTGAATTTCTACTGTTCCCAATAATTCGTCTCCAATGTTAGAGGGAGCTATAAATTTTATATCCAATGAAATAGTTACACATGGTTTATTTCCACTTGCTCTATGACAAGCAGTACCTGCTCCAGCATCAATGATTGTACAAATATAACCACCATGGGTTATTCCAGCTTTATTTAAATGTGTTTTTTTAATCTTAGTTTTAAACTCGAATTTTTTTTTAGTAATTGATCTAAATAATAAACCACCATTATGTTTCATATAGCTTGGTTTATTACTTAATTGTTCAAATTTTTTTTTCATTAAAGGATTATTGTCATAATTAGTATAAATAATAAAACTAAACAAAAGAAATATATTACAGATTTTTCAAGTGATATTTTCATTTATCCTTCCATTTTGGTGCGCCTGCTAGGAGTTGAACCCAGAACCTCCTGGTCCGTAGCCAAGCGCTCTATCCAATTGAGCTACAGGCGCAATTTGTACAGTTTTTATACATTATTAATAATGTAAATTATTTTTTTAGCAAATATTGATATATATATTACAAAAATGAATCTAGATTTATTAGTTCCTGATATAGGAGACTTTGAAAACGTTGAAATAATCGAAGTACTTGTAAAAAAAGGCGACAAAATCAATAAAAATGACCCTGTTGTCACTTTAGAAAGTGACAAATCAAGTGTTGAAGTACCATCTGAATATGAAGGCACAATTGAAAATATAAATGTAAAAATTGGGGATAAAGTTTCAAAAGGTGATTTGATATTAACTATCTCTTCAGAAAATAAAGATGAACATGACAAAATTAATAAAACTTTAGACGAAAAAATTCCGCCTTCGACAGAGAAATTGATAGAGGAAGCAGAAACTGCAACTAAATCTGACACAAAAGTTGAAACAAAAGTAACAGAGCCAAAACAAATCAAGCAAACAAGATTGATTAATGAAGTTAAAATGGTTAGTAGTAACGACGATATTGATCCTGTTGAAACTAAAGAGTGGTTAGACTCTTTAAGTGCAGTTTTGCAAAATGATGGTTCTGAAAGAGCTCATTTTTTAATTAAACAATTAATTGATCAATCTTATAAAGCTGGATCTAAAATTCCTCATACTCAAACTACTCCTTACGTAAATACGATACCTCCTGAGGAGGAAAAAAGATCACCTGGAGACCAAAACATAGAACGTAAGTTAAGATCATTAATTAGATGGAATGCTGCTGCAATGGTAGTAAGAGCAAATAAAAAACATCCCGAACTTGGTGGCCACATAGGGACATTTGCATCAGCTGCAACATTATATGATGTTGGGATGAATCATTTTTGGAGAGCAAAAAATAACAAATTTGGAGGTGATCTAATATATTTTCAAGGTCATAGTGCACCAGGAATGTACGCAAGAGCTTTTCTAGAGGGAAGATTAAATGAAAAGCAGTTAGATAGATTTAGACAAGAAGTACAAACTGGTGGACTTTCATCTTATCCTCATCCTTGGCTAATGCCAAACTTTTGGCAGTTTCCAACAGTTTCAATGGGTATTGGTCCAATGTTAGCAATATATCAAGCAAGATTTATGAAATACCTAATTAATAGAGGATTAATTAAAGATGAAGGAAGGAAAGTTTGGGCTTTTCTTGGAGATGGAGAAATGGATGAACCTGAGTCACTTGGTGCAATCGGTTTAGCGGCGCGTGAAAATTTAGATAATTTAATATTTGTTGTAAACTGCAACTTACAAAGATTAGACGGTCCAGTAAGAGGAAATGGAAAAATAATTCAAGAATTAGAGGGTATTTTTAGAGGAGGTGGCTGGAACGTTTTAAAAGTTATTTGGGGATCTTATTGGGACTCACTTTTAGCAAATGATAAGACGGGACATTTAGTAAAAATTATGAATGAGACCGTAGACGGTGAATATCAAGCATTTAAAGCAAGAAATGGACTGTATGTGAGAGAAAATTTTTTTGGTAAATATCCTGAAACAACAGAATTAGTTTCATCGATGTCAGATACCGATATTTGGCGTCTTAATAGAGGAGGTCATGATCCTCATAAAGTTTATGCTGCATATGATAAAGCGGTCAATCACAAAGGAAGCCCCACAGTCATAATAGCTAAAACTATAAAAGGTTATGGTATGGGTAAAAGTGGTGAAAGTGTAAATACTACTCACCAACAAAAGAAATTGGATGTTGATGATTTAATGTATTATAGAGATAGGTTTGATGTTCCTTTAAAAGACTCTCAAGTCAAAAATATTGAATATTTCAAACCAGATGAAAATTCTGAAGAAATTAAATATTTAAAAAAAAGGAGATTAGAACTTGGTGGTTTCATACCAGAGAGAACATCATATTCAAAACCGATTAAAGCCCCAGTTAAAGATATTTTTGATTTTATGAAAAAGTCTACCGGTGAAAAAGAAATGTCTACTACAATGGCATTAGTAAGAATGTTAACTAATCTTTTAAGAGATAAAAATGTTGCACCAAAATTGGTTCCAATTATTCCTGACGAAGCTAGAACATTTGGAATGGAAGGTTTCTTTCAAAAAATAGGTATTTATGCTCATGAAGGTCAAAAATATGAGCCAGAGGACTCAGCACAACTTTCGTCTTATAGAGAAGAAAAAAGTGGTCAGGTATTAGAAGAAGGTATTACAGAAGCTGGTTCAATGTCTTCTTGGATAGCAGCTGGTACAGCATATACAAATCATGATATTGAAATGATACCAATTTATCTTTTCTATTCTATGTTTGGTTTTCAAAGAATAGGAGATTTTGCTTGGGCTGCAGGAGATAGTCAAGCAAGAGGTTTTTTAATTGGTGCGACCGCAGGAAGAACAACACTTGCAGGAGAAGGTCTTCAACACCAAGATGGTCATAGTCATTTGTTAGCATCAACAATTCCAAACTGCATTTCTTATGATCCAACATTCCATTATGAATTAGCTGTGATTTTTAGAGAAGGTTTAAGAAGGATGCATGAAAAAAATGAAAATATTTTTTATTATATTACTACAATGAATGAAAATTACTCTCACCCTGAAATGCCAAAGGATTGTGATGATGGAATTCTTAAGGGAATGTACAAAATTAAAGAAACATCAGGTTCTAAAGATGCAAAAATTCAATTATTAGGCTCAGGAACAATACTAAGAGAAATGATGGCAGCATCAGAAATTCTCAAAAAAGAATATCAAGTCGATAGTGAAGTTTGGAGTGTTACTAGTTTTAATGAGTTAAGAAAAAATGGAATGGAAGTTGAAAGATTTAACCTTCTAAATCCTTCAGAAACAAATAAAAAATCATATGTAGAGGAATGTTTAGGCAAACAACAAGGTCCTATCCTCACAGCCACTGATTATATGAGAATAAATGCTGATCAAATAAGACCTTTTACAAAAAAGAGTTTTTATTCATTAGGTACGGATGGATATGGAAGAAGTGATACAAGAAAAAACTTAAGAAATTTTTTTGAAGTAGATAAAGAACACATAGTTGCTTATAGCCTTAGTGTTTTAGCAAATGAACAGCTTGTTGCATCAAAGCATGCTGAAGATGCAATCAAAAAGTATAAAATTGATAAAAACAAACCCATGCCAACAAAAATGTAAATGTCTGATCAATCAAATAAAATATCTGCAAGTCCAAAGGTTAGAAAATTTGCAAGAGAAATTGGAGTAGATATAAATAATGTTAAGGGAACAGAGAGATCAGGTAGGATTGTTGAAAAAGATTTAAAAGACTTTGTTTTATCTAGAATCAATCATCCCCAGAGTAATAGTGAAAGACAAAAAGAAAAAATTATTAAAAGCGAATATCAACATTCAGATTTTGGAGAAGTTGAAATTAAAGATATTCCCAGAGTAAAAAAAATAGCAGCTCCACATCTTGTAAATTCGTGGACAAACATCCCACATGTAACTAACCATGATGAGGCTGATATTACAGAAATGGAAGAATTTAGAAGCTCAATAAAAGATAATTATACAGGAGAAAGAATAAAAATTACTCCTCTTGCATTTATTATAAAAGCATTGGTACTTTCACTAAAAAAATTTCCATCATTTAATTCATCAATTGATGATATTGAAAATGGAAAGATTACTTTTAAAAAGTATTTTCATGTTGGTATCGCAGTTGATACTCAACATGGACTTATGGTTCCTAAAATTAGAGATGCTAATCAAAAAGATATCAATCAGTTAAGTGAGGAATTAAAAAAAGTAAGTGATGATTGTAGAAATTTAAAAATTGATAAAAAAGAGTTCTTTGGAGGATCAATGACTATCACAAGCTTAGGTGGCATAGGTGGTTCTTTTTTTACACCAATAATTAATTTTCCAGAAGTCGCTATACTTGGTGTTGGTAGAAGTTATAAAAAACAGGTATTTATTGATGGTAAATTTGTTCCAAGAACCATGCTTCCACTATCTCTCTCATATGATCACAGAATTATAGATGGTGCTGAGGCTGCTAAGTTTAATAACGAATTAAAAGATAATCTTGGGTCTAATTTTGCATATAACTTGAGTAAATGATTACTAAAATTGAAATACTAGCAGATGATGTGCAAGTCCACTTTAATGGAGAAAATTCTGAAATTTTTCCTAATATTTGGCTAAGAGATCATGCAAAAGATGAGCAAAATTGGGATAAAAGGTCAAGCCAAAGGAAAACATTTACGGCAGCTTTAGATATAAATTTAAAAGTTAAAAAGGCAGAAATAATTGAAAATGGAAAATATTTGTGTGTCTCATGGCCTGATTTAGAAAAACCAGTTAAATATTCATCTGAATTTCTAACTAATAATAAAATAAAAAAGAAAAAAGAAGTAAAATCTAATTTAAAAATCTGGAAAGCTAATGAAATAAAAGAAGAAATTTTTTTAGATTATAATTCAATTTTATCAAATGAAGGATTTAAAAATTTTTTGAAAAATCTTTATGACTATGGATTTTCAGTAATTAAAAATTGTGAAACCAATTTAAAGTCTGTTGAAACAATTGCAAATAGAATTGGTTATGTAAGAAACTCTATATTTGGAGGGCTATGGAGTTTTGAGTCAGATGAAAATAAAGCAGATAGCGCATACACTCAAGAAGAACTAAGACCTCATACAGATTCAACATATAGTAATGATGCTCCAGGATTACAATTATTACTATGTTGTGAATATAATGCTAGAGGTGGTGAATCGATTATGGTTGATGGATTAAAAATAGCAGAAACAATAAAAAAAGAAAACCAGTCGATGTATGAATTAATGACTAAAATAAATGTTAAGGGAAATTATATCGGTGATGGTGTTTATCTTGAGGCTGAAAGACCAATATTTAAGTTAAATGAAAATAATGAAATAGTTCAAGTTAGTTTTAATAATTATGATCGAGCACCATTTAGATTTGAAAAAGATTTAACATTAAAGTTTTATGAAGCAATAAAAAAATTTGATCTTATTGCTAATAATAAAGATTATCAGTGGCGACATATCCTTAAACCTGGTGAACTTCTAATATTTAATAATTGGCGAATACTTCATGGTAGAGGATCGTTTAATGGAGTTAGAAAAATGTCTGGATGTTATATTAACAAAGAGGATTTTGACAGCTCTTGTAAGTTAAACGGAATAAATTAATTAATAAAATTATCTAATTAAATATAATGACAAAACCCCTTTCAATGGTCTGCGCACTAGTCACAACTTTTATTTGGGGAACAGCTTTCATCGCTCAAGACACTGGTATGGATAATATCGGTCCATTAACTTTTAATTCAGCAAGATTTATTGTTGGCTTTTTTACAATATTACCACTTGCCTTATTATTTGAGAGGAAGAAAATTAAACTAGAAATACTCTCAAAATCAAAACTTTTTATAAAATATTTAGTTTTCATGGGAGTATCCCTGTTTTTGGGAACTTTTTTACAACAAACTGCTCTCCAATATACAAATATTGCAAATGCAGCTTTTTTTACAGTATTTTACGTACCGATAGTTCCAATTTTGTTATTTTTTATCTACTCTAAAAAAGTTCATTGGAGTATATGGCCAGCAATTGGTCTTTGTATCCTTGGTGTATACCTTCTAAGTGATTTTTCTAACTCAGAAATTATGTTAGGTGATGGTCTAGTTATATTGTGCTCAGTATTTTGGGCTTTGCATATAATTTTTGCAGGTAAGTTTATGGAAGAATTTGATATTCCAATGTTTTATGCTGCACTGCAAGCATTATTTGTTGCAACACTTTCATTAATCTTTTCTTATATTTTTGAAGAAATAAATATTTCAAAAATATTAATGGAAAGTAGTTCTATTCTTTACGCAGGAGCATTATCAGGTGGTATAGCCTTTACATTACAAATGTATGCACAAAAAAACATAGAAGAGGCACCAGCAGCAATTATTTATTCTCTCGAGGGGGTATTCGCAGCTGTAGCAGGATGGATTATTCTCAATCAATTTTTAAGTACTAATAACATGATTGGATGTTTATTAATTTTGATTGCAGTAATTTCTTCTCAAATTTCACCTAGTTCTAAAAATTAGCTATAAGCAATTACAAAAAGAATTAAAGCAAGAAAAGTTCTATAATAAACAAAAATATTTAAATTAAAATTTTTTACATAAATTAAAAAATATTTGATTGTTAAATAAGAAACTATAAATGAAAATATTATTGAATATAAAAATAATATGTTCAAATCTATATTTGCATTCATCACATCTTTCAAACTAAGTATACTTGCTCCCGCTAATGCAGGTATTGATAAGTAAAAAGATATTTTTGAAGAATCTACTCTATCGAAATTTAAAAACCTCGAAGCTGTAATTATTATACCTGATCTGCTTACACCAGGTATAACAGCTAAAATTTGAAAAATACCAATTATTAAAATATTTTTTAAACTTAAACTGGTATCAATTTTATTTTTAATATTAGATCGGTCTGCAATAAATAATAAAATACCAAATATTAAAGTTGTCCATGCTATAACTTTTAAACTTCTTAAATTTTCAATCAGTCCTGAGGTATAAATAAAATAACCAACAACAACTAATGGAAAAGAACCTAAAATTATAAGTAATAATAAAGACTTATTTCTTAAAATATTTACTAAATCCTTTCTAAAATAAAAAATAATTGCCAAAAGGGAACCTAAGTGAAGACTGATATCAAGTTGAAGCGAACTAATACTAAAGTTCGATATTTTTGATATTATTATAAGGTGGGCGGAGGAACTTACTGGAATAAATTCTGAAAAACCTTGTACAAACGCTAAAATTGATGCTTCTATATATTTTGAAATCATTAAGGACTCTTAATAGATAGTTAAAAGATTACCTAAATAAGGCAATCCTTTAAACGCATATCAACTATGCATAAAATAGAAAATGCAATAAAATCAAGATTTTTTCAAAATATATGTCAGTATATATTACCTAGTAATGCTTTAAGGATTTAGGCTTCTGGTGTATAAGCCGACTCAAATGACAGATAAAATGCTTAAGTTTGTAGATATAGGTCAACAAAATCCACCTAAAAGAGATAAATCCCAGAGAAAAGAGGATTTTGGAGAGATTTATCAAGAGTTTATTCATGAAAAAGCTAAAGAACAATCGAGCAGGTGCTCACAGTGTGGTGTTCCTTTTTGTCAGGTTCACTGTCCATTAAGTAACAATATACCTGATTGGTTAAAGTTAACTGCAGAGGGAAGGTATGAAGAAGCTTACCATCTATCCCAAAGTACCAATAATATGCCGGAGGTTTGTGGAAGAATATGTCCACAAGATAGGTTATGTGAAGGAAACTGTGTAATTGAGCAATCGGGACATGGAACAGTAACAATTGGTTCAGTTGAAAAATATTTAACAGATAAAGCGTGGGAAAATGGCTGGGTAAAACCAATAAATGTAAAAATTGAAAATGAACAAAGTGTTGGAATTATTGGAGCAGGCCCCGCAGGATTAGCTTGTGGTGAAGAATTACGTAAAAAGGGATATCAAATAACAATATATGATCGGTATGACAGAGCAGGTGGATTGTTAATATATGGAATACCAAATTTTAAACTAGAAAAACATGTGGTTGAGAGAAGAATTAAACTTTTAAAAGAAGGTGGAATAAAATTTGTTCATAATTTTGAGGTTGGCAAAGACTCTACATTGAAAGAATTACAATCAAAACATGATGCCTTGTTAATTTCAACAGGTGTTTACAAAGCAAGAGAGGTTAACTTACCTGGAAATGATCTAAGTAATATTTTTCCTGCAATGGAATTCTTAACAGCTTCAAACAAAAAAGGCTTAGGTGATAAAGTCGAAATGTTTGATAACGGAACATTAAATGCTGAAGGTAAAGATGTAGTAGTAATTGGTGGTGGAGACACGGCAATGGACTGTGTAAGAACATCAGTCAGACAAAAAGCCAAATCTGTAAAATGCCTTTACAGAAGAGATAGAGAAAATATGCCTGGATCAGCGAGAGAAGTAGGAAATGCTGAGGAGGAAGGTGTAGAATTTATTTGGTTAAGTAATCCAAAAGAGTTTAGAGGTACTAATAAAGTAAATAGTATTATTGTAGATAAAATGAAATTAACAGATCCAGATGAAAGTGGTAGAAGAAGACCTGTAGCAGAAGAAAACTCAGAATTTGAAATTAATGCTGATTTAGTAATTAAATCCTTAGGTTTTGACCCAGAAGATTTACCAGTTCTATTTCAAGAACCTAGATTACAAGTTTCACAGTGGGGAACAATAAAAGCTGACTTTGATACTTTGGAAACTAGTATACCAGGTGTATTTGCGGCTGGAGATATAGTAAGAGGAGCCTCATTAGTAGTATGGGCTATTAAAGACGGTAGAGATGCTGCGACTTCAATTGAAAGTTATCTTCAGTCAAAACAAAAAATGAAGGTTGCATAATGGATATCCAAAACAAAAATCGTAAACTTTTAAAAAAAAATTATGTTTATGATGAAACTATGGAACATGATGCATGTGGAGTAGGCCTTGTTGCATCAACTGAGGGTTTAAAATCAAGAAAAGTAGTCGAATACGGTATTGAGGCTCTAAAAGCTGTATGGCATAGAGGTGCAATTGATGCAGACGGTAAAACTGGTGACGGAGCAGGTATTCATATTGAAATACCAAATGATTTCTTTGCAGAAAAAATTGAAATAACAGGTCATGAGCACGATAACTCAGATTTATGTGTGGGAATGATTTTCTTGCCGAGAAATGACTTTGGGGGACAAGAGCAATGCAGATCTATTGTAGAAAGTGAATTAACAAAAAAGAATTTTAATATTTATGGATGGAGACAAGTGCCTGTGGATCCTTCTGTTTTAGGAGAAAAGGCAGAACAAACTAGACCTGAGATTACACAAGTTCTTTTTACTCATAATGATAAGTCAATTCATGGTAAAGATTTAGAAAGAGCTCTTTATGAAACTCGAAGAAAAATTGAAAAAGAAGCTTTAAGAAATCAATTAAACAATTTTTATATTTGTTCATTCAGCTCGAAATCAATAATTTATAAAGGAATGTTTTTAGCGGAGTCTTTATCTGATTTTTATCCAGATTTAAAAGATGAGCGTTTCATTTCACGTTATGCAATTTTCCATCAAAGATTTTCTACTAACACCGCTCCAAGTTGGGATTTAGCCCAACCTTTTAGATCAATTGCTCACAATGGGGAGATAAACACTTTAAAAGGAAATATTAATTGGATGAGAATTCACGAAGAGGAAATGTTTAGTCCTTTATTTGATGATATGGAAAATTTAAAACCGGTTATCCCTGCTGGTAATTCTGATTCTGCATCATTAGATAATGTGTTTGAATTATTAAATATTTCTGGACATTCAGCACCTTTAGCGAAACTTATGCTCATACCAGATGCTTGGTCAAAGAAAAGTAAAGTCCTTCCAAAAGATCATCAACAACTTTTTAACTTTTTAAATAGCACAATGGAACCATGGGATGGACCCGCTGCTATAGCCGCAACTGATAATGAGTGGGTTATTGTAGGTAGTGACAGAAATGGACTAAGGCCTCTCAGATATACCATCACAAGAGATAAACTTTTGTTTGCAGGTTCTGAGACAGGAATGATCGATCTAAATGAGAAGAAAATTATTTCAAAGGGAAGATTGGGACCGGGTGAAATATTAGGAGTAAGAATTGAAAAAGGAAAAGTTTATACAAACAATCAAATAAAAAACTATTTGTCTAAAGAATACAAACACTTCAACAATCAAATAATTGAATTAGATAAATCATTAACTATAGAAAATGAAAAAAGTGAGTTTTCAGGTGCTGATTTAAAAAGGATTCAGCATTGTTTCGGTTATAGTCTTGAGGACTTAGAGTTAATTCTACATCCAATGGCTGAGGATGCTAAAGAAGCAACCGGTTCAATGGGAGATGACACTCCCCTTGCAGTTTTATCTGATAAATACAGGCCTCTTTATCATTATTTTAGACAGAATTTTAGTCAGGTGACAAATCCCCCGATCGACTCTCTTAGGGAAAATAAAGTGATGAGCTTGAAAACAAGATTTGGAAATTTAGGAAATATTCTAGATTTTTCTAATCTTACAGAGGAAAATATTTATGTTTTAGATAGTCCAATTTTATCAAACACTCAGTTTGAAAAATTTACAAAGTATTTTGGCGATAATTATAAAATTTTAGATTGTACGTTCAACACTGAGCAAAGTTTAGAAGAAGCTATAGAATTATTAAAAAATAACGCTGAAAAAGCAGTTAGAGAAGGCAATACTCAACTTATTTTGTCTGATAAAAATATATCTGAAACAAAATTACCAATGCCAATGCTGCTATGCATTGGTGCAACAAATACTCATTTAATAAAATTAGGCTTAAGAGGCTATGCATCAATTAATGTACAAACAGGAGATGCTCTAGATACCCATTCATTTGCAACATTAATAGGTGTTGGAGCGACAACGGTCAATCCTTACTTAGCATTTGATAGTTTATATCAAAGATACTCAAAAAAGCTTTTTGGGAATTTCTCATTTGATGAGTGCGTGGGTAGATATATAAAATCAGTAAACCTTGGACTATTAAAAATAATGTCAAAAATGGGTATATCAGTTTTAAGTTCATATAGAGGTGGATGTAATTTTGAAACTGTTGGATTGAGTAGAACAATTGTAAAAGATTATTTTCCAGGAGTATTATCTAAAATTTCTGGAATAGGTTTAACTGGTATTGAAAAAAAAATAAGATCTATACATAAAGATGCATTTGATATTCACTCTAATATTTTACCAATTGGCGGAATTTACAGATATAGAAAAAATGGTGAAACTCATCAATATCAAGGAAAATTAATTCATCTTTTACAAGCAGCCGTAGGCTCAAATTCATATGAAACTTATAAAAAATATACTAAGGGTATTTATGGGTTAAAACCAATTAGTTTAAGAGATTTAATTGATTTTAAAAATCAACAGGCAATTGATATTGATCAAGTTGAGCCAATAACTGAAATCATGAAAAGATTTGGAAGTGGAAGTATGTCTCATGGAGCCTTATCAAAAGAAGCACACGAAACACTTGCCATGGGTATGAACAGAATTAAAGGAGCTTCATGTAGTGGAGAAGGTGGAGAAGATGAAGAGAGATTTAAAGTATTAGATAATGGAGATAGCGCAAATTCTAGAGTAAAACAAATTGCTTCTGCAAGATTTGGAGTAACTATAAACTATTTAAATAATTGTAATGAGATTGAAATCAAAATTGCTCAAGGAGCAAAACCTGGAGAAGGTGGTCAATTACCAGGATTTAAAGTAACGGAGGAAATTGCAAGACTAAGACATTCTACGCCTGGCGTAACCTTAATATCGCCACCACCACACCACGATATTTACTCAATTGAAGACTTAGCTCAACTTATTTACGACTTAAAGCAGATTAATCCAAAGGCAAGAGTCGGTGTAAAATTAGTTGCCTCTTCAGGTATAGGAACTATTGCTGCAGGTGTTGCTAAAGCAAAAGCAGATATAATTTTAATTTCAGGACATAATGGTGGGACTGGTGCCACTCCACAAACAAGTGTTAAATATGTTGGTATTCCATGGGAAATGGGACTAACAGAGGCAAACCAAGTATTAACTTTAAATAAATTAAGACACCTAGTTACACTAAGAACAGATGGAGGTATTAAAACAGGAAGAGATGTGGTGATTGCGGCAATGATGGGAGCTGAAGAATTTGGTGTAGCAACAACTGCGTTAGTTGCAATGGGTTGTATTATGGTGAGACAATGTCATTCTAATACATGTCCAGTTGGAGTTTGTACACAAGATGATGAATTAAGAAAAAAATTTACTGGCACTCCAGATAAAATAGTAAATCTATTTTCTTTTATAGCCCAAGAAGTTAGAGAAATTTTATCGAGTTTAGGATTTAAAAATTTAAATGAAGTAATCGGAAGAACAGATTTACTAAGACAAGTCAGTAAAGGATCACCGAATTTAGATGACCTAGATTTAAATCCTTTATTTGTTCAAGCTGATCCAGGTATAAACAAAAGATATTGTGAAACTCCTATAATAAATGAAGTACCAGATACTTTAGACCAAAAAATTTGGCCTGAGATAGAAAGTTTAATTAACAGAAAATTGCCGTTAGAAAATATTTATTCAATTGAAAATACAGATAGAGCCGTTGGAACAAGAATTTCATATAATCTCTATAAAAAATTTGGAAATAATAAATTAGGGGAAAATACTTTTGCTATTAACTTTAAAGGTTCTGCTGGTCAATCTTTCGGTGCCTTCGGTGTTAAAGGACTTAAACTAATATTAAAGGGTGATGCAAATGATTACGTTGCAAAAGGTCTTTCGGGAGCATCTATCGTGATTAAACTTCGAGATGAAAGTAATTTAATTTCAAATGAAAATACTATTATAGGAAATACAGTCTTATATGGAGCAACATCAGGATATCTTTTTGCAGCTGGGCAGGCAGGTGAAAGATTTGCTGTTAGAAACTCTGGTGCTACTGCAGTCATAGAAGGATGTGATTCAAATGGTTGTGAGTACATGACAGGTGGGTCAATAGTAATATTGGGAGAAGTAGGCGATAATTTTGGAGCTGGTATGACTGGTGGTATGGCATTTATATATGATCCAAAAAGCCAGTTCGCAAAAAAAGCTAATCCTGAAACAATAGTTTGGCAAACGCCCGAGACAGAATACTGGAAAAACTATCTAAAAGATTTAGTTTTAAAATACAATCATGAAACTAACTCTAATTTATCAGCACAGATTATTGAAAATTTTGACGATGAAATTAAAAATTTCTTACAAGTTTGCCCTAAAGAAATGTTAAATAAATTAGAAAATCCTATTTCAAACAAAAGTTTAGTTGGAAAAGCTAGTTAACTTTTTTGATTATAGATTTTAACTCTTTACAAATAATATTTAAATTTTTTTTCGAAGAAAGGCTATGATCTCCATTTTTAATCACCATTAGTTTTTTTTCTGCATTAGGAAAAATTTTCAAAACTTTTCTTGAATACATTACTGGAACCACCTCATCCTTCTGCCCATGAACCATGGTTACAGGATTTGTATTGTGTAATTTTCTGTTAAGAACTTTATTACTGGTTTTTTTACCGTCTAAAATTAGCTGTTTTGTTATTAAATACTCATAATCACCATTTTTAATTTTTGAGATACCTTTTTTCAAAATTTCACTTTTCGTTTTTTTTGGAAATTTTTTCCACATAATTCTTGTAAGAAATTCAGGAGCAGATCCAATTCCTAAAAAACCTTTAATTTGTGAACTATAATATCTATGCATTAACAAAGAAATCCAGCCACCCATGCTAGATCCAATTAGTATAAAGTCATTCTTTTTAACTATTTTACTTATTGTAATTCTCGCGTCATTTGACCATTTAGTGATGTTACCTCTTGTGAATTCTCCTGATGATCTTCCATGACCAAAGTATTCAAGAGCTAAAAATCCAAGTTTATTTTGAATGGCAAATTTTAAAAATTTCCTTGGTTTATCCCCATCAATATCAGATGCAAAACCAGGTAAAAAAACCAAGTAAAGATTTTTTTTATAATTATTTGCTATATATCTTAGTTTTTTATATTTAGAAATTCTTAGAAATTTATATTTTTTCATATAAAGTAATAATATTGATCAAGTATATAATATTATTACCACATGCAGTCTAAATTAAAAGTCCTTCAAGTAATTCCTAAACTAGGTTACGGTGGAGCCGAAACTGGTTGCTATGATATTGCCCATTATTTACCAGAAAATAATGTTGGATCGTATTTAATAACAAGTGGTGGTGAATTATTAAAATTTATTGATAAAAAAAAAGTTAAAGTAATCAGACTCCCAGTTCAATCTAAAAATCCAATACTTATTCTTCTAAACTCTATAATTATTTCAGTTATTATTTTAATTAATGGTATAAACATCGTCCATGCGAGAAGTAGAGCTCCAGCTTGGTCATGTTTAATAGCAACAAAGATTACTCGAAGAAAATTTGTTACTACTTTCCATGGAACATATAATTTCAAAAGTAATATAAAAAAATTTTATAACTCTGTTATGGTTAGATCAGATTTAATCATTGCAGGATCAAATTTTATATTTTCACACATTAAAGAAAACTATTCAGAACATTTATCTGATAAAAAAAAGTTACTCTCAATTTTTCGTGGTATAAATACAGACTATTATGATGCGTCTACAACTCTTGAGAAAGATGAAGATAACTTATTCAAATCCTGGAATTTAATTGTTGGTAAAAAAATAATTTTACTACCCGGAAGGCTTACTACTTGGAAGGGCCAAGAAATGTTTTTAGAAGCTTTAAATAAAGTAAATATTCAATTAGGCAATGAGGCATTCATTGCAGTTATTCTTGGTAATGATCAGGGGCGGGATCTTTACAAAAAAAAACTTATAAGACTTGTCGAGCAATATAGACTTACAAAACAAATTAGATTTATCGACCATTGTAAAAATATGCCATTGGCCTACAAAATTTCCGATATAGTGATTTCAGCATCAATAGAACCAGAAGCATTTGGTAGGGTATCAGTTGAAGCACAATCTATGCAGAAAATGATTGTGGCGAGTAACTTAGGTGGATCTAATGAAACTGTGATAGATGGAAAAACTGGTATTTTATTTGAAGCAGGAAACTCTGATGAATTATCTGAAAAAATAATTAAAGTAATGAATATGGATCCTAATGAAATCAGTAAAATGGGTAATAATGGAAGAGAAAATGCATTAAAAAAATTTAATGTTGAAAAAATGTGTTTTTCTACTTATTCAGAATACAAAAAACTATTTAATTAATGCCAGATATTACATTACCAGACGGAAAAAAAATTAATTTTGAAAAAAGTATTTCGGGATTTGAAGTTGCAGAAAAAATTAGCAAAACTTTATCAAAACAAGCCTTGCTAATAAGTGTTGATGGAGAATTAAAAGATTTAAACCATAGTATTTCTAAAGATTCCTCAATTAAGATATTTACTTCAAAAGATAAAGAAGGGTTAGAGACTATAAGACATGATACTGCTCATATACTTGCTATGGCAGTTCAAGAATTATTTCCAGGGACACAAGTTACAATAGGGCCAGTTATTGAAGATGGCTTTTATTACGATTTTGCAAGAAAAGAACCTTTTACAACAGAAGATTTAGAAAAAATTGAAAACAAAATGAAGGAAATAGTAGATCGAGATGAAAAAACTTACAGAGAGGTTTGGAAAAGAAATGATGCAATTGAACATTTTAAAAAAAAGGGAGAAATATATAAAGCTCAGATAATAGAAAATATTCCAGAAGATGAAGATGTGTCCTTATATTTTCATGGAGATTGGCATGATTTATGCAGAGGCCCTCATTTAAGTTCAACTGGTAAAATTGGCAAATATTTTAAATTAACAAAAGTTTCAGGTGCCTATTGGAGAGGCGACTCTAATAATGAAATGTTGCAAAGAGTATACGGAACAAGTTGGTCTACGCAAAAAGAATTAGACGATTATTTAAATAGAATAGAAGAAGCAGAAAAAAGAGATCATAGAAAAATTGGAAAAGAAATGGATTTATTTCATTTTAGAGAAGAGAGCCCTGGTTCAGTATTTTGGCATCAAAAGGGATGGAACTTATTCCAAAAACTTATTTTTTATATGAGAATGAAACAAGAGACTGCAGGATATCAGGAAATAAATACTCCAGAAATATTAGATCGCTCCCTGTGGGAGAAATCAGGTCACTGGGAAAAATTTGGTGCCAATATGTATACCTCCACTACACCTGATGAAAAAGTTTTTGCTATAAAGCCAATGAATTGTCCAGGTTGTGTTCAGGTTTTTAATCAAGGCTTAAAAAGTTATCGTGATTTACCACTAAAAATGTCAGAGTTTGGAAAAGTTCATAGGTATGAACCATCTGGAGCACTCCATGGACTATTAAGAGTTAGAGCTTTTACTCAAGATGATGCACATATTTTTTGTACTGAAGAACAAATTACTGAAGAATGTTTGACTGTAACTAATTTAATTTTAGAAATTTATAAGGATTTAGGGTTTGAAGATGTAATTTTAAAATATTCTGATAGACCAGAATTAAGAGTTGGTGACGATAAAGTATGGGATAAATCAGAGGCTGCTTTACTAGAAGCAATTAAAGCAACAAAGTTAGAATATTCCATTAATAAGGGTGAAGGTGCTTTTTATGGTCCAAAAATAGAATTTGTTTTAAGGGATGCGATTGGGAGGGATTGGCAATGTGGAACTTTGCAAGTTGATTTAAACTTACCAGGCAGATTAGGTGCTTCATTTGTTGATAGTGATGGAAACAAAAAAGTTCCTGTTATGTTACATAGGGCATTATTTGGATCTTTAGAAAGATTTATTGGAATTTTAATTGAAAATTATTCAGGAAAATTACCTTTTTGGCTATGCCCAGTTCAAACAATAGTAATACCCATCTCGAGTGATTTTGATGACTATGCAAAAGAGGTAAACAGTCAGTTAAAAAAAGTTGGGCTTTCTTCTGAAGTAGATTTAAAAAATCATAATTTAAATTATAAAATTAGGGAACATTCATTAACTAAGATACCAATGCTTCTAATATGTGGAAAAAAAGAAGTTGACAGCAACACAGTAACTATTAGAAGATTGGATTCTAAAAAACAAGAAACTATGGATTTAAAAGAATTCTTAAAAAAATACTCTGCTCTTAATAAAGCACCTTCAATTTAGTGGCAGATTTTAAACAAAACTACTTTCAGAAAAGAACTAAGCCTAGAGGTCCAAGAACTAATCAAAGAATTACTTCACAAGATGTACAGGTTATTGATAGTGATGGAGATAATTTAGGAATTCTCAATTTGCAAGATGCAATTAGTAGGGCCAAAGACCAAGGTTTAGATTTAATAGAAATTGCACCAAATGCGAAACCTCCTGTGTGCAAAATTATGGATATGGGAAAGTATAAATATGATGCACAAAAAAAAGCAAACAAAGCAAAGAAAAAACAAAAGAAGATTGAGTTAAAAGAAATTAAATTACGACCTGTTACAGAGGTTCATGATTATACCTTTAAAATAAAAAACGCTCAAAAATTTATTGCTAAAGGCGATAAAGTAAAATTTACAATTAGATTTAAAGGTAGAGAGCTACAACATTCTAGTTTAGGTAACGAGTTAATGGATAAAATTAAACAAGATATGGAGTCCATAGGACGCGTTGAACTTCAACCAAAGTTTGATGGTAAGCAAATGATCATGGTTATCCAGCCTTTATAAGCCTTATTTCTGGTTGTAAATTAATATTAATATTTGTATAACCCCTCAAAAATTATGCCTAAATTAAAAACAAAAAGTTCAGCAAAAAAAAGATTTAAAATTTCAGCTAGAGGAAAAGTAATAACTGCTCAGGCCGGGAAAAGACATGGTATGATAAAAAGAACAAATTCACAGATTAGAAAGCAAAGAGGCACTACGGTAATGTCAAAACAAGATAGTCAAATAGTAAAATCTTATATGCCGTATAACCTAAGAGGATAAAATGGCTAGAGTAAAAAGAGGTGTAACAAGTAGAGCTAAACATAAAAAGGTATTGAAAGCTGTTAAGGGTCAGTGGGGAAGAAGAAAAAATACCATAAGAGCTGCAAGACAGGCTATGGAAAAAGCCATGCAGTATGCTTACAGAGATAGACGAAATAAAAAAAGAGACTTTAAATCACTATGGATTTCAAGAATCAATGCTGGTGTGAGATTAGAAGGATTAACTTATTCTAAATTTATAAATGGCCTAAACAAAACAGGTATTAAAATAGATAGAAAAATACTAGCTGAAATAGCTTACGATAATCCAGAAGCATTCAAAACTATTGTTAAAAAAGCTCAAGCAGCATTAAATTAATTTTCATTGTTGTTTTTCTAGTGTTAACAAATATTCTACGAATATGTCCGATATAAAAAAAATTAAAGATGAATACTTAAATAAATTAGATACTGATTTAAATATTGAAGGCGTAAATCAAATTAAAACAGAATTATTTGGTAAAAATGGACAGATTTCAAATTCTTTTAAAACATTAGGATCTTTACAAACTGATGAAAGAAAAAAATTTGCATCAGAGCTAAATTCAATAAAAGATGAACTACAAGAAAAAATAAATTTTAAACTTCATGAAATTGAAATTAAAGAGATTAACTCTAAACTTGAAAACGAAAAAGTAGATGTAACCTTACCTGAAAGAGAAATCAATCAAGGAAGAATACATCCTGTTTCTCAAGTAATAGATGAAATATCTTCAATATTTTCTGAAATTGGCTTCAGTGTTGAAGAGGGTCCAGATATAGAGAATGAGCATTATAACTTTACAGCATTAAATACACCTGACAACCATCCAGCTAGAGATATGCATGATACTTTTTATTTAGATAATAATAAAGAATTGTTGCTAAGAACTCATACTTCTCCAGTTCAAGTTAGAACAATGTTAAATGGGAAACCTCCATTTAAAATTATAGCTCCAGGAAGAACATATAGATCTGATAGTGACCAAACTCATTCTCCAATGTTCCACCAAGTTGAAGGACTTCACATTGATAAAAATATAAATATGGGCCATCTAAAAGGCTGCTTAAATTATTTTATAAAATCTTTTTTTGAAGTTGACAAAATCAAAATGAGATTTAGACCAAGTCATTTTCCTTTTACTGAGCCATCTGCGGAAGTTGATATTGGCTATGAATTAAAAGATGGAAAAATAATGATTGGTGAAGGAGACAAATGGCTAGAAATTCTTGGTTGTGGGATGGTTCACCCTAATGTACTTAAAAATGTAAAAGTAAATCCAGAGAAATATCAAGGTTATGCTTTTGGTATAGGGATTGATAGACTTGGAATGCTCAAGTATGGTATAAATGATCTAAGAGCCTTTTTTGAGACTGACTATAGATGGCTTAACCATTTTGGTTTTGATCCATTAGATGTACCATCTAATTACAGAGGCCTTAGCAGATGAAATTTACAGTAGGCTGGCTAAAAGACCATCTTGATACAAAAAAAAATGACAATGAGTTAATTGAAAAATTAACAGATGTTGGCCTTGAAGTTGAGAGTTTTGATAACTTAAGTTCAGATTTAGAAAGTTTCAAAGTAGCAAAAATTGTAAATGCTGAAAAGCACCCCAATGCAGACAGACTTAGAGTATGTGATGTTGATATTGGCGAGAAAAATACTGTTAAAGTTGTATGTGGTGCTCCAAATGCAAAAAAAAATCTTTTGACTATTTATGCAGGTCCTGGATCAATAATTCCAAAAAATAATATGAAACTTACAGTTAGTAAAATTAGAGGAGTAACTTCTTATGGGATGTTATGTTCAGAGTCTGAGTTGAATTTATCACAAGAAAGTGAGGGAATAACAGAACTTAAATCTAGCCACTATTCAGATAAAATAGGAAAAAATTTTTTTAAAAATAATTCAGAAAAAGTTGTTGATTTATCTATAACACCCAATCGTCCTGATTGTCTCGGTGTCAGAGGTGTGGCTAGAGATCTTGCTGCTGCTGGGGCTGGTAAATTAAAAAAAATTTCACTTAAAGATATTAAAAAAAATGGATCTCAAAAGATTAAAGTTTCAATTACAAAAGATAAAAATCAAGGTTGCACTGTATTTGGTAGCTGTTTAATTGAAGGTGTTTCCAATCAAGAAAGTCCACAATGGCTGAAAGAAAAAATTGTATCACTTGGTCAAAAACCAATTTCAGCAATAGTTGATATTACCAATTATGTGATGTTAGATTTGAATAGGCCTCTTCATGCATATGATGCAGATAAAATTGATAATGAAATTATAGTAAGAAATTCAAAAAAAGGTGAAACTTTTAAAGCTCTTGATAATAAGGAGTATAAATTGGATGATGATATGTGTGTCATTTCTGATAATTCTGGAGTTTTAGGGTTAGGAGGAATTATTGGAGGCACACGATCTGGAACAGAAATTAATACCAAAAATATTTTGTTAGAGTCTGCATATTTTCTTCCAAGATCTATTCGAAAAACATCTAAATTACTTAATATTGATACAGACGCAAAATTTAGATTTGAAAGGGGGATTGATCCTCAATCAATTGAGATAGGCCTAACAAAAGCTGCACAACTTATTTCAGAAATTTGTGGAGGTAAAATAAGTAAATTTGATATTCAAAAGACATCCAAGCATGAAAAAAATAAAATCAAATTCAATATCTTTTTGTTTGAAAAAATAACTGGTTTTAAAGTAAAAGATAAAGAAGTAATTGAAATTTTAACTGATCTAGGATTTGAAATTTCTAGGAAGAAATTTGAATTGGATTTAAAAATCCCTACTTGGAGACCTGATATAACTCAACCAATTGATATAGTAGAGGAAATAGTAAGAATTAAAGGATATAGTAACATAGAAACCTTAGAGCCTGAAAAAACTAGAATAAAAGATACATTAAATAAACAGCAAAAACTCTTTCACTTTCTGCAACGCTCTGTAGCATCAAAAGGTTATTTTGAAACCGTTACATGGTCGTTTACAGACTCGAAAATAAATACCCTTTTTAAAGAAAATCTTAAAGAAATAAAAATAGTAAATCCAATTAGCTCAGATTTAGATGTTTTAAGAAATTCAATCTTTTCAAATTTGTCTTTTTACTTAAAGAAAAATTTAGATAGAGGTTTTAAAGATATTTCTCTGTTTGAAATTGGACCAATTTTTAAGGATAGAAAACCAGGACAACAATTAACAGTAATTGGAGCATTAAAATCAGGAAAAATATCAAGACTAAACTGGAAAGAAAAAGAAAGGTTAGTTGATGTATTTGATATGAAAAAGGATGTAATTCAGACAATAGTGGAAGCTGGGTATAATAAACAAAGTTTTTTTATAAGAGACAAATCTCCTTCATATTATCATCCAGGTAAAGCTGGCTCGGTCTATCTTGATAAGGATGATATTGAACCTGTTGCTTACTTTGGAGAAATACATCCAAACATTATTAAAAAGCTAGATATAAAAACTGAAGGGTTAGTTGGTTTTGAAATTTATCTAGATCATTTAAAAGACAATAAAGTAAAACTTAAAGACCAAAAATCTAATTTTGAGTACTCAGATTATCAAAAATCAGAAAGAGATTTTGCCTTTGTGGTAGATAAAAATTATAAAGCTCAAGATTTAATTGAAATTATATCTTCAGTAGATAAAAATTTGATAAGGTCAATTAAAATTTTTGATGTTTATGAAGGTGAAAATATTCCTAGTGACAAAAAGTCGATAGCTCTCAATGTAACAATTCAGTCATCTCAAAAAACATTAGAGGAGAGTGATCTTGAAAAAATTAATAAATTAATTATTTCAACTGTCGAAAGTAAGTCTGGAGCAAAAATTAGGTCTTAGATGTCTACTGAAATTAATAATATAAGAAATTTTGCAATAATTGCTCATATTGATCATGGAAAATCAACTATAGCAGATAGAATTATACACAGATGCGGTGGTCTAACAGATAGAGAAATGAAAGCTCAAGTTCTTGATTCAATGGATATTGAAAGAGAGAGAGGTATCACTATCAAAGCACAAACAGTCAAATTAAATTATAAATCTAAAGATGGAAAAAGCTATATTCTTAACATTATAGATACGCCTGGCCATGTTGACTTTAGTTATGAAGTTAGTAGATCTCTATATGCTTGTGAAGGTTCAATATTAATTGTTGATAGCACCCAAGGTGTTGAAGCGCAAACATTAGCAAATGTGTATCAAGCTCTCGATATTAACCACGAAATTATTCCAGTGCTAAATAAAATTGATTTACCGGCATCTGACATTGATAGAACGAATAAACAAATTGAAGATGTTATAGGTATTGATACATCTAATGCTGTACCATGTTCTGGTAAAACTGGTGAAGGTATTGATGAAATATTGGAGCAAATTATTCATACTTTGCCAGGTCCAAAAGGTGAAAAAG
This sequence comes from uncultured Pelagibacteraceae bacterium, assembly GCA_902571975.1. GTDB lineage: Bacteria > Pseudomonadota > Alphaproteobacteria > Pelagibacterales > Pelagibacteraceae > Pelagibacter. The sequence goes on along the minus strand of CACGED010000010.1, from coordinate 2,056 downwards.
ACCAAAAATTAAAGTGTTTATTGGTAGATAGTTGGTATGACACTTATTTAGGAGTAGTGATTTTGGTAAGAGTAATCGATGGTAAAATTAAAAATAATATGAAAATTAAAATGATGTCTACTAATCAGGAGTATTTTGTTGAAAAGGTTGGAGTGTTTACACCAAAACCAAAAGATATAAATGAATTAAATTCTGGAGAAATTGGATTTATAACAACAGGTATAAAAATTTTATCAGAAACTAAAGTTGGAGATACAATCTGCGATGCATCTAAACCATTATCTGACTCATTGCCTGGTTTTAAACCAAGTAAACCTGTCGTTTTTTGTGGATTATTTCCTGTCGATAGCTCTGAGTATCAAAAATTAAAAGATGGATTAGCTAAATTAAAATTAAATGACTCAAGCTTTTCTTTTGAGCCCGAGTCTTCATCTGCTTTAGGTTTAGGTTTTAGATGTGGTTTTTTAGGTCTATTACATTTAGAAATCGTCACAGAAAGACTAGAAAGAGAATTTGATATTAATCTATTAACTACAACTCCCGGTGTTGTATATAAGATCCATAAGCAAAATGGCAAAATAGAAGATTTACAAAATCCATCAAGTTTGCCTGATCCAAGTTTAATCAAATTTATCGAAGAACCATGGATAAAAGCTACGATTATTACTCCAGATCAGTATCTTGGCCCAATTATAAAAATATGTCAGGATAAAAGAGGAATTCAAACAAATCTAAGTTACTCAGGGAATAGAGCTGTTATAAATTATGAATTACCATTAAATGAAGTGGTATTTGATTTTAATGATAGGTTAAAATCGATGACAAGTGGATATGCTAGTTTTGATTATGAAATAATAGGTCATAGAGAGGGAGATCTTGTTAAAATGGGTATTCTGGTTAATGCAGAACCGGTAGATGCTTTAGCTATGATGATTCATAAAGACTTTGCACAAAAAACAGGAAGAGAGGTATGTGAAAAATTAAAAGACTTAATTCCAAGACATAATTTTATGATACCAGTTCAAGCAGCAATAGGAGGAAAAATTATTGCAAGAGAGACAATTAAAGGTTTTAAAAAAGATGTTTTAACGAAAATACATGGTGGTGGAGCAACTGATAGAAAAAGAAAGTTACTTGAAAAACAAAAAAAAGGAAAAGCAAGGGCTAAGCAATTTGGAAAGGTTGAAATACCACAAGAGGCATTTATAGGTGTGTTAAAAATAAATAAGGAAAAGTAGATTAATTAATTACCTCTTTTATGAGTGGATCAGAATAGATTTTATCTTTATAATAATTAGATAATTTCTTACATTCATTAAGATAAACTTCATAACTTTTTGAAATTTTATATATACTATCAGCATATTCTTCAACTGTATTTGCTTCTAAGAAACTTTTATATTTTAAATCATTTTTAATTAACGAGGCTGATTTTGGTATTATGATTGGTATCTCATGAGTGATACAAGAATAAAATAAACCAGATCCTACAAAATTTAACTTTTCTGCATCATATAAAATTGGCATTATATTTATTTCTTTTAACAATTTTCTATATTCAAAATAATCTAGATAACCGTTGACTATTTTTATACCTCTATTAAATTTTGATAATTCAATTATCTCTTTTTTATACTTTTCTGTTTCAGGATAAATTTTCTCAGAAAACTGGATTATAATATTTATATTTTGAATTTTTTTTAAAACTAACCTTATTAGATCAGGTAATTTATTAAATCCTTTGTCAACTCTAGACTCACCAAGAAAACCTATTGTGAAACTGGAATTATTGTATCTTTTATAAAAATCATATATTTGAGTAAAATTTTTTATATCGTAGTCTGATCTTTCCATAATATATTTTTTTATTGTTTCTACTTCTGTAAAAATTTTAACGATAAAACCTTTTTTTTTAAGTTCATCAACAAAGTAGTAAAAATTTTTTAATCCATTTTTTTTAGGTGGATATAATATTCTTAAAATAATTTTTGGTTTCTCGTTAAAAAAAAATGAAAGAAAATTGATTAATTCAACTTCTTTAGGTCTGCAACTTTGA
>CACGED010000009.1 GCA_902571975.1 uncultured Pelagibacteraceae bacterium | reverse complement strand
GATATTAGCAATGTTGTTAATTGTGTCGTTGCTAGGTACATCAACTGAAGTACTAATACCGGCTTTGGGTTTCTTTTATGGTAAAGGAATTGTAAGAGTAGCAAGAGCTGCAACCCATGATGTTATTGCAAAAGACTTTATTGTATCCGCTAGAGCGAGAGGTCATAGTAATTTTTCAATAATATGGAATGAGATAATTCCAAATGTAAGAGATGCAATTTTAGTTGAAGGTGCGATGAGATGGTCATGGATGCTACTTGGCTTTAGTTCTTTATCATTCCTAGGTTTTGGTGTTAGTCCTCCAACTCCAGATTGGGGATTGATGATATCAAACGCCAGAGGTTTAATGTCTTTTGCTTATTGGTCAGTGATAGCTCCAATAGTTGGTTTAAGCAGCTTAATAATTGGCATCAATTTGACAGCTGATGCTTTTGCTAAAGCATTAGGTATAGATAGATCAACAAAAGCTCCAGTTTAAAAATGAATGAAATAATTCAAAAAGTAAAAAATTTATCTATTGGATTTAAAAGTAAAAAAGGTGAAGAGATTTTAATTCTAAGAAACATAAGCACAAATATTCAAAAAGGTGAAACAGTTGGTATTGTTGGAGAGTCTGGATCTGGAAAAAGTACTCTTGCACTAGCAATGATGGGGTATGTCAAACACGGTCTCTATACTATTGGTGGAGAATGTGAATTCAATTCCTCAAATCTTTTAAAAATGAAAAATAGAGATTTGGAAAAAATCAGAGGTAGAAAAATTGCGATGATACCACAAAATGCTGGGCAGGCATTGACACCAAATTTAAAAATAGGTTATCAAATTGATGAGGCATTACAGTTGCATTCTGATTTAAAAGAGGAAGAAAGAGAAAAAAAAATTTCTGAATTGTTAAATAAAGTGAGACTTCCTTCACCAGAAACAATTGCTCTTCGATATCCTCATGAACTTTCAGGAGGACAACAACAAAGAGTTGCTGTTGCAATGGCATTAGCTGGAACTCCTGATTTGCTTCTTTTAGACGAGCCCACTACTGGCTTAGACGTAACAACACAAGCTCACGTTTTAGAACTGCTAAATTTCATTGCTAAAGATACAGGAACATCAATGGTTTATGTAAGCCATGACCTGGGAGCAATAGCTCAGGTAAGTGATCGTATTATCGTAATGTACTCCGGTGAAATAGTATTAGAAGGGCCCTCAAGAGAAATTCTTAAAAAACCAATTCATCCGTATACCTATGGTTTGCTCAAATCTATCCCAAAATTATCACTAGCAGGACTTCCACAATCAATGCCTGGTAGCCAACCTCAACCTGGAACAATGCATAGGGGCTGCAGTTTCTTTGATAGGTGTGATTTTTCAGAAGAAAAATGTAAAAATAACTCACCTCAACTTGAGTACTTAAAGGAATTAAACACTAGTGTAAGATGTTTTAATCATAAGAGTTTAATGAATGACAGTCAGGTTAATCAAACTGTAAATGAAATTAAGACAAGTACACAGGATAAAGAAATATTAAACCTTTCAGAAGTTTCAATAAGTTACGCTAAGCAAAAACTTTTAGACCAAGTATTAAATAGAATTTCTGATGACAACCCAACTGTTAAAGATATCAATATTAATATTAAGAAGGGTGAAACTATAGCTCTTGTTGGAGAGTCAGGTAGTGGAAAGTCAACAATTCTTAAATCTATTGCTGGGTTACTCAGAACCAAAGGTGGAATAATAAAATTTGATCAAAATAGAAATTTATCGTCTGATCTTAAAGAGAGAGATCCCAATGATTTAAGAATCATACAATTAATTTTTCAAAATCCAGATGAGTCTTTAAACCCAAACCATACTGTTGAAGAAATAATAGCACAACCATTAAAGTTATATTTTGGTTTAAAGGGTAAAGAATTAAAAAAAAATATTATAGACCTATTACAAAAAGTAAGACTTGGAGAATTTTATATGTCTAGGTACCCTAGACAATTATCTGGTGGTGAAAAACAGAGAGTTGCAGTTGCAAGAGCTTTTGCAGCTAAACCAGATATTATATTATGTGATGAGGTAACATCTGCATTAGACGTATCAGTTCAGGCGGCTGTATTAAATTTGTTACAACAACTTAAAGAAGATTTTGGAACTACATATATATTTGTTTCTCACGATTTAGCTGTTGTAAGAGCTATAAGTGATAGAGTTGCTGTTCTTTATCAAGGGAGATTGTGTGAAGTGGGACCATCAAAAGATGTTTATCAATTTCCATCACACCCTTATACAGAGGTTTTATTAGGAGCAGTGTTGGAACCAGATCCAGATATCAAACCAAAATTAGTTGCCGAAGATATTGTAGAAGAAAAACCACCTAAAAAAGGATGTAGTTTTCAAGGGAGATGTTCAAGAATATTAGGTGATATTTGTAAAAATGAGGTACCACCATGGCAAATAACTAACAGTGGAAACTCCATCAGATGCCACATACCACTAAAAGAATTACAAAAAGACCAGATTAATTAAAGTTTTATATTTATTATTTTAAATTTGTATTTAAGTATGTTTAAATACCCTCTAGGATGAAAAATAATTCTACATTGATTAAAAATTTATTATCTGATTTTAGAATAAATATTTATTTTCAAAATATTTCTTTAATGTTAATAGGTACACTTATCCTAACTTTTTCCTCAAAAGTTCAAGTTCCATTTTGGCCAGTTCCAATGACGATGCAAACTTTTGCAGTTTTTATAATTGGAATGACATTTGGTTCAAAGTTAGCGTTTTTTACACTCTTACTATATCTCTTCGAAGGAGCTATTGGGCTTCCAGTTTTTGCAAAAGGTGGTGGATTACTTTATTTAACAGGTCCAACAGCTGGCTATCTTTACGGAATGACCATTGCAGCGGGTGTTGTAGGTTATTTAGCAGAAAGAAATTTTAACGACTCTTATATCAAAAGTTTATTTTCTCTTTTGGTAGCAACTTCTATTATTTTTATTGTTGGGGTGGGTTATTTGGGCTCAGTTATCGGTTATGAAAAGGCTTTAGCTGGTGGTCTATATCCTTTTTTACCAAGTGAATTATTCAAAATTGCTCTTGCAGTGGCAATAATTCCATCAATTACAAAAATAATTAAATAATAATACTAAAATATTTAAAGCCTTTAAGTTGCTCTTGAATAAGATATTCATTATAAACTTTTATTCTCATTATGAAAATTAATAAAGTAGTAGTCATAGGATCAGGTACAATGGGTAGTGGAATAGCTGCTCAATTATGTAATGCAAATGTTCCAGTAACATTGTTAGACTTAACCACTGAAATTTCTGAAAAAGCTAGAGAAAGAATTTTAAAGTCTAGACCTCCTTTGTTAATAGATAAGTCAAATATAAATAATATTAATGTTGGAAATATTAATGATAATTTCAATGAAGTCGGTGAAGCAGACTGGATAGTTGAAGCTGTCGTTGAGAGAATTGATATTAAACACAATATTTATGAAAAAATTTTTAAAGAAAGAAAAAAAGGATCAATAGTTTCTTCAAATACATCTTCTATTCCAATTAAAGTTCTTTCAGAGAAACTTTTAGATGATGAAAAAAAAGATTTTTGTATAACTCACTTCTTTAATCCAGTCAGATATATGGATTTGTTAGAAATTGTAAAAAATGAAAATAATGATTTAGATCAAATAAACTCGCTTAAAAGTTTTTGTGAAAAAGATTTAGGAAAAGGAGCATTAATTTGTAATGACACTCCAGGATTTTTAGGAAATAGAATTGGTGTCTACGCTATGCAAGTGGCTATGACTGAAGCTTTTAAAATGAAATTAACTATTGAAGAAGCTGATGCTGTTTTTGGAAGACCAATGGGAATACCAAAAACAGGTGTTTTTGGTCTCTATGATTTAATAGGAATTGACTTGATGGCTGATGTTTTAAAAAGTTTTATAAAAGAACTTCCAGAAACTGACGACTTTCAAATTGTAGCAAAAGAAATACCATTAGTTAAAAAACTTATAGAAACTGGTTACACTGGAAGAAAAGGAAAAGGTGGTTTCTACAGAATGAATAAGTCTGATAATAAAAAAATTCTAGAGGGTATAAACTTAGAAACAGGTCAATATTCACTATCTAAAAAGTTCAATTTAGGATCAGAAAAAATGGATATTGTTGGTCTTATAAACAGAAAAGATAAATATGGTGAATACGCTTGGTCTGTAATTTCAAAAATCATTAAATATGCATCATCCTTAGTTCCAGGTATTACAGATAAATTTAATGATATCGATGAAGCAATGAGATTAGGGTTTAACTGGTCTAAGGGACCTTTTGAAATGTTAAAAGAAATTGGTGTTAAGGATTTTTTCGAAAGAATAGATACATTTGAAAACAATAAGTTTCTTAAAAACTTATCTCAAAGTAAAGACGAAAACTTTTATGGTGAAAGACAACAATATACTGATTTAGAAACTTTAGGAAAAATAAAACCAAAGGCAACTAAATTAGATAAAAATAACTCTGCTGAAACCTATAGATTTGATGATTTTAATATTGTTGAATTCACAACTAAGGCTAATGCTTTAGATTACGACTCGATGGATAGCTTAAAAAATGCAACTGACAAACCTTTAATTATAATAAATGAGGCGATGCAATTTTCAGCAGGTGTGAACTTGTCTTACACAATGAATTTTGCAGATAAAGGAGATTTTAAGTCTATTGAAAAGTTTGTTAAATATTTTCAAGAGACTTGTAAACATTTAAAATATTCTAAGTATCCAGTTGTATCAGCGCCATCAGGGTTGGCATTGGGTGGTGGTTTTGAGGTTTTATGTCAAAGTAACTTTGTTGCGTCCCATACAAACATTGTAGTTGGCTTAGTTGAGACTATGGTTGGATTAATTCCAGCAGGTGGAGGATGTAAAGAAATGCTTTGGAGATGGTCTCAAGCTGAAGAAGCTAAAAATGATCCTGATTATGCTTCTTTAAAAGTATTTGATATTATTGGATATGCTAAAACTGCTACATCACCAATTGAAGCTGAGCCTTTAAAATATTTAAGACCAGAGGATAAAAAAATAATGAGTAGAAATAGTTTATTACAGGTTTCTAAAGAGATAATTCAAAATAATAAAGATTTTTCTCCCCCAAAGGAATGTACATTTAAACTGTCAGGAAAAAGCGTTTATGACAAAATGGTAAAAATGTTAGAAAAATTATACAATGAAAAAATTATTCTTGATCATGGCATGGAAGTTGGAAAAGAACTAGCAAAAGTTTTAAGTGGTGGAGATACTACTTTAGAAAAAACTTTATCAGAGGATGATCTATACAAATTAGAGTTAGATGCATTTATGAAGCTTATTGAGACAGAAAAAACCCAAGATAGAATTAAACATACATTGAAAACTGGTAAACCTCTGGTAAACTAATATTATGGCAAATAGACCAACAAAAAAACAAGCAGACAATGCAACAAAAATTCTAATATCTTGGAAGAAAAAAATGCCATTTTATTATGCTGCAGCTATTATAATTGCTTTAATAATAATTCTAGTTTCTTCAAATTCGAATAAAGAGGTTTCTATGTATCAAAAAAATATCAATGATTTTAAAAAAGCAGCTGAATTTATTCATAGAAATATCTCTAAAAATTGAAAGATAAAAATAAAAAACCAATCCAACCAGTAAGTGGAACAAAAGTACCAAGATATGCGGGACCATCAACATTCGCTAGATTACCAGAATTAAGAGACGTTGAAAGTTGTGATGTTGCAATTGTTGGAGTTCCTTTTGATTCAGGAACTAGTTACAGACCAGGAGCACGATTTGGACCGCAAAGTATAAGACAAGCTTCAAGACATTTGAGAACAAATTATCACCCAAGTTACGATGTTGAACCATTTAAAGTACAACAAGTTGCTGATGCAGGAGATATTGCATGTAATCCATTTAATATTGATGAAGCTATAAAACAAATAGAAGTTGGTGCTACAGATCTTTTAAATAAAGTAGGAGGGATTATTAGTCTTGGCGGCGATCATACAATAGCTGTTCCATTGCTTAGAGCAATTAATAAAAAAAATAAAGGTCCAGTTTCATTAGTCCATTTCGATGCTCACCTAGATACTTGGGATACTTATTTTGGAGCACCTTACACACACGGTACACCATTTAGGAGAGCCAGAGAGGAAAATTTATTTTTAGATGATGCATCAATGCACGTTGGAATTAGAGGCCCACTCTATAGTAGGGAAGATATTAAGAATGATGAAAGTTTTGGTTTTAAAATAATTCATTGTGATGAATTTCAAACAGAGGGTATAGACAAAATAGTTGATAGAATTAGAAACAGAGTAGGAGACAATGCTTTATATTTATCGATAGACATAGACGTCTTAGATCCAGCTTTTGCTCCTGGAACTGGTACACCTGAGATAGCAGGTATGACTACAAGAGAAATTGTAAATGTTATTAGAGGATTGTCAGGCTTAAACTTAGTTTCAGCGGATGTAGTTGAGGTAGCACCAGCATATGATCATGCAGAAGTAACTTCTTTAGCTGCCGCAACAATTGTTTATGAATTGACAAATTTGTTTGCAAAAGCCTAAAGAACAGATAGCTTAATGTATGTTAGAAAAAAGAAATTTTTATATAAATGGTCAATGGGTAGAGCCAAAAAATTCTAAAGATATTCAAGTAATAAATCCTGCTACAGAAAAAAGTTGTGCAGTTATTTCACTGGGTGGAAAAGAAGATGTTGATGATGCAGTATCAGCTGCAAAAACTGCATTCCAAACTTGGGGGTTCACAAAAAAAGAGGAGAGGATTAAGCTATTAGAAAAGTTTTATGAGCTATATAAAAAAAGATGGAATGACACTACAGAAGCAATAATGATGGAAATGGGTGCTCCAAAAGATTTTGCATCCAAACTACAAACTGGCACAGGAGCCAGTCATACAAAATCATTTATAAAGTATCTTAAAGCTTTTGATTTTGAAAAACCTTTAGGAGATCACGCACAAGATCAGAGAATCATTTATGAACCCAAAGGAGTTTGTGTATTAATAACACCTTGGAATTGGCCAATGAATCAAGTTTGTTTAAAAGTAATCCCAGCTTTAGCGGCAGGGTGTACTATGATTTTAAAACCTTCTGAGCTAGCACCTTTATCATCAATAATACTTGCAGAACTTATTGATGAGGCAGGTTTTCCAAAAGGAGTGTTTAATTTAGTTAATGGAGACGGAGAAACTACTGGTAATGCACTGACCAGTCACAAAGATGTAAATATGATATCATTCACAGGCTCAACAAGAGCAGGAGCTTTAATTTCTCAAAACGCAGCAAAAGACTTTAAAAGGGTAAGTCTTGAATTAGGCGGAAAAGGAGCAAATATTATTTTTAAAGACGCAGATTCCGAAGCAATTGAAAGAGGAGCTGCAAGATGTTTTAGAAATTCAGGTCAATCGTGTAATGCACCTACAAGAATGCTTATAGAAAAATCAATTTATGATAATGCAGTTAATAGATTAAAAAAATTTGCTAACGAATATAAAGTTGATATTCCTCAAAAAGAAGGTGACCATATAGGTCCAGTAATATCAGAAACACAATATAATAAAATTCAAGGTTTAATTAAAAAGGGTATAGACGAAGGTGCTAATTTAATAGCAGGAGGACCTGGAAAACCTGATGGTTTTGAAGATGGTTATTATGTAAAGCCAACTGTTTTTGCCGATGTAAATAATAATATGGAAATTGCCAGAACTGAGATTTTTGGTCCAGTATTATCAGTAATTCCATTTGAAACAGAAGAAGAGGCAATAGAAATCGCAAATGATACTCCCTACGGTTTGACAAACTATATTCAAACTGAAGATCAAGAAAAAGTTAAAAGAGTTGCAAGAAAACTTAGATCTGGGATGATAGTTGCAAATACGGCTTCACTTGCTGTAGACGCCCCATTTGGAGGATTTAAACACTCTGGAATAGGAAGAGAGGGTGGGAAAGAAGGATTATTAGAATTTTTAGAAGTAAAATCTATAGGTGGTTGGAATTAATTCAAAGATTTATTTTTAACACCATCTAAAAAACTAATACATTTTTTAATTTCAGATAATTTTATAAACTCATCAATCTTATGAGCTTGCTTTATAGATCCAGGTCCACATACAACTGTACTTATTCCAATTTCTTGAAATAGTCCTGCTTCTGTTCCAAATGAAACTACTTCTCTAGAATTATCACCTGTTATACTTGAAACAAATTCACACGCCTCTGAGTTAGAAATTCTATCGAAACCCGTTATTTCACCAATAATATGTTTTTTAATTGAAGACTCTGGATAAATTTTTTTCATTTCGGGTAAAAGAATTTCTTTTGTAAATTTATCTATTTCGTCATTTAAAAAAATTCCATCTTCTTTAACAACTGGTCTTGTTTCCCAGTTCACATGACATTTATCAGCGATTACATTATGTGCTATGCCACCAAAAATCCCACCAACTTGTAAAGTTGAGTATGGAGGATCAAAGATAGAGTCTTTAAGCTGTCTTTCTTTAAGTTTTTCTTTTAATTCTAAGAGTTTATTTACATATCTTGCTGCAAATTCAACTGCACTTACACCTTTATCTGGTTGAGAACTATGACCTGCAAGACCTTCAAAGTAAGTAGTATATTCATAGCATCCTTTGTGTGCATCTATTATTTTCATATTAGTTGGTTCACCCACAATACAAATACAATCATGTATTTCCCTTTTTTTTAATTCTTTAATTAAAATAGGCGCACCTTTACAAGCAGTTTCCTCATCGAAAGTAAATGAGAAGTGAATATCTCGATCCAAATTTGATGAGGAGAAAATAGGAGCATATGCCAATGCACATGCTATAAATCCTTTCATATCACATGAGCCTCTTCCAAATAGTTTATCTTCTTTAATTGTTGCATCAAAAGGATCTGTTGCCCATCCTTTAGAAACTGGAACCACATCAGTATGACCAGATAGAATTATTGGTTTTTTGTTACTCTCTTTTTTAGCTTTTATAGTTGAAAATAGATTTACTCTTTTTTCTTCTTCATCATATGTTCTAAAGGATACTGCACCCAATGAATTTAAAATGTTATCACAATAGTCAATTAGTTGAGTATTGTTTTCACCAGATACAGTTTTAAATGCAATTAAATCTTTTAGTATTTTAATTGAATTACTATATATTTCTTCTAAATTATTTCCTGTACTCATTTATTTTTAATTATATATTAAATCTATGAAAGAACAAATAACCTACGACATTTATGATAAAGTAGATATCAGAGTAGGAACAGTAATATCGGTAAAAAAAAATGAAAAAGCAAGGAAACCATCTCTAGTTGTTGAGGTTGACTTTGGAAAAGATATAGGAATCAAGCAATCATCAGCACAGATAACTCATTATTATAATGAGGAAAATCTAGTCGGAAAACAAGTAATTGGCATATGTAATTTTCCTGAAAAAAATATAGCAGGAATTGTGTCTCAGGTTTTAATACTTGGTTCTATAGATGAGGAAGGCAAAGTTGTTCTTGTTCACCCATCCCAAAAAGTAGAAAATGGTTTGCCTGTAGCTTAAACATGCACCCCGAATTACTGTCTCTATGTTTGTTTATGTTTGTTACGAGCTGTTCACCAGGACCAAATAATATTGTTGCCTCTCACTCTGGGTTTAATCACGGATTTAAAAAAACTATTCCTTTAATGTTAGGAGTAATTTTTGGATTTACATTTATGCTAGCAGTAATAAATTTTGGTTTAATAAATATATTTAAGCTTTATCCAATACTTCAAAAAGGTTTGATTGTAACAGGAACAATTTTTTTAATATATTTGTCATACAAAATATCATTTTCAAAATCATCAAGCGAAAATGATAATCTAAAACCTGTGAATTTTGTTGAAACATTTCTATATCAATTTCTAAATCCTAAAGGAGTAATTGTTGCTATAATTGCAGTCTCTACCTATGTAGAATCTGGTGGTAATTTTATTTCATATTCAATTTGGTTATTAAGCATTGCCTTTTTGTTTGCAGTTATTAGTATTATTTTTTGGACTATAATTGGAAAATTTATGAGGAAATTCGCGACAAATGAGAAATTTATTAAATGGTTTAATTATGTTATGTCGGCACTCTTATTAAGCTGTATAGCAACTTTTTATTACTAAAAATATGAAACCAGGAAACCAAAATTCATTTAATTGTCTAAAAGAAATATCAGTAAATGGAAAAAATTATTCTTTTTATTCGCTTAAAGAAGCAGAGAAAAATGGCTTAGAGGGAATAAATAAATTACCAAAATCAATAAAAGTCTTACTTGAAAATCTTCTTAGATATGAAGACAACGTGACAGTTAATAAAGAACAGATTTTAGCGATTAAAGAGTGGTTAAATTCAAAAAAATCCAAAACAGAAATTGCATATAGACCTGCAAGAGTGCTTCTGCAGGATTATACAGGTATACCAGCTGTTGCTGATCTTGCTGCAATGAGAGATACAGTTAAGGAAAAGAACAAAGATCCAAATACCATCAACCCTCTTTCTTCAGTTGATCTTGTAATCGACCACTCTGTTCAAGTGGATAAGTTTGCAACAAAGAATTCATTAAAAGAGAATGTTGATATTGAGTTTGATAGGAACTTTGAGAGATATTCTTTTTTAAAATGGGGACAGCAAGCCTTTAATAATTTTAGAATTGTCCCACCAGGCACTGGAATTTGTCACCAGGTAAATTTAGAATATTTATCAAAAGTAGTTTGGAACGAAAAATTTGAAGATAAAGAATACTTATTTCCAGATACGCTTGTTGGTACTGATAGTCATACTACAATGGTTAATGGTTTATCAGTACTAGGCTGGGGTGTTGGAGGAATTGAAGCAGAAGCAGGTATGCTAGGACAACCTATATCAATGTTGATACCAGAAGTAGTTGGATTTGAAATGAAAAATAAGCTACCTGAAGGTACAACTGCTACCGATCTAGTTTTAACAGTGGTTAAAATGTTGAGAGACAAAGGTGTTGTAGGAAAATTTGTAGAATTTTATGGAGAAGGTCTAAAAAATCTAACACTTGCTGATAGAGCAACTATTGCAAACATGGCACCAGAGTATGGTGCTACTTGTGGATTTTTTCCAATTGATGAAGAAACATTAAAATATTTAGAATTTTCAGGAAGATCAAAAGAGAATATTCAAATCGTAGAAAAATACGCAAAGGAACAAAATTTGTGGGTAAGCAAAGATGTTGTTTTTACTGATACTTTATCTCTAGATATGTCTACAGTGGTTCCAACAATTTCTGGGCCAAAAAGACCACAAGACAAAGTTCTTTTAACAGAGGCATCAAAAAATTTTATAAAAGTTTTTGAAGATATATGTAAAAAAACTGATCCAACAGTAGCAAAAGTTAAAGACACAGATTTTGAGATAAAAGATGGAGATATATTAATAGCGGCTATTACATCATGTACGAATACCTCCAACCCAAATGTATTAATTGGTGCAGGATTGTTGGCCAAAAATGCAATTGAAAAAGGTTTAACAGTTAAACCTTGGGTGAAAACTTCATTAGCACCTGGATCACAAGTTGTTACTGACTATTTAGATAAAGCTGGTTTAAGCAAATATTTAGATGAATTAGGGTTTAATTTAGTTGGTTATGGTTGTACAACTTGTATTGGTAACTCTGGACCTTTACCAGATAACATTACTGATGCTGTTAAAGAAAATAATTTATACGCTGTCTCAGTTTTGTCTGGAAATAGAAACTTTGAGGGAAGGATCTCTCCATTAGTAAAAGCAAATTATTTAGCTTCACCTCCACTTGTAGTAGCCTATGCAATTGCAGGATCTATGAGAATGGATTTGTATAAAGATCCGCTAGGTAAAGATATCAAAGGACAAAATGTTTATTTAAAAGATATTTGGCCTTCTAACAAAGATATTGAGGATACTCTTAAGCAATCTTTAAACCCAGAAATGTTTGTTAATAGATATTCAAATGTCTCAGAGGGGCCAGAGCAATGGCAAAAAATTAAAGTGGACAAAGGAAGTATTTATAATTGGGAAGAAAACTCTACATATGTAAAAAAACCGCCATTCTTTGAAAATTTACCTGATGAACCAGAGGGTTTTAAGGAAATAAAAGATGCAAGACCATTATTAATTTTAGGGGATATGGTAACAACAGACCATATATCTCCGGCTGGAAGCATCCAAAAAGAAAGCCCAACAGGAAACTATTTTATGAAGCATCAAATTTTGCCCAAGGATTATAATTCTTATGGTGCAAGAAGAGGAAATCATGAAGTAATGATGAGAGGAACATTTGCCAACATTAGAATTAAAAATGAAATGGCTCCAGGAACAGAGGGAGGTTTCACTAAATTATATCCTGAAGAAAAAGTAATGCCTATTTATGATGCAGTTGTTGAATACAAAAAAAGAGGAACAGATTTAGTTGTGTTTGGGGGAAAAGAATATGGAACTGGTTCTTCAAGAGATTGGGCAGCAAAAGGAACAAAATTATTAGGTGTAAAAGCTGTAATTGCAGAAAGTTTTGAAAGAATACATAGATCAAATCTTATAGGAATGGGTGTTTTACCTTTGCAGTTTGTAGAAAACATGAATAGACAGAATTTAAACTTAAAAGGGTCAGAATTAATATCAGTTTTAGGTCTTGAGAAAGGAATTAATCCAGGTGATCATTTAGAGGTTGAGATCAAATATGCGATAGGTGACATTAAAAAAATTAAAATGTTGTGCAGAATAGACACTAAAAATGAATTAGAATACTATAAGAACGGTGGTATCTTACAATATGTTCTAAGGAATATGATCAATGGATGAGGAAATAGAAATTATTAATACAAATACAAGAGTTGAAAAATTAAAAAATTTTTTAATTTCAAAAAGAAAACAATTAATAACATTATTAATATTAATAATTTTAATATTGATCACCTTTTTTGGTTATCAAGAGTTCAAGTCTAGTAGTAAAGAAAAGCTAGCGAATAAATTTAATTCAATTGTTACAAATTTTGAGACAGATAAAAAAGAAAATATAAATAATAATCTGATAGAAATCATAAACACTAAAGATAAAACATATTCCCCATTAGCTTTCTTTTTCTTACTTGATAATGATTTAATTACCTCAAGTGATGAAATAAATTCATATTTCGACCTTCTTATAAATGAAGTATCGCTTGATAAAGAAATTAAAAATTTAACCATCTATAAAAAGGGACTATTTAATTCAGACTTTGTTCAAGAAAACGAATTATTAAATATTCTTAATCCAGTAATAAAATCAGAGAGTATATGGAAACCCCAAGCATTATATCTTATGGCTGAGTTCTATTTATCAAAAAACCAAATGCAGAAATCTAAAGAATTTTTCAATCAGATTGTAGAAATGGAAAACGTTAGTCCAAAAGTAAAATTAGAAGTTCAAAGAAGGTTACGATCAAATTTCAGTGAATAAAGCTATTAAATATATAATTATTTTAATATTTTTATCAAATTGTAGTTTTTCAAAAAAGGACTCAGTAGATAATGATAAATTAATAGATATTTTTAAAAAAAATAAGCCCATTGAAAAAGAATTTAACCAACAATTAAAGATTAAGAAGTTAAATACTTTTAAATTAAAACCTTTTCAAAAAAATAACAGCAATAGTAATGGAAATATTAATTTCGACTCTAATCTTGATAAATTTTTAACATATAAAATAAATAAAATTAAAAAATTTGATTCAAATCAGCCTGAATTATTTTTTACAGAAAATGAAAATGTTATTTTTTTCAATGGAAAAGGTTCAATTATCAAGTTAAGTGAAGATCTTAAGAAAATATGGGAGATTAATAATTATAATAAAAAAGAAAAGAAACTTAATCCTATTTTATATTTTGCTCAAGCTGGCAAAAGTTTGATTGTAAATGATAATTTATCAAAAATGTATTCAATTGATTTAAATGACGGAAAAGTTATTTGGTCCAAATATAGTTCATCGTCTTTTAATTCTGATATCAAAGTTTATAAAGATAAATTTTTAACAATAGATTTCGATAACATTATTAGAGCCATTTCTACTAAGGACGGAAAAGAATTGTGGAATTTTAAAACAGATAATTCTTTTATAAAATCACAAAAAAAACTCTCAATAATTTTAAAGGATGAAATTATTTTTTTTATTAATAATCTAGGAGATGTTACTGCGTTAGATGTAAATAATGGAAGTTTAGTTTGGCAGACACCAACGCAAAGTAGTTTAATATATCAAGATGCATTTAGTCTGGAAAATTCAGACTTAGTTTTTGAAAATAATACAATTTATTTTTCAAATAATAAAAATGAATTTTTTGCAATAGATGCAAGAACAGGAATAATTAAATGGACACAATCAATTAATTCGAGTTTAAGGCCAACTATAATTGAAAGTTTAATTTTTACCGTTTCTAATGAAGGTTACCTTTTTGTAATAGACGATCGAACTGGTAACATTTTAAGAATTACAGATATCTTAACCAACTTTAAAAATAGGAAAGATTTAAAACCAACAGGGTTTATCCACGGAAAATATAAAATATTCGTCTCATTAAATAACGGCCGATTATTAACAGTTAATTCAACAACAGGTGTACAAGAAAAGATTACAAAAATACATGGGTCAAAAATTTCTCGACCCTTTGTATTTAACAACAGTATGTATTTGATAAAAGACAATGCTATAGCCAGAACAAAATAATGTTTTTGAAGATTTTAGAAAAACTTGGTAGAAAAAAAGTAGTATTTGATAGAGGACCATCACACCCAGAGTTTGAAAAAGCAAAACCATGGATGAATAGATATTATCTATTATTCCGTCATAGACCAAAGTGGTTTCCATTTAACATACTAATCCACGAAATGTTAGACGATGATCATGGTGATGGTGTTCATAATCATTTGTTTCCTTACATCACAATCATTTTAAGAGGAGGATATTGGGAAACACTAAAAACAGGAAAAGTGTGGCGGGCACCAGGGTATATAGGGTTTAGATCTGCTAATAATTTTCACAGGGTAGACTTAGAGCCAGGTACTAGACCAATGACTATTTTTTTAGCAGGCCCATATGGATTGAGAAAAGGACCAAGATCCGAATATGGTATAGATTTTAAAACAAAGAAATGAGTTTGAAAAAATCATATCTAAAGTACTGCAAAGATAAAGACTTAGAAATAAACGAAAATCAAATAAAAATAGTCCAAAAATTAAACGAATATTACAATCTTAATTTTAAACAGTCTTTTTTTAAAAAAATATTTAATGAAAAAAAAAATAAATTAGGCTTTTATTTAGTTGGCGATGTAGGTGTAGGCAAAACTATGATTTTAAATTTTTTTTTTGAAAATTTAAAAGAAAAAAAATCAAGATTACACTTTAATGAGTTTATGGTTAAATTTCACGACTTTATTTTTGAAAATAAAAAAAAAGGAAATAACAATGGGTTAGAAAAATTTGTTAAAAATTTAAGTGACAAAACAAAAATATTATATTTTGATGAATTTCAAGTAACAAATATTGTTGATGCTATGATTTTAGGTAAATTATTTGAAAGAATATTTAATGAAAAAATAAAAGTTATTTTTTCTTCAAATACGAATATTAAAGATTTATATAAAAACGGATTACAAAGAGACCAATTCATTCCTTTTTTAAATATTTTAAAAAATAATTGCTCTGAATTAGAACTTAATATTGAGGAAGATTATAGAGCTACAAAAAATGGAAATTTGAGTCGGTTCTTATCACCAATAGATAACTCATCTAATTTTAAGTTTAATAAATCTTTTAGAAAAGCTTCAAAGAATAAAAAACAAACCACTAAGACTTTAGATGTGAAGGGTCGTAAATTAGTATTTGAAAATTTTCATGAAGGAGTTCTGAAGGTATCTTTTGATGAAATTTGCAATAGAAATCTTGGATCTGAGGATTATATTGAAATTGCTAACGAAAGTGATTTTATCTTTATTGAAAATCTACCTAATTTTAATGAGAGTAATTCTAATCAGCAACAAAGGTTTATTACTTTTATCGATATTATTTATGAAAAAAAAATACCATTGATGATCAAATCAGAAGTTGAATTAAATTTACTCCAGACTGCTGATAGCATGAAAGAACCCTTCAAAAGAACAGTAAGTCGTTTATATGAATTAACATCACAAAATTTCAATTAATTTATGAAACAAGAATTTTATAATTTAAAAATTAAAACAAATGGTCAAAAACTTTATGAGTTTACTGATGAAACAATAGATTGGATTAATAATAAAAACTTTAAAAATGGAATTATTAATCTCAGCATCCTACACACTAGTGCTTCACTAATTGTCCAAGAAAATGCTGACCCAGATGTACAAAAAGATTTAATTAATTATTTTGATAAATTGGTGCCTATGAACAACAAGTTGTATGTCCATACAACTGAGGGAAAAGATGATATGCCAGCCCATATCAAATCTGCATTAACTAATAATCAAATCTCCTTAAGTATAAAAGATAGTGAATTACTACTAGGAACTTGGCAAGGTTTATATTTGTTTGAACACAGGTTAGATGCAACAACAAGAACTGTAATTCATCATTTTATTGGAGACTAATTTTTTTTCTTAATTGATTGAAAAGCACTCAAAGCATCAGCCCTAGCTTTCTCATGAATAACAATCGGCATTGGATAGTCCGAGCCTATGATAGTATTAATTGCTTCTTGATATTTTTTTTCCATTTCCCATGGTTTGTGAATATATTTTAAAGGAACTTTTGATAATTCAGGAACCCATTTTTTTACATAATCTCCTTGTTTATCAAATTTTTCACCCTGTAAAATAGGATTGAAAATTCTAAAATATGGAGCTGCATCAGCGCCACAACCAGCTACCCATTGCCATTGTGCAACATTGTTTGCTTCATTGAAATCAAGAAGACAATTTCTGAAATATTTTTCTCCTTCTTTCCAGTTAATTCTTAAATGCTTCACTAGAAAAGATCCAACGACCATTCTAATCCTATTATGCATCCATCCTGTTTCGTACAATTCTCTCATTCCAGCATCTACAATTGGATAACCTGTCATTCCTTTTTTCCATGCATTTAAAAATTTAGAATTATTTACCCATGGAAACTTATCAAATTCTTTTCTTAAGTTTCCCTTTAGCATTTGTGGAAAATAATTTATGAGACTGTGCGAAAACTCTCTCCAACCAATTTCATTAGTATATTTTTTTACACTCACATTATTTGATTTAAGTTTCTTACACTTTTCCCAAATGTCTCCAACATTAATTTGTCCATTTCTAATATATGGAGAAAGCAATGATGTTCCTTTAATTGATGGAAAGTCACGATCAACACCATAATTAAGTATGCTTTTGTTAACAAAATTATCTAAATTTTCATGAGCTTTTTGCTCCGAAGGTACCCAATACTTTTCAAATTTTTTATACCAATCAGATCTAGGTAAAATATCCTCAGTTTTTATTTGGTTTTTAAACAATGTGTTTATCTTTTTACACTTTTTAACTTTGCTTATTTTATCAGGCAGTCTTTCTAAATAAAATTGCTCTGCATTTCTCCAAAAAGGACTGTAGACTTTAAAAGGTGTGCCATCATTTTTTGTAATTTTATTATATTCATTAAGAACGTTGCCTTTAAAAAATTTAAAATCAATATTTCTTTTTGAAAAATAAGTCCCAATTTTTTTATCTTTTTCTAATTCGGTAGGCTCATAAACTTTATTCCAATAAACAGATATTTTACTATTAGATTTTATTTTAGAAAAAAAATTTATTTCGTCGTCCTTAATTATTTCCAATCCAATATTTAATTTTTTTAAATCTGATTTAAAATTTTCTAAGGATTTACTTACCCACCACTTTTGAGCCTCTCTTTTATGATCAAAAATACTACTATTAAAAATAAATACTGCCGTAACTATATCATGCTTGTTTGAAGCATAAGTCAGCGCATCATTATTTTGTATTCGAAAATCATCTCTTATCCAAACGAGTGCTGTACTATCCATTTGACAACTGTTCTGATCCTTTTGACAGAAGTTCGTTATAAAGTTTTATGTCTGTATCACCTTCGCATCCAATTAATAAAACATTCGAATTCATATCTAATTCAAGATCCTTTTTAATTTGTACGTTATTACAACTAACATTTATACTTATTAGAGCAGGTGCTGAACATTCTCCTGCAACAATGTTATCCTCACCAAAGTATTCCTTAGCTAACATCGCTACTGATAATGGTATGTCGTCATCAGGAATACTTAAACAATTATTTACTGAGTTTTTTAGAATTTGCCATGGGACTAATGATACATCCCCACATGACATTCCTCCCATAATGCTTTCTTTTTCTATTTCAACTCTAGTAAGTTTACCTGCATCAATACTCTTTAATACACAGTCTGCATTTTTTGGCTCAACAACAATAATTTTTGGAATTCTTTTAAAATATCTGGCAACTCCTGCTATTACACCAGAGGCCATGCCTCCTACACCTGCCTGAAGAAATATATGTGTTATATAATGATCAGTTTGTTTTGAGATTTCTTCTATCATCACTGAATATCCAGCCATGGTTAGTTTTGGAACTTTTTGATAATCCTCCCAGGCAACATCTTGTACAATTTCCCAACCATTTTCCTTAGATTGCTTTATGCATTCATCTAAAGAATTTTCGTAATTTCCCTTTACTCTTGTCACCTCTGCTCCAAGTTTTCGCATCTCGTCAGCTCTTGTTTCGCTTACAAATTCACTTATGAAAATTTTACATACAATTCCTAGCCTTTTTGCACCCCAGGCAACTGATTTTCCATGATTTCCTGCTGTTGCTGTTGCAACAACTACATCCTTTCTTCCAGCTGAAACTTCCGCAACTGCATAAGCTCCTCCAAGAGCTTTAAAAGATTTTAGTCCAAACCTTTTAGACTCATCTTTGTAAAAGATATTTTTTAGATTAAGGTCTTTTGAAAGTTTATTTAATTTGAGTAGGGGAGTGGATTCATAATTTTCCCAACTAGATATGGTATTAAATGCCTTATCAATAGTTTCTTTATTTAATACACTTAATATTTCTTCTCTACTGAATGAATAATTTTTATTTTTTATAAATGAAGAAAATTTATTAATATGACTATAATTAATAGACATATTTTAACAATCCAAAGTATTAGATCTTTCCCACTTTGTAATAGGTTTCAATTTATCAAATTTTTCTTTTAACTTAAAACTTTCTATTTCAGATTTTTTTAATTTAATGTAACTATTTAAAACATTTTTTCCAAAAGCATTTTTCATGACTGTATTAAAGTTTAACATTTCTAAGGAATCTTCTAATGTATTTGGTAATTTTGGTAATTTGGGATATTTGTCGTGATCAGTATACATATTACAGAATAATGGTTTTCCAGGATTAACTCTTTTTCTAATGCCATTTATACCTGCTGCTAAAACTCCTGCTTGTAGTAAATATGGATTTGCTGATCCATCCATTAATCTAAGTTCAAATCTTCCTGGATCTGGAACTCTAATCATATGTGTTCGATTGTTTCCTGTGTAAGAAATACTACTTGGTGACCATGTTGCACCAGATTTTGTCGGTGGTGCATTTATTCTTCTATAACTATTTAAAGTTGGATTAAAGAATGCTGATAATGAACCTGCATTTTTAATTACACCACCTAAAAAATTGTATGCTAATTTACTAAGCCCAAGTTTGTCGTTTTTATCTAAAAATTTATTTTTTTTCTTATCCCATAGGGAAATATGCGCATGACATCCGTTTCCCGTCAGTTGTTCAAATGGTTTTGGCATAAATGTTGCTCTTAAGCCATGCTTTTCTGCTATAGACTTAACCATAAATTTAAAAAATGTATGTCTATCTGCTGTAGTTAGGCAGTCAGTGTAGTCCCAATTCATTTCAAATTGGCCATTAGCATCTTCATGATCATTTTGATATGGGTTCCATCCCATTGTAATCATGCAATCACATATCTCTTTTATTAAATCATATTGCCTCATCAAAGCTGATTGATCATAACAAGGTTTAGATTGAGTATCTCTAGGGTCTGCTATAGAACTTCCATCAGGTGATATAAGAAAATATTCACACTCAACACCTGATTTCATAGTGTAACCTTCATTTGATAGTAATTTTATTTGCTTTTTTAACATCACTCTTGGTGATGCCTCGACAGGTTTACCGTTCATCCACAGGTCTGAAGCAAGCCAACCTACTTCTTTATTCCAAGGTAATTGAATTAAACTATTTGGATCTGGTACAGCGAACATATCAGAGTCTGCTGGTGACATATCAAGCCAAGCTGCAAATCCAGCAAATCCTGCACCATTTTTTTGCATCTCCTTTATTGCTTGTGCGGGTACTAATTTAGATCTTAATACACCGAACAAATCAACAAAACTTATTAAAAAATATTTAATTTTTTTTGATTTAGCAATATTAGATAAATTTTTGGGCATTAATAAATATACTACGAATTATTTATTAACTATCAATAACTATTTCTTTTTTATACCCGGCACCCAGCTAGTTCCTGCCAAAGGAACTCTAGCCATTGCTGCAGCTTCAACAGTTAACGCACATAAATCCTCTGGTTCTAAATTATGAAGACTATTTTTTCCACATGCTCGTGCAATAGTTTGTGCTTCTAAAGACATGACCTTTAAATAATTTGATAATTTTCTACCTGCTTTTTTTGGGTCTAATCTTTTCATTAGCTCTGGTTTCTGAGTTGATATTCCTGCAGGATCATTTCCTTCATGCCAGTCGTCGTACGCTCCAGCTTTACTTCCAAGTTTTTCATATTCTTTTTCCCATTTCGGGTCATTATCACCAATTGCGATCATGGCCGCACTCCCAATGGATACTGCATCAGCTCCTAACGCGAGAGCTTTAGCTACATCTGCGCCATTTCTAATTCCACCTGAAATTACAAGCTGAACTTCTCTATGCGAATTTAAATCTTGCAAAGCATCTACAGCAGGTCTTATGCAAGCTAAAGTCGGTTGGCCTACATTTTCAATGAATACTTCTTGTGTTGCTGCTGTACCGCCTTGCATACCATCCAAGACAACAACATCTGCTCCAGCTTTTACTGCTAATGCGGTATCATAGTAAGGTCTTGCTCCAGCAATTTTTATAAATATTGGAACTTTCCATTTAGTAATTTCTCTTAATTCTAAAATTTTTATTTTTAAATCATCTGGACCAGTCCAATCAGGATGACGGCACGCAGATCTTTGATCAATACCTTTTGGTAGAGTTCTCATTTCTGCAACACGATCATCTATTTTTTGTCCAAGCAACATTCCACCACCACCTGGCTTTGCACCCTGTCCAATCACTACTTCAATTGCATCTGCCTTCCTTAAATCATTTGGGTTCATCCCATATCTTGAGGGCAAAAGTTGATAAACTAAATTTTTGGATTGACCTCTTTCCTCTGGTGTCATTCCTCCATCACCTGTTGTGGTAGATGTTCCAGCTGCGCTTGCTCCTCTTCCTAGTGCCTCTTTCGCTGGACCGGACAATGCTCCAAAACTCATACCCGCTATCGTAATTGGAATATCAAGCTCTAATGGTTTTTTTGCATATTTTGTGCCTAAAGTTACATTTGTTGTACATTTTTCTCTATATCCTTCCAAAGGATATCTAGACATTGAAGCACCTAAAAATAATAAATCATCAAAATGTGGAAGCTTTCTTTTAGAACCACCACCCCTAATATCATAAATTCCAGTCTCAGCAGCTCTTCTTATTTCAGAGTTAGTGTATTCATCAAAGGTCCAGGATTGACGAGGTATAGTTTTATTTTTCATAATTAATAGTTAGATACATTATCAATATTAAAATTATATAGTTTTCTTGCAGAACCGTATCTTTTAAATTGATCGGGTTTAATGTTTGATCCAGCTTTTTTCAAAAGCTCTTTTAATTTTGATTTATGTTTTTTATCCATTTTTTTTTCTTCACAATCTGCTCCTAAAGATTTTACTTTTCCTTTTACATATATATTTGTTTCATACAAACTATCTCCTAAGGCTTCACCAGCATTACCAAAAACGACTAAATTTCCAGATTGAGCCATAAAGGCTGACATATGACCAACTGAACCTTTAACTATTATGTCAATACCTTTCATTGAAATTCCACATCTTGAACTAGTATCACCATCAATAATTAATGTGCCGCCATGAGCAGTTGCTCCTGCAGATTGTGATGCATTTCCCTTAACATGAACTTTTCCAGACATCATATTTTCTGCTACACCTGTGCCTACATTTCCATCGACTATAATATTTGCATTTTGGTTCATACCTGCACAATAATATCCTACATGACCCTTTATAGTGACATCAATATTCTCTGTAAGACCCGCACATATAGCGTGATTACCTTCAGGATTTGATATAGTAAATTTTCTATTATTTTTTTTTCTATCAATACTTTGTAGTTTTTCATTTACTGATCTTAGTTTCAATTTTTTTAAATCAAGATTCATTATTTTCCCCAAGAATAAACTATACCTGGCTCAGGCTCAAAAATTTTTGCATTGTTCACATTAGGCATATGTGCCATTGCTTGAAACTCAGAACAAATTGCAACATAATCTTTTGTTTCAGCTATTACTGCAGGTTTACAAGCTATCTCATCACGAAGAACTGCGAAACCACTGTGAGTTCCTGCAATAAAAGTGTAGAACCCATCTAGTTCGCTTAAACCTTTTTTTAAAGTTTGTTTTAAGTTTCTATTTTTAAGACTATCGGAGATATATCCAGCTGCAACTTCAGTGTCATTTTCAGAATTAAACTTAGAACCATTTTTTTTCAATTTTCTTCTTAAGTTATTGTGATTAGATAGCGATCCGTTATGAACCAAACATTCATCTTCTCCTGTAGAGTAGGGGTGAGATCCATTTGTAGTAATTGCACTTTCTGTTGCCATTCGCGTATGGCCAATCGCATGAGTTCCTGAAAAATTATCTAGATTAAACTTTTTTACAACATTACTTGGACTTCCAACTTGTTTGAAAATTTCAATAGATTTCCCGTAACCAATTAACGATATTTTCTCATAACTCTCTAAAATAGGCAGAATTTTGTTAGGTTTTTCGATAGATTTTAAAACTATGTGGTCTGAATTCTTTTCTACACTTGAAAATTTTACTTTCTTTTTAATTTCTTTTTTGAATTTTTCGAAACTCATTTCATTTAAACAAATAGAATATTTGTAATTTTTATTTTTATCACTGCTATAAATAGCAAAACCTGCACTATCAGGACCCCTAGACTCCATGCTGATTAGCATTTTAGAAAGCATCCCTCCTAAGGATTTTTCAAATTTTTTAGATTTTAGATAAATTCCAACGATCCCACACATATATAAGTTTTAAAGTAGTGATAATAATTGGTCTTTATAATAAAGCACATTAATTACTACAATAATAATGATTGCGGCATAGACACCATATTTGGATTTTGGCCATGCTAATCTAGCCATTTTGCTTGGTGTTTTGTTTAAATTTTTTTTATTGTCTTCCATGCTTAACTTTAAGGGCGCATTTAAATTCATGCGCCCTTATTATTTTTTATTTATCCATCGGTGACATTACTTTTCCATGCATTTGAACTTGGTTTTCTTCTTGCAAGTTTTGAAAGCTTATCACTTTCCTGCTTAGAACTTACAACAGTCCAACCGATCCAAATAACAAAAAGTACGAGAACCAATATACCTTCTGATCCTACTCCTGGATAAACTGCACCCGCAACTTCTTCTGCAGGCTTATTCAGATGATCTATCCAATTAGATACTGTAGCCATATTATCCTCCTTTAACTACTTGAAGAAGCAACAATTTTTTCATCTTCTTTTGCCTCCTCCATTATTTCGTAGTCCAAACCAGCTAACTCAACTTCCCTAGGGATTCTAAGTTTGCCCATTCCATTTAACACTTTAGCAATGATATAACCTGGTATCATTCCTAGAACAAAGAACATGATTATAGCACCAATAAACATTCCTAAAGGATTGATGGCCGCATAATTGCTTCCATCCCACATAGCACCAACGCTATATCCTGAAGAAGGGTATCCATTTAGTACAAACCCACATATTACAAGTCCTACAAAACCAGCATAACCATGTACCGCTACAGCTCCAACTGCATCATCAATTTTGAACTTACGTTCAACCCAGTAATGCATTTTGTAAGCTATAACTACACCTATCATTCCAATTATTAATGCTTGAATTGGATGATATAAGTCATTTCCTGCTGAAGCACATATTATTCCAGCTAGACCACTAGAATAAGTCCAGAATGGATCACCTTTGGATATAACATATCCTGCTAACAATCCTCCAGATAGCGACATCAAGAAGTTCATGGTAATACCACTAAGTGTTGTTGGGGTTACATAGATGTTAGTTGCGGTAAAGTAAGTTACACCTTCCATACCGTATTCTGGTCCCAAGTCATAAATTGGAATATTACAAGCTGCGTAAAAACCCCAAAAACCTGTATAAATTAAAAATAATCCAACAGTTACTAACCAGGGATTTCTTGGTCCGATGTTTCTAGGTTCGCCACTTGGTGAAAATTTTCCAATTCTTGGACCCAAAACTGCAAGAACACCTAAAGCAAACCCACCAGCAATTGCGTGAATTACCCCCGAGGCGTACGCATCATGATATCCAAGTATTTTTAACATCCATCCGTCAAAGTGCCATCCCCATGCAGCATCTATACTCCAAAATACAGATCCGATCGCAATTGCAAGAATTCCAAAAGCAAAAGTTGTAATTCTTTCAATCACTGCACCTGATACTATCGAAGCAGCTGTCCATGAGAATAATAAGAATGCAGCCCAAAATACTCCACTTATATGATCACCCAAATTTACTGCCATAAGATCGCTAGTTGGTAAATACCACTTAGCACTAAAAGCTGAGTCATCTGTAATTAAAGCTGTACTCTCTGTCATTATTGATGGTGCAAGACCTGGTCCTGTTGGAAAAGCCCAATAGATCCACCATCCAAATAAAAACCAAGTTACTGTTACCAAAGGTATAAGCATCGTGTTTTTCATTAATGTATGTTGATGATGTTTGTATCGGGAAGCTCCAACTTCATACATACAGAATCCTACATGGATCAAAAACATAAGTACTACTGTTATCCAGTAGTAAAATTCTGTAAATATGGTTGTCAATGCACCTAGTTCGTCAGTCATTTAACCTCCAATTGTTTAAACAAATTATGGAAATTCTATTATTTGGATTAATTTGATCAACATTAAATAAAACAATTAACACGCAGTTAATTTATTAGTCTACAACTATTAGTATATATAAATTGCTAATGATTCTAAAAT
This sequence comes from uncultured Pelagibacteraceae bacterium, assembly GCA_902571975.1. Lineage (GTDB taxonomy): Bacteria > Pseudomonadota > Alphaproteobacteria > Pelagibacterales > Pelagibacteraceae > Pelagibacter. Next base: position 22,090 of record CACGED010000009.1, on the reverse strand, counting down.
TTTCGATATGCTTTTTTTAAATCTACTAAAGGATGATTAGGAGACATTTGAAATTTTACTAGTAGCTCTCTTGCTATCATGTCTCTATCTTGTTGGTTATTTGGTAATTTAATTTTCTTTGGAATAGTTACCCAACCATTTGCATTTCTATCAAAAACTGCAGGTCTATCTTCCTCGTAACCCATATGAACATCTTCCAACCAATTCAAATCATCCCAACCCATTGCTTCGATATATTTTTTTAAGAATGGAGTAATCCTTGAATAGTCTGGTAATAAATTTACGTCATACCTATAACCAATAGTTTGACCTATCATCTTTTCTCGAGCAGTCTCCTTCTTTTTACCTAACTGACCTTTAACTGTTTTTTTGCTCGACTTTTTACTTTTTTTCTTAGGCATAATTATATTTTATGAAAATCGTCTACTCCTACTGTATGATTTGTACCAGAAAGAGGTACTTTTGCTAAAGCAGAAGCTTCCATTGTTAAAGCTGCCATATCTTCAGGCTCTAATGAATGGATATTAGTTTTACCACAAGCTCTAGCTAATAATTGGGCCTCTAGTGTCATAGTATGTAAGTAATTATATACTCTAAGAGCTGCCTCATCTGGATTAAGTCTTTTTCTTAACTTAGGATCCTGAGTAGCAACACCAACTGGGCAACGACCAGTATGACAGTGATAACAATGACCTGCTGGCACTCCCATTTCTTTTTCAAAATTAGACTCTGGAATTTCTTTATTACAGTTTAGTGCAATCATAGCTCCAGTACCTATAGCAATAGCATCTGCTCCAAGAGCTAGTGCTTTTGCCATATCTGCTCCATCTCTAACACCACCTGCATAAATAAGAGTAACTTTACCAGTTTTTCCAACATCATCTATTGCTCTTCTTGCTTCTCTGATTGCAGCTATTCCAGGTATACCTGTGTTTGCTGCTGCGATGTGTGGACCAGCACCTGTTGAGCCTTCCATACCATCTAGATAAATAGAGTCAGGATCACATTTTGCTGCCATACGCACATCATCATAAACTTTTGCTGCTCCAAGTTTTAATTGAATTGGAACTTTATTTTTTGTCAACTCTCTTAATTCTTGCACTTTTAAAGCCAAGTCATCTGGTCCTAACCAATCTGGATGTCTTGCAGGAGATCTTTGATCAATACCAGCAGGTAATGATCTCATCTCTGCTACTTGGTCAGTAACTTTTTGACCCATCAAGTGGCCACCCATTCCAACTTTTTGCCCTTGACCAATGAAAACTTCAATTCCATCAGCAAGCTGTGCGTGATGAGGATTAAATCCATATCTTGATTGAATACATTGATAGTACCATTTTTCTGAATATCTTCTTTCATCAGGTATCATTCCACCTTCACCCGAACATGTTGCACTACCTGCCATAGTAGCTCCTCTTGCAAGTGCTGTTTTTGCTTCATACGATAAAGCTCCAAAACTCATACCTGTAATATAAACTGGTATATCTAATTCTACTGGGTTTTCACATCTTGGACCAATGATAGTTTTTGTTTCACATTTTTCTCTGTAACCTTCAATTACAAATCTTGTAAGAGTGCCAGGTAAAAAAACTAAATCGTCAAATGTAGGAATTTTTTTCATCAGAGCCATACCTCTCATTCGGTATCTTCCTAACTGAGCCTTAATATGAATGTCGTCGATTACTTCAGGTGTAAATATAGCGTTATAACCTAGTAAACTTTTATTTCTTTTTGAGAATTCACTTCCACCATTCCCATTGGAATGACCATTTGATTTTCCGTTTTTTTTCTTTGCCATTAAATTGCTCCTTTTTTCTCAGTTGGTTCTAAAGCGTCGTAATTCCATAATTTTTTACCTGCAACAACTTTAGTCATTTTTGAAATATCAAAATCTTCACCAATTTCAGCGACTTTAAGTTTTCTTTTAATCCAATCTACATCACTTTTTGTCATAGGCGACTCAATCGCATCACTACCAAATGATCCAATTTTTCCACCCACATAAATAGTTCCATCGTACATAGAGTCTCCTAGGTTTATACCGACATTACCTAAAATTATTATTCTACCTCTTTGCATCATAAACCCAGTGAATGCTCCAGCGTCACCCCCAACAATAATTGTTCCACCTTTTTGATCAATTCCTGTTCTAGCACCAACACTGCCTTTACATATTAAATCTCCACCTCTAACTGCTGCACCAAAACATGATCCTGCATTTTTTTCTATTACTACTTTTCCTGCCATCATATTTTCTGCACATGACCATCCAACTCTGCCATTAATTCTTACTGTTGGGCCATCAATAGAACCAACACCAAAATAACCCAAACTTCCTTCAAATATTAAATTCAATTTATTTAATACTCCTACACCTAAACTATGTTTTCCTTGTGGGTTTTTTATAACTATTGTTCCATAACCTTGACTCATAAGCTCATCAATTTTTTTGTTTGCCTCTTTGCAATCTAGATCATTTACATCAAGATCAATTCTTTTATTAAAATCTACATCATAAGTTCCCCAATAATAAAAGTTTTCTGCTTCATCTGGATTGAAAAATTTTTGTTGTGTTTTTCCTGTTAAGACTTCACTATGAAGTCCCATTGATTGGGCTTTAGTTTTATTCTCGTTAGTTTTTATATTTGCCATACTTTTACCTCTCCATCAAAAGGATCATAAGTGTCAATTTCGTGGGGCAAGATAGATCTTATTGCTATCTCTTCAGATCCCATAGCTACCAAATCATCTGACTCGTATAGAACCAATGGTTTTGCTGCCATTGTATCTTTTGCCATTCCTAAAGAATCTTTTGTTGCAACAAAATAAGTAAATACACCATCTAATCCTGATAAACTATCCTTCATACCTTCTTCTAGAGTTGCTCCATTTCTCATTTTTTCTGCTAAATAAACTGCGATTAATTCAGAGTCACACTCTGACATAAATCTCATACCTTTATTTTCAAGCATTCTTCTATTATTCCAATAATTAGTTAATTGACCATTATGCACAACAGATACATCGCTAAATGGATATCCCCAAAAAGGGTGGGCAGATTTGATATCTACACCAGACTCAGTTGCCATTCTAGCATGACCTATAGCGTGAGTTCCTCTCACTTTGCCAAGATCGTATCTATCTAAAACTTCCTGTGCGTCTCCTAAATCTTTTATTAGTTCAAGAGATTTTCCAATGGACAATATTTCAACACTTTCGATACTCTCAATTTTCTTTGAAAAATCCATTAAATCCTCATCGTATTGCATTTCGTATCTATAAGAGTAGGGAGTTAATTTTTCTTCTTTTAAAACTTTTGCACCAAGACTTTTTAACATCTGATCAACAAGCTCTTTTCTTTTGTCATAAACACTCTCGTCTTCATTTATAGAAGAACTACCTTCACCGACATTTTCTCCAACTTTAAATCTCATTATAAAGTTTTGACCATCGTTATCTGCATAAAGAGCATAACCTGTTGAGTCAGGTCCTCTATGTTTTAAGGCCTGAAGCATTGCTTGCAATTCATTCCCTACATTAGAGGATTTTCCTCTATGAATAAGACCAGCTATTCCGCACATATTTCTCCTTAACTAAATTTGTTTATGGTAGGCAATCCAAATACGTATCTAGATCCCATTGAGTTGTTGCACCTAAAAATCTTTCCCATTCATCATTTTTATACCAATGAAATATTTTATACATTTCATCGGGCATCGCAGATTGAATAACTTTATCTTCTGCTAAACGATCTAAAGCCTCACCAAGACTTAAAGGTAATTTTTTAACATTTTTTCCAGCTTTTTGAGCTTCATAAATATTTCTAGACTCGGGCTTTCCTGGATCAATATTATTTTTAATTCCATCATCAAATGCCTTTAATAAGCTTGCTCCCATTAAGTATGGGTTATGCATTGAATCTACAGATCTATATTCAAACCTACCTGGTGCTGAAACTCTTAATCCACAAGTTCTATTTTGGTATCCCCAATCCGCATAAACTGGTGCCCAAAAACCTTGATCCCACAATCTTCTATATGAGTTAACCGTTGATGATCCGATTGCTGTTAAAGCTGGAAGATGTTTCATTACTCCACCAATAGATTTTAAGCCAATTTTACCTGGCAACTGAACATCTTTTGTATCAGGCATAAATGTGTTTGTTCCACCTTCTACATAAGTAAATACTTCATCCATACCTGGTAAAGATTTATGACCTAATTTATTTACTTTGTCTTTTCCACCTGTCCACAAAGACATATTTGTATGACAACCACTTGCAGAAACTCCCATAAAAGGTTTTGTCATAAAACATGCAATTAAATTAAATTCTCTTGCAACCTGAGCACAAATTTGTCTGTAAGTAGATAATCTATCTGCATTTCTTAAAACATCATCGTACATCCAATTTAACTCTAGTTGTCCAGGGGCATCTTCATGGTCTCCTTGGATCATATCAAAGCCCATAGCTCTTGCGTATTCCATCACTTTCATAAATACTGGTCTTAAGGACTCGAATTGGTCTATGTGATAACAATATGGTTTAGAAAAGCCCTTACCAGTTGGAGTTCCATCATCGTTTCTAGTCAACCACATCATTTCTGGTTCAGTTCCAACTCTAAGTTGGTAACCATGTTTTTTCTTAAATTCTTTAGCAATAATTCTTAAATTACCTCTACAATCAGATGTTAAGTGACCACCTGGATTTTCTCTCTCTTCTCTATTTCTAAAACAAGTTACAAAAACTCTTGCAACTTTTTTATCCCAAGGTAACTGGCAAAATGTTTCTGGATCAGGTATTCCAACTAACTCTTTTGCTTCAGGACCATATCCTATGTAGTTATTGTGACGATCCAAGAATAAATTAGCAGTTGCTCCATAAACTAATTGAAAACCTTTTTCGCATGTTCTTTCCCAATGATCAGCAGGAATTCCTTTACCAACAACTCTTCCTGTTACTGATATGAATTGAAAAAAAATATAATCAATTTTTAGTTCGTTGATTTTAGCTCTAACTTGTTTAACTAATTTTGCTCTACCTGGTTGATTAACATGTTTCTCTAGATCAGTCATATTCCCCCTTAAGAATTTTTAGACCAAAAAGTTAACTGAAAAAAAATCATCTGTCTACTTAGATAAATTAGCTCCAAGGAAACGGACTATTAGATGTTGGGTGTAATTCACCTTTCTCGTATCGGTTGAATCTAAATGGTTTTAATAAATCACTCTCAGTTCCAAGAATTTCTTTTGCAACAAGTTCTCCAACTCCAATCATTTTATAACCATGGTTAGAGTCTGCTATCATGTAAACGTTTTCTAAAAATCTATCAAAAATTGGAAAAGAGTCTGGCGTCATACATCCAAGTCCCCCGGAAGGTCCTTTTCTATATAAATCTGATTTTCCCTCAAATCTTTTTTGACAATGAGCTAATGCTGAACACCACATATCATTAAAAGCTTCTGTTGTCTGATATTCAGGGGACTCTATTCCATATGGATCAACGTTTACTTGATCAAAATGTTTATCAACTATGTAAGGTGAAGTTCCACCCTGGACACCGAGTCCTTCAATATCTGGTTTATAATATATTCCCCAAATTTTATCCGTTAATAATTTTTTAGTTTTATCTGAGTATAATGGAGCTGTTGAGTCTACATGAATTACAGGTGGTTGTTCGCCGTTATCCATTTTTAAAAAATCTGGTTCTACACCAAGTACACCTTCTTGAAGCATCCAATATTTCCACATATCAGTTTCATGCATCTTGCCGTCTTTATCTTTAATATTTGCAGTTTTAGGAAGCTCTAACATATTCCAAAAATCTCTAGCCCAAGGTCCTGCACCTACAACAACCTGTTCGCACTCTATTGTACCTTTGTCTGTTTCAACTCCTGTTACAGCTTTACTATTACTTCCTCTTTTAAAACCGGTAACTTTTACACCTTTTAATACTTCAACACCATTTGAGGTAGACTTATCTTCAAGTGCTCTTATAGAATCTTTGTTAAATGCGTATCCACCTTTTTTTTCATGAAGAACAGAAGTTATGCCTTGTGCTTGCCAGTCTCCAAACATACCTTTCATATATTTCATGCAATCTTTTTCACCTTCTATAAATTCAGACTCGTAACCAATTGCTTTTTGTTGTTCATAAATAGTTGCAACATCTGCATGCATTACTTCTGGTGAAATCTGTAAATAACCAACCGCATTATATTTAAATGCCTTAGGATCACTTTCCCAAACTGAAACGGAATGAGCCATTAACTCTCTCATAGCAGGTTGAAAATAATTATTTCTAACCACACCACAGGCAATTCCACTTGCTCCAGCTGCGGTATCTTTTTTTTCTAACACGACAATATCACCTGGATTTTTATAAGTTTCGGAAAGTTTCCAAGCAGTACTAAGACCGTGAATTCCTCCTCCAACGATTACTACTTTAGCTTTTGTCGGTAATGACATAGTGAAACATTATTTTTTGAAAAAGGTTAAATATATAATTTTTTTTATATATAAAATTTAGAAATAAAAACTTATAGAACTTAGGATTTGCTGACTGTTAAAAACTCAAATTTTTAAGAGTAGACAAATAGTCGTTAAATTCCTCAATAAAAGAAGTGCTTGGTTTTATATGTTTTTTTCTTTGATCTTCAGCAGTCTTTTCTAAATAAAAAAAACCTTTTTCACATGCTTCATTAATTATTAATGCAGATTTTGGTCTAGAGGTTTTAAATAATTTAGTTTTAAGCTCCTCAACTGACAAATTTTGTTTTTGTTTAAATGCTGACATAACTAGAAGCATCATATGATAATGGGAAGGTGATTTTCTAAAAAAATAGTTACTTGATGTATGTGAAAGCTTCATTTGATCTTCCCAAAACTCTAACAAATCCTTAGTTGATTTAGCCATTAAGATCTTACTTTAGTTTTCTTTGGATCATAATGAGGAAATCCAACAATTTTTGCAGGAATTCTCTTTTGATGTCCATCTATCTTTCCAATTTCAACATCATTACCTATTTCTGAGTGGCCTACATCTATTCTACATAATGCAATATTTTTATTTAAAGTCGGAGAAATGCATCCACTGGTTATAATGCCAACCTGAGATCTTCCAATATGAACGCAATCTCCATGATTTGCTATCTCTTTACCAATGAGCTCTAGTCCTACAAGTTTTTTTTGAGGATTTTCTTTTCTTTTAATTAAATTTTCTCTTCCAATAAAATCCTCAGTTTTGGATTTTAATGGAACAGAAAATCCAATGCCAGCTTCAAACGGATCTTGTTGCCCGTCAAATTCATTACCAAATAAAATTAAACCAGCTTCAATTCTTAAAAGATCCAAAGCCGCAAAACCAGCTGGTATCAGACCTTCATCTTTTCCTGCTTCCATTACTTTATCCCAAACTGTAGGAGCATCACTTGGATGACACCAAATTTCAAAACCAAGTTCACCAGTATAACCTGTTCTTGAAACAATTAATGGTATTCCGTTTAATTCTTCCAATCGACAAATTGTAAATCTAAACCATTCCAATTCAGATATGGAAGGTTGGGTAGGTGGGGTAAAAATTATTTTTTCTAGAATTTTTCTACTTTTGGGACCTTGTAAAGATAAATTATTTATTTGGTCAGTAGAATTTTTGATATGAACTTTGTAATTTTTTTTCTTCGCTTGTTCTTTAAGCCACTCACCTCCATATTCATCACCACAAACCCATCTAAAACCATGATCACTAAGTTTTAACAATGTTCCATCATCAAACATGGTTCCATTTTCATAACACATTGCTGAGTAAACAATTTGACCAACTGAAAGTTTTTTTACATTTCGTGTTAATGTATAGTTCATTAATTCTTCAGCATCTGGTCCAAGAATTTCAAACTTTCTCAACGAAGATAAGTCAATTAGTACTGCATCTTCTCTGCATGCATTGTATTCATTAATTACACCATGTTTTGTATAATCATTTGGTAACCAAAAACCTCTAGCATCGACAAAGTTTCTAGTTAATTTTGATGTTCTCTCATAGAAACCCGTATTTCTTGTAAGTTTATTTTCTGAATCTGTTTTCATTCTAAAACCATACGATTTTGTAAACTCTTTACTTTTTTCATAAGTTCTAACAAAAATATCAGTAGGGTTCCATCCATTACAGCTATCAATATCGCTAGGGCATGCAGTTGTTCCACATGTTAAATCTTTTAACGCTTTGAAAATGACGTAATCTCCAGGCCTTGCATAAGACTCATCAGATGTAACAGAATTTTGACCTCCTGAAGATGTATTAAAGAAAAGATTAATTGCATGCCAACCTTTTTTTTCTTCGACACCATACATTTTCATTGAATCATTTAAATTGTCAGAGCAATTTGCATGACCAAAATATCCTGAATCTTCGTAGTACTTTGAGGTGCAAGCTAAATTAAATGTATCATGTATTCCTACAGTATCTCTAATAACTTCTACAAGTGGCTCATGATCAGTATCATAAAATTTTGAAAATAAACCAGGACCTGGAAAAGTATTTCCCATAAAAGTTCTAGTCGTTTGCCAATCAAGACCTCTCTCTATACCTTTTTCTAATTTTGCCGTGTCGTAAGCAACGAAATCTGAACATTGTCTTCCTGTTGGTGTAATTATTTGGATATAGTCCCCAGCTTTAACTTGATATCCTGTTGCGGTTTTTCTATCTATATTAACTTCATATTCAGGATCGTAAATTGGATCAGGGATTATTGAAAATTCTTTTTCAGAATTTTTAATTTTTGCTCTTTTAACTAATACAGTCAAATCTGAAGGTGGATTTTGATCATGAACAAGCATATCGTTTCCAGGAGCAGCAAAGATACAATAACAATTATCTTTTGCATTTAGAGTTATTTTTTCTCCAGCAATAGTATTTTTATCAAAGAGAATTGATGAGGTAGCTTTTTCAATTTGCAAATTTCTTTTTTTTAATTGTAGTAATGCTTGCAAAGAACTTTCCTCTTTTTTCAAAAGTATTTTTTTTATTGCAGATGAATTTTTATTTTCTTTTAAATTTAAAATTCCTAATTCTGGTCGTCCGTTTTTGTCAAAAATATTTATTTCGCAAATTTGATTTCCCTCATTATTTAATATTTCAATTTCATCATCAGGAAATATTTGTATACCTGTAATTCCACCTGCATTGACAACATATCTTTCAACTCCAGGTGGTAGTACGTTTAAACCAGGTTCTTTAATATTTAAACTTGTTTGCATGTTTTTTAAAAAAATACTCAAAAATTATACAAAAGTATCATTAAATTTATATATAAATTTTATATATACATTTGTATCTATTTTGCTGGTTGACTGTAACTTTAATAGAGGGGATACTTTATCCACTTAATATTAAGGAAAGGGAAATAATGAAAAAAATAATATCTCTATTATCGGCTATGGTGATATCTCTTGTAAGTTTTGCAGGGATTTCAAACGCAGCAGATAGTAAAAAACCAATTGTTATCCCAACTCATAACTGGTCAAGCCAAATTGTAATGGCTTACGTAATTGGCGGAATTTTTGAAAGTATGGGGAACAATGTAAAGTACGTAAATGCTGACTCACAAGCGGTTTATGAGTCAATCAGAATTGGTGATGTAACTATATCTCACGAAGTATGGGAATCTGCATTTGGTAAATCATTCACAACTGCTTTAGATAAAGGTGGTTTATTAGATATGGGTGATCACGAAGCAAGAACTCTTGAAGATATGGGATATCCAAACTGGGTTGTGGAAAAAGGTTTATGCCCAGGTCTACCTGATTGGACTGCATTAAAAAATCCTGATTGTGCTAAAAACTTCACAACACCTGATTCACCAGATGGAAAAGGTAGAATGTTAGAAGGACCACAAACATGGCATGGAGATTTAATACCTCAAAGAGTTGATGCTCTTGGATTAGGTGATCTTTGGTGGGTTAAATTTGCAGGAAGTGCAGATGCACTTTGGGCAGAGTTAGCTGCAGCTAAAAAAGAAGGAAGAGGAACTATCATATTTAACTGGACACCAAACTTTACAGATGGTGCTGGTTTTACATTTATCGACTTCCCTCCATACACAGCTGGTTGTAGACCAGAAGATGGTGGAGATGGAAAATGTGGTTCTCCGGATGGTTATTTGAAAAAAGCAGCACATGAAGATTTTCCAAAAACTCATCCAGCAGCTGCAAAAACGTTTAAAAAAATGTCATTCTCTACAAGTCAAATTGGAGCAATGGCAGCTTTAGTTGATGTCGACAAAATGACTCACGAAGATGCAGCAAAAAAATGGTTAGCTGATAATAAGAGTGTGTGGGAAGAATTTACACACGATCATTAAGGTTAATTTAATAAATTTAAGATCTCTCCCAATTATATTGGGGGAGATTTTTTTTATCACCTCAAATAATTAATGGTAAAAGTATTTTATTTAATATTATTAAACTTTTTTATTTTCAATTTTTCTTATGCAAAAGACATAAGTATTAGTGAAAATTTAAATTTAGAGTTTACATGTGAGTTAGAAAAAAAAATTGTTAAGAATTCAGAGTATAATTATAAAACTTTTTTAGCAGAGGACCTAAATGTTAAAAATTTGGACTCATTTCAAATTTATTCAAATAAACCAAGTACATTAATGGTAAATGGATTATCAAAATTTTTCTCTCAAAATTCAAATTTTGATGTCAAAATAGTAAATAAGGACGTAGTTTTGTTTAAAGCCTTTAACAATGATAAAACGTATTCAGAATCTGCAATAATTACAAGAAAATCAGGTGAATTAATTCACGAAATTACAAAAAATATAAATACAGAAAATTCAGAGAAAAATATTTCAATTTATATCTGTAAGAATAAATCAAAAAATGTCTAATTTTTTTTTAAGAAATTTTGTGTAATATATTTCCATGAAAAAGCTTATATTTTTTATACTTTTTTCGTCATTAATCACTTCTTTAGCATTAGCAAGAAGCACAGGATGTAAAGAGGGAAATTGTGATAATGGTTATGGTAAGTGGGTTTACACAGATAAAACAACTTATGAAGGCGAATGGGTAGCTACGAAAAAACATGGCCAAGGAACTGAAACATGGCCGAATGGATATATTTACAAAGGTCAATTTAAAGAAAGTCAGTGGAACGGTATAGGAATTTTATTTTTTCCTGATGGCTCAACCTATGAAGGTGAATGGGCCAATGGTTTTATGAACGGCGAAGGTACTTTTACTTGGTCAGATGGCAAACAAAAAAAAGGTATTTGGAAAAATGGAAGTTTCCAAGAATAGTTTTAAAACATTGTCAGAACCAGTTAAGCAATTTGGTGGATTAGTTGGTATAATTATTCTTATCTTTCTAACTTTTTTTGTTTTAAATAATATTTTTGGTGAAGGTGACGAACTGGTTGCTAAAATGAAAATAGAAGAAGAAAGAATAGCTCAAGAAAGAAAACTTAATAAGCTAATTTCTAGCCTTCCTTCAGGAGTTTTAGTTTCGTTTGATGGCACTGATAATTTTAAACTATCTGATGAATTATATGAAGCTGTTTGCAAGGCAACTAAACTTATACCTCAACGTGCAATAATGGGAGCAAATTTTTTAAACTTTAGAGCACATGAAATTTATACAATTAATGGAAATAAAATAGACGAAACATTTGTAAAATGGGACGATGAAAAAAATAAATGTTTTGCAGGTTTCGTTGTAAGTGGAAATAATGTTGGTGTAGATGAAACTGTTAAAGTAAGTGGAGAAGCTTTGAGTTTTTTAAGCACAGGTATTGATACAAGAGTTTATTTTATTAAAAATTTTTAGGGAGGAAAAGTAACAAATTATAGAGATTTTATTTTATCTGAATTTCGTATAACCTTAATTTTATTTATGTCTGAACCAGTAATTAAATGTCAATCTGTTTATAAAATTTTTGGGGCAAACGCTGAGAGAATGCTTAAAGAAGCAAATGGTAATGTTGATGCTAAAACATTTCAAGATAATGGATGTATTGTAGGAGTTAATAATGCTTCTTTTGAGGTATCAAAAGGTGAAATGCTCGTTGTAATGGGCTTATCAGGATCAGGTAAATCAACGTTATTAAGATGTATTTCTAGATTAACAGACGCAACTGGTGGAAAAATTTTTATTGAGGGTCAAGACTTGCTTAATTTAAATAACAAGGAACTTATTGATTTAAGAAGAAATAAAATGGGAATGGTTTTTCAAAGTTTTGCGCTACTTCCACATAAAACAGTCTTAGAAAATATTGCTTTTCCTCTTCAAATTAAGGGTATTAAAACTGAAGATAGTATTAATAAAGCAATGGATATGGTTAAACTTGTTGGTCTTGATGGAAGAGAAAATTATTTTCCAAGAGAGTTATCTGGAGGGCAGCAACAAAGGGTTGGAATTGCAAGATCCTTGGCGGTTGAGCCAGATATATGGTTCTTAGACGAACCTTTTTCTGCATTAGATCCTCTAATAAGGAAAGAAATGCAAGATGAATTTTTAAGACTTCAAGAAAAATTACAAAAAACAATTATGTTTATTACTCATGATTTTGATGAAGCCTTAAAACTTGCTGATCGTATTGCAATTATGAAAGATGGAATAATTGAACAGTTAGATACACCTGCTAATATTGTTTTAAAACCAGCAACAGAATATGTAAGAAAATTTACAGAGGAAGTGCCGAGAGAAAAAGTTTTATTAATTCAAGATGTAATGGATGAAAAAACCTCTTCTGATATAGGTGATTTAAAAGTTTCAAAAGATGAGATTATTGAGAACGTTGCTGAAAAAATTTTAACTCAAGAAAAAACAGTAGCTGTGACAGATAGCAAAAACAATGTCGTAGGCTCAATAAATCCTGCAAAAATTATTAACACAGTTTTTGGAGGAAGAAAAAATAATAATTAAATTATGGAAATTCTAAAAAAATATCCAAAATTATTTCAATGGTTGTTTTTATTAGTTGTGTTTTTTGCATTATGCTTTGCAATCGATGTACCTGAAACATATAAATTTATAAGAGGACAGGCTGAATTTATAAAAGACCCTAATCAGAGTGCCTTCGTATTTCTAGGCAAAGAAGTTAGGTATTATGCTTTTGATGTTTTTTGGAGGTTACCACCACTTCTTGGATGGTTACCGATTTGGATAAATGATTCATTATTTTTTTTAATGAATGATTGGATGCCAATGGAATTTTGGAATGAAGATACGCAAGAATACAAAACTAGACCTTTAGTTTTACAAATAACTAGAAACTTAACTGCATTCATGACTTTTCTAATAGAATTAATTAGAGAAATTTTATTAGGTGGTCTTGAAACAATTGTTGCTTTTACTAGTTGGGATTGGATTGATGCTAATCCTTGGGCAGAACTACCAGGCTTGCCTTGGACTATTGTAGCAGCTGGATCAGCAATACTTGCTTATAAGTTAGGAGGTAAAGGGTTGGCAATATATGCACTTTTATCAATGACTTACATTTCAATATTTGGGCAATGGAAACCTTCTATGCAGACACTTTCTTTTATATTGGTTGCAGCGCCTCTTTCATTTATTTTTGGTTTAGGTTTAGGTGTTGCGGCATTTAAAAGTAAAAGAGTAGAAAAAGCTCTATATCCAATACTTTTAGTTATGCAGACAATGCCCCAGTATGCGGTATTAGTTCCTGCACTAGTTCTTTTTGGGGTCGGTGACCATGCTGCAGTAATTATAACAATGATTGTTGCTGTTCCACCAATGATACTTTTAACTTTATTAGGTTTAAGAGCTGTTCCTCCAGAGGTAATTGAAGCTGGTAGAATGAGTGGATGTAATAACTGGCAACTAATGTCAAAAGTATTAATCCCAACAGCGAGAAGAGATATTTTAATAGGAGTTAACCAAGTAATAATGGTTTGTTTTTCTATGGCAGTTATCTCTGCATTTATTGGAGCAAAAGGTTTAGGATTTAATTTATTGTTAGCATTAAATCAGTTGAATATTGGATTAGCATTAGAGGCAGGTTTATGCATTAGTTTGATTGCAATTCTATTAGATAAGATGTCATTAGCTTGGGCTAACAAACAAGTTGATTATTTTGGTAATTTGAATTTTTTTCAACGAAATAAAAATTCTTTATTCTTTGGCGTTGTAGTAATAGCAGGTATTCTATTAGCTTACTTTGGATCAATTTATTTTAAAGATGGGTATAATTATTTATTTGAAGTTCCACATAATAAAGGAATATCAACAGCGGGTTTTTGGAATAAAGGAGTTGACTGGATATTTGATACTTTCTTCGTATATATAAAAGCATTTAATACTTGGCTAATTGTAGATGTGCTACAACCAATGAGAGCTTTGTATCTGAGAATGCCTGCCATAGCTACGTTAGTATTAGTTGTAGGAGCAGGATATTTAATTGGTGGAATTAGATCAGCTTTAGTTGTTTGTGGTTTAACTTTATTCATAGCTTTAAGCCCTTGGTGGGATAGAGCTTTAGTTACCACATACATGGCAACCTTTGGTGTATTAGTATCGTGCGCAATCGGATTTACCGTTGGAACCTTATGTTTTCAAAATAAACACTCAACAAACTTCATGTTAAATGTTTGCGATATATTCCAAACTTTTCCATCTTTTGTATATTTAATTCCTGTAATGATGCTTTTTGGAATTACAGATACTTCAGTTTTAATTGCAGTAATAGTTTATGCTACTATACCAGCAACAAGATACACGATAGAGGGGCTTAGAAGTGTGCCAGCTGGACTACATGATGCAGCAACGATGTCAGGTGTTACAAAGTTTCAAAGATTATTTAAAATAGAATTTCCATTAGCATTTCCACACATGATGTTAGGGCTTAATCAAACAATAGTTTTTGCATTATTTATGGTAATTATAGGCGCTTTTATTGGAACAGAGGATCTGGGTCAGTATATTTTAAAAGCTTTATCAGATAAAAAAGGGGCAGGTATTGGATTAACACTTGGAATTTGTGTTGCTTTCATTGGACTAATTTTTGATAATTTAATTAGAACTTGGGTAGGTAAAAGAAAAAAACATCTAGGTATAGACTAAAATTGTGAAAAATTTTATTGTTGCTATCGACCAAGGTACAACATCGACTAGAGTAATTTTATTTGATTTAGAAGGAAATACAAAATTTATATCTCAGTTTGAATTTAATCAATATTTTCCAAAAAATGGATGGGTAGAACATAATCCAAATGAAATTTGGACGACAACTCTTAAGGCCTTAAAAAAAGTAATTAAAAAAGCATCTTTACTTAAAGGGAAAATTTTAACTATTGGAATAACTAACCAGAGAGAGACTACTATTCTTTGGAATAAGAAAACAGGTAAACCAATATACAATGCAATTGTTTGGCAAGACCGTAGAACACAAGAAAACTGTGAAATTTTAAAGAGGAAAAATTATGAAAAAATTTTTAGAAAAAAAACTGGATTATTTATAGACCCATATTTTTCTGCAACTAAAATTCAATGGATATTAAAAAATGTAAAAAACGCTAAGAAACTTTTGAAATCAAATAATTTACTATTTGGTACTGTTGATACTTTTTTGATTTGGAAACTTACTAATGGAAAACATCATTTAACCGAAGCAACCAATGCCAGTAGAACCATGTTATTTAATATCAATAATAGTAAATGGGATAAAGAAATCTTAAATAAGCTTAAAATTTCTAAAAATATTTTGCCGGAAATTAAAAATTCAGCTGATAATTTTGGCTTCACAAGTAAGAAAATTATTGGTACTGAAATACCAATATCAGCAGTTTTAGGAGATCAACAAGCTGCTGCAGTAGGACAGTCTTGCTTTGAAAAAGGTTCGGTCAAAAGCACTTATGGAACTGGTGCATTTGTAATAATGAATACTGGCTCTAAAAAAATTTATTCGAAGAATAAATTATTAACAACTATTTGTTACAGACTAAATGGAAAAAACACTTATGCCCTTGAGGGATCAATATTCATTGCAGGTGCTGGGGTGCAATGGTTAAGAGATAAGTTGAAACTTATTAACAATGCTTATGATACTGAAAGAATAGCTCAATCAAAAAAAAATAATGATGATGTATATATTGTGCCGGCATTTAGTGGAATGGGAGCACCTTATTGGAGACCCGATGCAAGAGGTTTAATAACAGGTTTAACAAGAGACAGTGACTGGAAAATATTAGTTAGAGCTGTAATCGAGTCTGTAGCATATCAAAGCAATGATTTATTTAATGCTATGAGAAAAGATGGATTAAAACCCAATATTGTTAAAATTGATGGAGGTATGGTTGAAAATAATTGGTTTTCACAATTTTTAGCAAATATTATAAATATAAATACAGAAAGACCCAAAGTACTAGAAACCACAGCCCTAGGCGTTGCTTTTTTTGCTGGATATCAAATTGGAGTATTTAAATCATTAGATCAAATAAAAAGAAAATGGAAAAAAGAAAAAATTTTTAAACCCAATATAAATAAGAAATTGAGAAACAAATTGTTAAATGGTTGGAAATTGGCTGTTGATAGAACTTTATTATAAAAAAAAAATTATTATTTTAAAAAAGTATCCATTGAGTCATCCATTGCAGAAGCCCATGGAGTATGATGAATTGGTGCAACAGATCCAGTTACGGGGGAAGAGAATGATTTATTTCTGTATGTTAAAATATCATTCACTTTATCATGTTCCCATTCTTTGAAATGTTTTCGGATTAATTCAAAATCTATTTTTGGATAATCAGACATTCCGTGGAGTTCTTTAGTATATTCTGTTTGAAAATCTATCATTTGATCTGGGTTCTCTAATTTTTCCTCTAATGAAACCCATTTTTGAATATCCTTTTCAACTTCATTGGCTTCTGGGATTTTAATTTTGTTCATAATAACATCTCTTGCAAACCAAGCTTGGCAATCAAACATATTAAATGTGTGAAATTGATCTTGCATACCAAGATACATTAGTTTGTGATTGTTTTGCCAAACTACACCTTTATATAATTTAGGTGGATACAGTCTATTATGAGTTTTGAGAGCTAGGTTATCTTCTAAGAATGGAAAATGGTGTAAATATCCAGTACACAAGATAATAACATCTGTCTCTTGTTCTGTCCCGTCTTTAAAAATAGCTTTATTTCCTTCTAATCTATCAAGGTAAAAAACTTCTTTCATTCCTTTTGGCCATTTAAAGCCCATAGGATTGTGTCTGTATCCAATGGTAACGCTTTTAGCTCCGTATTTATTGCACTGAAGTGCCACATCTTCAGCTGAATAACTACTTCCTAATACAACTACATTTTTTCCTCTGAACTCTTCTGCATCTCTAAAATCATGCGAATGCATAATCCTTCCTGGAAAAGAACTCATACCTTTATACTCTGGAATAAATGGAACTGAAAAATGACCAGATGAGACTACAACATAATCAAATTTGTCATTTAGTATTTTATTGTTTTCTTTATCTTGGTAGCTAACTTCAAACTTGTCAGCAATATAATTTACACTTGTAACCTTTGTATTAAATTTAATTTTATTTTTTAAATTTCCTTTGCTTACTCTTCCAATTATGTAGTTGTATAGAACCTCTCTAGGTGGAAAAGATGGAATAGGCTTTCCAAAATGCTCATCAAAAGAATAATCAGCAAACTCTAAACATTCTTTAGGACCATTGGACCATAAATACCTATACATACTATTAGGAACAGGATCGCCGTATTGGTCTGAGCCAGTCCTCCAACTATAATTCCAAAGACCACCCCAATCCTCTTGCTTTTCGAAACAGACAATTTCAGGTATTTTTGAACCTTTATTTTCCTCATGTTCAAATGCTCTTAAAATAGAAAGTCCACACGGGCCAGATCCAATTATTGCTACTTTAGTCATATTTATAAGTTTATTTTATAAATAAATTGATAAAATTTAAACTATTTTTTATTTAAATTTACTTGTTATTAGATATCTAGTTTAATCTATTTAATTTATATATGAAAAACATCTTAGTAATTGGCGGTGGAGCTATGGGATCTGCATTTACTATTCCATGTATAGATAATAAGAATAAAGTAACAATTACAGAGCCCTATAGTAAATTATTTATTAAAAATCTATCTTCAAAAACTAAAATTCATTCAAGTTTAAAAATTAAAATGCCAAAGCAATTAATTTTTAAAAACTATTCTAATGAGTTATTTAGAGAAAAATATGATCTTATTGTTATTGCTTTAAGTTTATCTGGTATTGATTTTATTGGAAAAGAATTAAAAAAATTTAAAATTAAATCACCAATTCTTATACTTACTAAAGGTCTTAAATATGAAAAAAATTCAAAAACAATATTAACACTCTCTCAACAACTTTTAAAAAAAAATAATAAATTAAATATTTCTGTTTTAAAAGGACCTTGCTTAGCTAAAGAATTGGCCAGAAAAAATCAAACAAGTGTTATTGTTGCAAACAAAAACATCAAAACAGCAAAATATATTGGCAAAATAATCTCTACTAAATACTATTTAATAGAATTTTCAAAAGATGTTGTTGGGGTTGAGATAAATTCAGCAATTAAAAATATTTACTCGATGATTATAGGCTCTGGTCAAAGTTTAAATAGGTCCTCAAGTTTGTTCCAAAAATCAATATTAGAAATGAAATATATAACCAAATATTTTAAAGGCAAAGAAGAGACAGTCTTAAGTCTTGCTGGAGTTGGCGATTTATATGTAAGTGCTGCTGGGGGAAGAAATAGTAAGATGGGAAATTACCTTGGGCAAGGATACTCATTTAAAAAAGCAAAACAAAAATTTATGCCTTATGATACTGTCGAGGGAGAACAACTTATAAGAGAAATAGCTCCATTTATCTTAAAGAAATTAAACAGAAGCAGAATTCCTTTGATGATTAAATTAATTAAAACAATTCTAAATAATCAAAAATTTAATTTTTAAAAATATAATAAATTCTTCACTTTTTATTAATAGGTGATTTCATCAGCTATTGTCATTTATTTAACGCGCTGATACATTTATTTTTATTAATCAAAGAAAGAGGGGAATCAATGATTAAAAAAACAATAATAAACGTCTGTGCGCTTATATTTTTTATTTCAAATATTAGTTTCGCAGACATCACTTTTTGGACTACAGAAGTTCAGCCAGCTAGAATGGCTAAACAAGAAGCAATGGCTAAAGATTTTGAGGCTAAAACTGGCATCAAAGTTGAAGTTATTCCTGTAGAAGAAAAAGATTTAGGAACAAGAGCAACTGCAGCAGCAGCAGCGGGCGATCTACCTGATGTAATCTATCATACATTACAGTATGTATTACCTTGGGCAGAAGCTGGAATATTGGATGTTGATGCAAATAACGCTGTCGTAAAAGAACTTGGCAAAAAAACTTTCGCGCCAGGCGCTTTAAACATGGCTAAAAAAGGATCAAAAATAGCGGCTGTACCAGTTGATGGTTGGACGCAAATGGTCGTTTATAGAAAAGACTTATTTGAAAAAGCAGGTCTTGAGCCACCAACAAGTTATGAAAATATAACAAAAGCAGTTGAAGCACTTTCTGGAGATGGAATGTTTGGGTTTGTAGCCGCAACAAAAACTGATGAAAATTTTATGAGTCAGGTTTTAGAACATGTTCTTTTAGCAAATGGAGTAAATGTTGTTAAAAAAGATGGAATAAGAAAGCAGGGTAAAAAACTAAAAGCATCTTTAGAGTTTTATAAAGTTATATCAAATGCAAGTCCTCCAGGAGAATTATATTGGAAGCAATCTAGAGAACTATACTTTGCAGGAAAAACTCCTATGATAATTTGGTCTCCATTTATTATGGATGAATTAGCTGGCTTAAGAGATTCAGCTCCACCAACGATAAATAGCGATCCAACATCTGGTGAGTTAGCTTCAAAAACTGGCTTTATTACAAACTTGAGTGGTCCTAATAATAAAAAAGGTGCTGCTTGGGCTGATGTCAGATATTTTGGAATAACTGCTGATGCTGATACAGAAGAAGCAAGTGCTTTTATTAAATACTCAATGGATGAGGGTTATACAAAGACACTTTCAATCGCACCAGAGGGTAAATTTCCTGTGAGAAGAGGAAACTCAAGCGATCCTGAAGCATTTACAAAAGCATGGAGTAAATTGCCAGTTGGAGTTGATAGAAAAGCACCTTTATCAGACTTATATTCAGAGGATGTTATAAATAATATCGTTGCTGGATTAGATAAGGCTCAAAGATGGGGTGTAAAAGAAGGTGAACTTTCTAGAGCTTCTAAAATTATTAATAATAAGTTTATTAATAGAATAACTAGACTTTATGTTGATGGACAGATTGATATTGATCAAGCAGTAGATATGATCAATCAAAAACTCTCTCAATTTTAATCTAGTAATTTAAATTTAAATAAAAGCGGATAATATGTATTATCCGCTTTTTTTATGAGTGATACACTTTCAAAAATAGAAAAAAGAACTGCATATATATTAATATTACCTGCAGTTTTCCTTGTTTTTTCAATTATCTTATTTCCAATATTTGCAAATGTATGGATAAGTTTTAAAGAGGTTGGATTAAAGGATATCAGGATCCCCGAGCCTAGAGCAAAAAAAATTGTAAAATCCATTAAAGATAACCCAGATCAATTAAAAGTTATTTATAAACTTAGAAATAGCTCGTTAATTTTAGAAATAAGGGACGTCAAATTTCAAGATAAATTTCCTAAGAATATTAAGCCTATAAATTTAGATGAAAGATGCAGGGTCAAATCAAATAAAATTAATTGTGAATTTGGAAATTGGGAAGCAAAATACAGGGAAAATTTTCAAATATTATTAAAGAGTTCTGATGGTACACCAATAAATAAAAAAGAATTAAAAACTATTAAACCAAA
Organism: uncultured Pelagibacteraceae bacterium; assembly: GCA_902571975.1. GTDB lineage: Bacteria > Pseudomonadota > Alphaproteobacteria > Pelagibacterales > Pelagibacteraceae > Pelagibacter. The sequence goes on along the minus strand of CACGED010000009.1, from coordinate 1,181 downwards.
ATTAAAAGGTAAATCAGACAATATTTTGTTAAATACTAATTTTACATTAAAAAATTTTAAAAAAGTATTTTTTCAAAATGAATTTTTTGATTTATTATCCACTACTTTTTATTATACTTTTTTTGGCACAATCGGTTCAATTATATTTGGTATACTCACTGCACAACTTGTAAACCAGAAGTTTTTTGGAAGAACATTTATGAGAAGTGTTTTGCTTTTTCCGTATGTGGGTCCAGTTGTTGCTCTAGCGTATACTTGGGAGTTATTACTCGATCCCTACAGTGGCACTTTAAATAATCTTCTGATGAATTTTCAAGTCATCCAGGAACCTTTAAATTTACTTGGTCAAAAATATTTAACAATAAACTTTTTTGGTTTCGATCTTAAATTACGATTAGCATTAACAACTGTAATTATTTTTGAAATTTGGAGATACTTTCCTTTAGCTTTTTTATTTATATTAGCTCGACTTCAAGCAGTACCTAAAGAATTATATGAGGCAGCTGAAGTGGATGGAGCCGGTCCTTTTCAAAAATTTATTAATATTACTCTTCCTCAAATAACAGCTGTGATATCCATTCTGTTTATGATTAGGTTTATTTGGAACTTTAATAAATTTGAAGATATTTTTTTATTAACGGGCGGTGCATCTGGAACTAGAACTTTGCCAATAAATGTTTATGAGCAAGGATTTACTATTTCTGATATTGGTATGGGATCAGCAGTATCAATTGTAATAGTTGCTTTGCTGCTAATATTTATGTTCGTTTACTTTAAATTAATAGGTAAGAGGGTAGATGAAAACTAAAAGTTTAATATACTACTCATTAATTTCTTCGATATTTTTATTTTCTTTGGTTTCTATTTGGAAAATTTTAGTAACATTGCAAGGAGTTGAGCTAAAAAATTTCAATTTTGTAATAATTATTACTTTAGGTATTGCTATTAGTCTTTTAAATTTAATTATAGGAGAAAAGTTAAATTATTTAATTAAATCAACTCTTTTTGCTCTTATATTTACCTTTGTTGATGGGTACATAGTTCAGGTAATGCCAATTTGGTATAATATTGGAATTTTTGCGATTTTGATATTTTTCTCTTTAAAAATTAATAAATATAATCAAAAATATTTAGTATCAGAACATTCATCGCAAATAGTTGTATTTGATTTTTTAACTCTT
>CACGED010000008.1 GCA_902571975.1 uncultured Pelagibacteraceae bacterium | reverse complement strand
ATCACCTACATTAATAGAGTGACCTGCTTTTTTTAATAATACTTTCAAATTGTTTATTACTAAAAAACACATTCTTACAGCATCATTAAATGATTTTGCTTTATCAGGTCTAATCATAAACTCTTGTATTCTAAGGCCATTATCAGCATGTGCACCTCCATTAATAATATTCATCAAAGGAAAGGGGAGTTTAAAATTTTTTTTAACAATAAAATTTTTAAATAAAGGTATTTTTTTAACTTTTGCTGATAATTTTTTTACAGCCATGGATACGGCTAATATTGTATTCGCACCTAACTTTGTTTTTTGTTTTGTGCCATCTAATTTTATAAGAATACTATCTATTCTCTCTTGGTCATGAATATTTTGATTTTTTAATTTTTTTGAAATTAATTTATTAACAGTTGCAACTGGTATTAAAACGCTTTTTCCTAGGTATTTTCTATTATTCTTATCTCTTTTTTCATAAGCCTCAAAAGTTCCTGTTGAAGCACCTGAGGGACAAATTGCTGACGCACTTAAATTATTTGAAAATACTTCAGCCTCAATAGTAGGATTTCCTCTACTATCATATACCTGTCTGGCTACAACTCTTTTGATTTTGCTCATTAATTACTTTTTAACTAAATTATCAATTTCTACAATTTGATTAATTAGCTCGTCTAATTTATCTAAGGGTACCATGTTTGGACCATCTGATGGAGCGTTATCGGGGTCCTGATGTGTTTCTAAAAAAATAGCTGCAACACCTACTGCAACTGCTGCTCTCGACAAATACTCAACAAATTCTCTTTGACCACCACTTTTTTCGCCTAGACCACCAGGTTGTTGCACTGAATGAGTTCCATCAAATACCACTGGATAACCATTTTTTGCCATGATGGGAATAGATCTCATATCTGAGACCAATGTATTATAACCAAAGCTAGCTCCTCTTTCTGTGACTAAAATATTTTTATTCCCACTGTCTGAAATTTTTTTTGTTACATTAACCATATCCCATGGAGCTAGGAATTGACCTTTTTTAACATTAATAATTTTTTTGGTTTTAGCGGCAGCAATTAATAAATCTGTTTGTCTACAAAGGAATGCTGGTATCTGAAGAACATCTACGTGATGAGAAACTAGAGAACATTGTTCTTCATTATGTATATCAGTAAGAACGGGTACGTTAATATCTTTTTTGATTTTATCAAATACAGGCAGGGAGTTTTCTATACCAGCTCCTCTTTTGCCCTTCAAGCTTGTTCTATTAGCTTTATCAAATGAAGTTTTATAAATAAATCCAATATTATACTTTGTTGTAATTTCTTTAATTTTACCTGCCATATCCAAAGCGTGTTGCTCAGTTTCAAGTTGACAAGGACCAGCTATTAAACAAATTTTATTTTTGTTTGAAATTTCTATACCGTTACAATTAACTATTTTATTTTCCATTAAAAGATTTTGCAGCTTTAATAAATGAAGAGAATAAAGGATGAGGATTTAAAGGTCTAGATTTAAATTCTGGATGAAATTGGACTCCAATAAACCATGGGTGATTTTTAAGTTCAATAATTTCAGGTAATTGATTGTCAGGAGAAATTCCTGAAAATATCAAACCTTTTTTTTCAAATTTTTGCATTAAATTTATATTGACCTCATATCTATGTCTGTGTCTCTCTTTAATCAAATTAGATTTATAGATATTTTTTATGGCAGAATTATTTCTTAGTTTTGCCTCATATAGACCTAATCTCATTGTTCCTCCCAGGTTTTTATCAGTCCCTTTTATAATTTTTCCATCTTTGTTCCATTCATCTATTAATCCTATTACGGGAAAACAATTTTTATCTAATTCACTGGAACCGGCTTTTTTAATTTTTAAAATATTTCTTGCAAACTCAATCATTGCCATTTGCATTCCAAAACAAATACCTAAAAAAGGTATTTTTCTCTCTCTAGCATATTTAATTGCCTCAATTTTTCCCTCTGTTCCTCTTTTGCCAAACCCTCCTGGTATCAGTATTCCTGATACATTCTTTAATTTTGATTTAATTTCTTTTGATCCAAGTTTATCTGACTCGATTCTTACTAAGTTAACTTTAATTTTATTTGAAATTCCTCCATGTGTAAGAGCTTCATCAAGTGATTTATAGGCATCTTTTAAGTTTACATATTTGCCTATGATAGCAATATTTAATGTTCTTTTTGTTTTTAAAACTATATTTGTAATTTTTTTCCAAGGTAGCAAGTTTGGTCTTTTTCTAGATTTTATTTTAAAAAATTTTAAAACTTGTTTATCTAATTTTTGATTAAAGAAACTTATTGGAGCTTCATAAATAGTTTTTACATCAACTGTCTCTATAACATTAGCAATATCTACATTACAAAATAATGATATTTTTCTTCTTTGATCTAAAGGAATAGACTGCTGAGATCTACAGATCACTATATCAGGTTGAATTCCTATACTTCTTAATTCTTTAACAGAATGCTGTGTTGGCTTTGTTTTAATTTCATCTGAAGATTTTAAAAAAGGAACAAATGTTAAGTGAATAAATAATGATTTTGATCTTCCATTATCATTTGAAAACTGTCTTATAGCTTCTAAAAATGGTAAACTCTCAATATCACCAACTGTTCCTCCAATTTCACAAATTACAAAATCTTCATTTGTTATATCTTTTTTTATAAACTCTTTAATTCTATCCGTAACGTGTGGAATTACTTGAACTGTTTTTCCAAGATAACCTCCTCTTCTCTCTTTTTTTATAATATCGCTATAAATTCTACCTGTAGTAATATTGTCAGACTGTTTAGCTGAAATATTTGTGAATCTTTCGTAATGCCCTAAATCTAAATCGGTTTCAGCCCCATCGTCAGTTACAAAAACTTCACCATGTTGAAAAGGACTCATTGTTCCTGGATCTACATTCAAATAAGGATCCATTTTTCTTATTCTAACCTTATAACCTTGTGATCTAAGCAAATATCCAAGAGATGCTGATGATAAACCTTTACCAAGTGATGAAACCACGCCGCCAGTGACAAATATATATCGCGCCATGGAATTATGTTATAGCCAATGATTTGTAAAAATAAAAGTATTAATTATTATTTTCTGGTAATTTAGGAGCATCATCTGCATTTTCTTCTATTTTATCAATGACAGAAGTATTTGAAGGAAGATCTCCTCGCGAAATAATAGTCAATCCTAGACTGCAAATTATGAATAATGTTGCAACAATAGCTGTTGCTTTAGTCATAAAATTCCCAGCTGACCTTGAAAACATAAAGTTATCTTGAGATACTCCAATACCTAAGGCTCCACCTTCAGATTTTTGAAATAATACCAGTAATACTAAAATTGCGGCTAGTATTATATTTATAATTAATAGTATGTTTTCCACGACGCCTAATTAATTGATTTTTTCATTATATCAATAAATATTTTTTCATTAGTTGATGCTCCACCAATCAAAAACCCATCAATATTATCGATTCTCATTAAATTTTTTATATTTTTTGGGTTTACAGAGCCTCCATATAAAATCTTAGTTTTTGTCAATTTTTTTGAAATCTTTAAGGTGTTTCTTATAAATCTAATATTTTTTTTTAAATCATTTTCACTAGGAATTATTCCTGTACCAATCGACCAAACAGGTTCATAAGCAATTATAACTTTATTTAAATTCTTTAATTTTTTTAAACCTTCAAGTAATTGTTTTTTTAAAACATATTTTGTTTTATTTTTTTTTTTATCAATTAATTTTTCACCTATACATAAAATAACATTTAATTTTTCGTTAAGTGCAGAATTAATCTTTAAATTAATTTTTTTATTATCATTTTCTGCTCTTGTTTCTGAATGTCCAATTATAACAAACTTACCTCCTAAATCTTTAATCATCTTTGAACTAATAGCTCCTGTGAAAGGTCCATAGTTTTGTTGTGCATGACAATCTTGCGCACCAATTTCAATATTTGAATTTTTTGTTTTATCTACAAAGGATTTGATCAAAGTATAAGGTGGACAATAAATAATATTGGCTTTAAGTTTCTTTGTTTTTGAATATCTTACTACTTTATTTAATGAATTAACTGATTTGACTGACCCAAACATCTTCCAATTAGCAATGAAATACATATTATTATTTGTCATAAAGATTAATATAATTTATATGTTTATTTTTTTTTAGATCAATAAATAAAGACTATAGAATATGATAAGTAAATTAAGAGGTTTCTCAAATTCAAAATTAGCTGGGGTACTTGTCGGAATAATTATAATTCCATTTGTATTTTGGGGCATGGGCAGTGTTTTTAGTGGAGGAAATACTAACAACGTTGCTAAGATTAATAATGAAGCAATCTCATCAAAAGATTTTGTAAATTTTATAAACGAGTCGAGACTCACAAATGACATTATAAAAGCAAACATAGATAAAAATATTATTGAAAATATTTTATCAGAATTGGTATCTGAGAAATTAATTGAGATGGAAATTAAAGAATTAAATGTATCAATGTCAGAAGAGGCATTAGCAAATAAAATAAGATCTAATTCAACACTACTTGATGATAATAAGAAGTTTTCAAGAGTTAAGTATGAAAAATTTTTATTAGAAAATAACTTAAGTGCTTCGACATTTGAAAATTCATTAAAGAAACAAGAGCTAAAAGAAAATTTATTTAATTATATTAGTGGAGGAATTAAGACGCCTTATTTTTTAAAAAATAAAATATATATTAATGAAAATAAAAAAATCGAGATCGAATTTTTAGATTTAGATTTAGTTCATGACAAAACTGCAACAAATTTAGAAGTTGAAGATTTCATTAAAAATAATCAAGAAATTTTGAAAATTGATTTTATTGATGCCACTTATGCAAAAATTACTCCTAAAAATCTAATAGAAATAGATGAGTTTAATGATGAATTTTTTAAGAAAATTGATGAGATAGAAAATAATATTTTAAACGGATCAAATATTAGAGAAATTAATGAAGTTTATAATTTAAAACTTAATGAAATTAATAATTTTATATTAAATGATGATTCAGATGAAATACTTGAAGAAATTTACTCAAAAAGAAACCAGGACAAGATACAACTAGTTGACAAAAATGATTATTATCTAATTTTTGAAATATCAAATATTAACAAAAAAATTCCAAACAAAGCAGATCCAAAATTTTTAGAAAACGTTAAAAAAAATGTTATTTTAAAAAAGAAATTTGAATTTAATAAAAGTCTTTTTGAAAAAATTGATGAAAAAATATTTAATGATGATGAGTTTTTGAAACTATCAAAGGATACAAATAATATTAAGACTATAACTATTAAAAACAGTAATGATTACGAAATTTTTGACCCAGACTCTTTAAAACTTTTATACACATTACCAAAAGAAAGTTTCTCATTAGTAACTGGGGAAACAAATAAAGTTTTTCTTACAAAAATTAAGAATATTTATTATTCAGACATGGAAAAAAATACTAATTATGTTGATGAATATTCTATTAAAGCAAATAACGATATTATTAATGATGTTTATACATCTTATGATCTATCTTTAAATTCAAAATATAAGGTAAAAATTTTTAATCAAACAATTGATAGAGTTAAAAATTATTTTAGATAATGTTGAATATTGATCTAAAGTTATTTAAGAAAAATCACAAAAAAAATAAAAATCAAGTTCTTTACTATGCAATAAAATCAAATGGCTTAAAAGAAATAGAAAATTTAATTAACAACTTTTTAAATGTAAGAAATAGCTTCGTATTCGAGTCTGTTGAAAAAGGTTTCATAAAAGGCAGATATACAATTTTTGGTAAAAATCCTGATAAAATTTGGGAATTTAATAATAATGACTGTGTTTTGAAGTATGAAAATAAAAGAAAAAAATTAAGAGGAGCTCCAAAAGATAATATTGAGAAAATAATCGAAAATTTTAATTTTAAAATACCAAGTGAATTACCACCAATTAGCTCAATTATATCAGGGTATTTCTCTTATGATACAATAAGATATATTGAGAAAATTCCTAATACGACAAAAGATGATCTTAAAATTCCTGATGCAAGAATTTTGAGACCAAAAAATCTAGTTGTTTTTGATAATGTTAAAAAAAAATTATTTTTTATAGTTAATTGTTTTTTTGATGAAAAAATAAAAAATTATCAAGTTAAGTATGACCAAATTCAAAAAGAAATAGAAGAAATGATATTTTTGGCAAATTATAGTTACAAGATAAATCAGTCAAAAAATAAGATTTCAAAACCGAAAGTTAAATCAAATATTTCAAAAAAGAAATTCCTTAGTAATGTTTCTAAAGCTAAAAATTACATTAAAATAGGAGATATTTTTCAAGTTGTTCTAAGTCAAAGGTTCGAAACCGATCTTAATAAAGAACCATTAGATATTTATAAAAAATTGAGAATTACTAACCCTTCCCCTTTCATGTATTTTTTTAACTTTGAGGATTTTCAAATTATAGGTGCAAGTCCTGAGATACTTGTGAGACTCAGAGATAATAAAATAACTATTAGACCTATCGCTGGCACAAGACCTAGAGGTAAAAATAAAAAAGAAGATAAATTTTATGAAAAAGATCTTTTAAAAGATAAAAAAGAGCTTTCTGAACACTTAATGCTTCTTGACCTTGGAAGAAATGATACTGGAAAAGTTTCTAAAATTAACTCAGTTAAAGTTACAGAAAGTTTTAAGATAGAGCGATATTCACATGTAATGCACATAGTCTCAAATGTTGAAGGTGTATTTAATAAAAAATTTGGTAAATTTGATACGTTATTAGCTGGTTTTCCTGCTGGAACGGTATCAGGCGCACCTAAAATAAGAGCTATGGAGATTATAGATGAATTAGAAACGACTAGAAGAAAAGTTTATGCTGGTGGTATTGGTTATTTTTCTGCAAATGGTGATTTTGATACTTGCATTGCGCTTAGAACAGCAATTTCAAAAAATAAAAAATTTTACGTACAATCAGGCGCAGGAATTGTTGCTGATAGTAAACCTATTAATGAATTTAATGAAACAGTTAATAAAGCAAAAGCTTTAATTAAGGCTTTGGAGTAAAGAGTATGAAAATAATTTTAATTGATAATTATGATAGCTTTACGTTCAATTTATATCACTATCTTTCATCCTTTGCTAAAGTTGATGTTTTAAGAAATGATAAGGTAGATCATCGTTACATTTTAAGAAAAAGATATAATAAAATTGTAATATCTCCAGGTCCTGGAAATCCTAATCAATCTGGAAATTGTTTAAAGATAGTAAAGAATTTGTATAAAAAAATGCCAATACTTGGTGTTTGCTTAGGCCATCAGATCATTGGTCAAATATTTGGTTCTAAGATAATTCAAGCTAAAGAACTTGTGCATGGAAAAACAAGTAATATTATAAATAAGAAAATTGGAATTTTAAAAAATTTACCAAAAAAGTTCTCAGCTACCAGATATCATAGTTTAGTAATTGATAAAAAATCCTTATCTAAAGATTTAAAAATTACATCTAGTACATCAGATGGGACAATAATGGGTGTTATGCATAAGGAATACAAAATCCATGGGGTTCAATTTCATCCTGAAAGTATCAAAACAAAATATGGTTTAAAAATTTTAGAGAACTTTGTAAAAGAGTAAAAATGGATCAATTTTTAGAAAAGCTAAGAAATAAAATAAATTTAGATTTTGATGAGAGTAAAAATGCATTTAAGATTTTAATGAATGGTGAAGCTAGTGATGAACAAATTTATGATTTTTTAACTTTATTATCAGATAAAGGTGAGGTTTCAGATGAAATAGCTGGTGGTGTATATATATTAAGAGATAAGTCAAAAAGAGTAAAAGTTGAAGATTGCATTGATACTTGCGGTACTGGTGGAGATGGAAAAGATACTCTAAATATTTCAACAGCATCAGCGCTGTTGTTAGCAAGTATGGGTATTAAAGTAGCAAAGCATGGAAATAAAGCAGTTTCATCAAAATGTGGGTCTGCTGACGTTCTTGAAGCCTTAAATATAAATATCAACTTAGAACCAAATCAAATCGAAGAGCAGATTAAAAATGACAATTTTGGCTTCATGTTCGCTCCAAATTATCATTCAGCAATGAAATATGTTGGTCCAACAAGAAAAAAAATAGGAAAAAGGACTATTTTTAATATGATAGGTCCATTAAGCAGCCCAGCTCTTGTGGAAAGGCAGGTAATTGGTGTTTTTGATAATAAACTTCTAAAAATTTTTGCCAATGCTCTAAAAAATCTAAGTTTAAAATTTGCGTGGATTGTAAATAGTGAGGATGGTCTAGATGAAATATCGCCTTACGCTAAAACTAATGTCGTGCAATTGAAAAATAATGAAATATCTGAGTTTATAATTGATCCGAATGAATTAAATGTAAATGCAGACAAATTTGAAAATTTAGTTGGAAATGATGCTAAATATAATTCTGATAAAATTTTAAAAATTTTTCAAGGAGAAGATAATGATTTTTCAAAAGCTGTATGTTTAAATACTGCAGCAGGATTAATGATATCTGAAAAATATGATGATTTTAAAATTGCTTATAATTATTCCAGAGAATTTATTAAATCTGGAGCTGCATTCAAATACATAAAAAATATACAGAATGTCTGAAAATATTCTTCAAAAAATAATAGATCAAAAAAAGATTAAAATTGAAAAATTAAAACGTGAAATTGATATTATGAGCTTGATAGAATCAATTAATGAAAAAGATGTTTTTTTTGATTTTAAGAAAAAAATACAAACCAATAACTCAGAAAATAAGATATCCGTAATTGCTGAAATAAAAAAAGCTAGTCCATCTGCAGGTATTTTGATAGATGATTACGATCCAGTAAAAATTGCAAATATATATAACTCTAAGAACGTTACTTGCTTGTCTGTATTAACTGAGGAAGACTTTTTTTTAGGAAATTTATCTCATATTTCTGAAATTAAAAAAAAAATTGAATTACCTATTCTTTGTAAAGATTTTTTTGTTGATAAATTTCAAGTGCCTTTGGCAAAAAGTTATGGTGCTGATGCAGTCTTGATTATATTAGCCGGTATTTCTGAAAAAACTGCTGATGAAATTTACGAGGAAGCTTTAAAACATAATATGAGTGTAATTGTTGAAGTTCATACTGTTGAGGAGGCAGAAAAATCAGCAAAATATCCTGATGCTTTAATTGGAATAAATAACCGAAACCTAAAAACTCTTAAAATTGAGATAAATACAACTTATGATATATATAATGTTGTATCAAACCACTCATCACCTCTAATTTCTGAGAGTGGTCTAAAAACAAAAGATGAATTGCTTGACATAAAAAACAGAACCTCTATCGATTGTTTTTTAATTGGTGAATCACTTTTAAAAAATTTGGAAAATAATAATATTTTCTCTCTTTTATAGAAATTTTCCCCAATTTTTGTAGCTTTTTAGTTGTTGTATAAATTAAGGAACTTTTATAGAACATCAATGTACTTAATTTGTTCTATGTTAACTAAAAAACAAAAAAACCTACTTCTCTTTATCAACAAAAAGTTGAGATCTACAGGTGTGTCCCCATCATATGAGGAAATGAAGGAATCATTAAGTTTAAAATCAAAATCTGGAATTCACAGACTTATCAGTGCATTAGAGGAAAGAGGCTTTATCAAAAGATTAGCCCACAAGGCTAGAGCATTAGAAGTAATTAAGTTACCTGAAACAGCATCTGCAAACGATATTTATAATAATTTTTCTCCAAGCGTTATTAAAGGAGGATTAGATGATGAAAATTTAAATAATTCTTATGATACAGAAATACCTGTGCTAGGAAAAATCGCTGCAGGAACTCCTGTTGAAGCTATACAGAATGAAGTTTCAAGAATTCCACTACCAGTAAACATTGAAAAAGATGGAGAATTTTTTGGTTTAAAAGTTCAAGGAGATTCTATGATTGAAGCTGGAATTAATGATGGTGATACTGTTATTATTAAAAAAGCAGATACTGCAGACAATGGGAAAATCATAGTAGCTTTAATTGATGATCATGAAGCCATGTTGAAAAGAATTAGAAGAAAAGGTAAAACTGTTGCATTAGAAAGTGCAAATAGAAATTACGAAACAAAAATTTTTGGCCCAGATAGAGTGAAAGTTCAAGGAATTCTTGTTTCTTTATATAGAAACTTTCAATAAAATAGTTTAAATAAATTCCATGAAAAAAGTAGCAACTAGATTTGCTCCTTCTCCTACCGGTTCTCTTCACATTGGCGGGGTAAGAACAGCTCTATTTAATTGGTTATATTCAAAAAATAAATCAGGTAAATTTTATTTAAGGATAGAAGATACTGATAAAGAAAGATCTAAAGAAGAACATAAGACTCAAATAATTAACTCTTTAAAATGGATTGGAATTGAACATGATGGTGAAGAGTATATCCAATCAAAAATGATTGGTGAACACGTAAATATTGCTAAAAGGTTATTAGAAAATGGAAATGCATATAAATGTTATTGTAGTACAGAAGAAATAGAAGAACAAAAGAAAAGAGCTAAACAAAAAAAAATTCCTTATGTGTATAATCGAAAATGGCGAGATATTGCTGAAGATCAAGCCCCAAAGGATATAAAACCAGTTATAAGATTTAAGAGTAAAGTAGAGGGTACTTCTACGCTAAAAGACTTAGTTCAAGGAGATGTGGAGATTGAAAATAATACTATTGAGGATTTTGTTATTTTAAGAAACGACGAAACACCGACATATAATTTATCTGCATCAGTTGATGATCATAATATGGAAATGACTCATATTATTAGAGGAGATGATCATAAAATTAATACTTTTAAACAAATACAGATATATGAGGCGTTAGGATGGGAAATTCCACAATTTGCTCATATACCTCTTATTCATACAATAGATGGTAAGAAGCTATCAAAAAGAGACAATGCCTCAACATTAGAAGATTACTCAAAAATTGGAATTCTACCTGAGTCTCTTAGAAATTACCTTCTAAGGTTAGGATGGTCCTATAAAGATAAGGAAATTTTTAACTTAGATGAAAGTATAAAACTTTTTAACCTAGAGGGAATAGGTAAATCACCTTCAAAACTTGATATGAGTAGAATTCTTTCTATGAATGAATATTACATTAAAAATAGTGAAGAAGATATTTTGTTCAATAAGTTAAAAGAATATTGTGAGATTTATAAAAATAAAATTAAAGAAGAAAAAGAAAATACAATAAAGAAATCTTTAACATTTTTAAAAAACAAAGCAAAAACACTTGAAGATATATTCAATAATTCTAAATACATATTAAATGATAAAGTTATTTTTAATGACAATGATAAAAAACTGATAAACGATGAAGCAAAAAAAATAATACATTTATTTAAAGAAAAGATTTCAGAATTAGAGGTTTTTGATAAAGAAAATTTAGAACAAATCGTTAAGGGTTTGATAAAATTAAATAATACAAATTTTAAGGGTGTTGGGCAGCCATTACGAATAATGTTAACTGGATCTAAATTTGGTCCAGGAATATATGATATAATATTATCTCTTGGAAAAAACGAAGTAATAAAAAGATTAGGAAATATATGACAAGATAATGTTTGATGCTTCCTCAGATGAAGAGCTTGGAGAAGTTAAAGTTTCAAGAGTTTTTTGTATTTCTTTTTTTTGTTTTGCTATTAAATCTGGTTTTTTTAGAAAATAGTAAACACTTTTTAATATTTCATCAGGGTTACATTCGGATTGTATCAATTCTGGAATAATTTCTCTATTATTGATAATATTAACCATATTAACAAATTTTATTTTTAGTAAAAATTTTGCTAAATAAAAATTAATAAAATTCATCTTATAAATAATTATTGATGGAACATTCATTTTACATACTTCTAGCGAAACAGTTCCAGATTTTACTACAGCGAAAGTTGATTTTTTTAAAACTGCAGTTTTAATTTTATCATCATTAATGATTTCTAGATTTTGTATAGATTCATTTAAAACATAACTTGATATAAGTTCTTTATTTTTATCAGTTGCATGGAATATGAAATTATAATTAGGATCCTTGATATTCATTTTTTTAATAAAATTAATTAGAATTGGCATATGATGGTTAATCTCTGAATTTCTACTACCAGGAAAAATTGATATAATATTTTTTTTGTTTAAAAATTGATTTATTTGAATATTTTCATTAATTTTTTTATCCAATAAAGGGTGACCCACAAATGTACTGGTTAGTTTTTCTTTATCAAAATATTCTTTTTCAAACTTAAAAAGTAATAAAATATGGTCTAAAAATTCCTTCATTTTCTTAACTCTACCCTCTCTCCATGCCCAAACCTTAGGAGCAATAAAATGAATTATTTTTATTTTTGGATTTTTTTCTTTTACTAGTTTTGCTACTCTTAATGTAAAATCTGGACTATCAACACTAAATAAAATATCTGGGTTAAATTTCAAAACTTCATTGACAGTATCTTTTATTTTACGTTTTATTTTAAAAAAGTTTAATAATATATCGGTAAAAGCTATAAAAGTTATCTCTTTTTGGTCATAGATTGACTTTATGCCTAATTTTTCTAAGTTTGTTCCGCCAACACTTAAAAATTCTAAATCATCTCTTTTAATTTTTATTTGTGATATTACCTCTGATGCCAGTTTGTCTCCCGAAGGTTCACCTGTTAAAATAAAAATTTTTTTCATATAGCAACGAGAAATAATTTATTTTGATTTGCGTATTTTATAGAGAGTTCCTTATTCAACAAAATATTCTGATTTCCTTTAACCACAATTCCCTTGATTCCAACTTTATTACAATCTTTAAACGTATCAATTCCTATTGTGGGTAAGTCTACCCTTAGATCTTGTTTAACTTTAGGTAGTTTTATTAAAATTCCCTTTTTAATTTTAGATTTTGGGATAGATTTTATCATTTCTTTTGTGCCTTTTCTTGTTTCTCGAGAAATTACCTTATTGTCCCTTATAATTACTGCTTGTGTATGGTCGTACGAATTAGTTTTTTTCAATGTATTAACTCCTTTATATATTTCCTTTTTTTCCAAAAAATTTGGTTTGATTTTCGTATAAATTCCTTTCTTTAATGTTAATTCTGGGTTGTATGTATTTAATTTTATAACTTTAATTTTATTTTCAGACAAAATTTTAATCAAAACTTTTAATATTGCTGCATCACCTAATTTAGATGCTTTAACTATTCTTGGAATGTAAAATAATCCTTTTAAATCTAATTTAAGTTTTGATATCTTGGGTTTTATTATGTTGCCAGCAAATATAACTTTCTTACATTTTTTTGAATTAATAATCCTTAATATTTCACCGAATTTACCAATATTTATGAAAAAACTATTCTTTTTTTTTTTAAATTTATTATTTTTTGTTAAATCTATAATAAAATAATTTAATTTTTTACTTTCAATTTTTTTGAGTATTTGAATTGGTAAATCTTTTTCTCCTAAAAAAAGTCCTATCATTATAAATTGGGTGGGAGTGATATTGGCCTTTTTTTATCTGAATTAATAAAATTAACTATAATTTTTACAAATTCGTTGTTTTTAAGATCAGAGTTGAGCATTTCAATATTATCTCTAAAACTTGCAGTTTTAAATATATACTTATATGCCAATTGTATTTTTTTTATATTGTCATTTGAAACTTTTGATCTTCGTAAGCCAATAAGATTTAAACCCATTAAATTATTTCTATTACCCATTGATAAACCAAATGGAATTACATCACTCAAAACACCAGTCATTCCCCCTATCATCGCAGACTCCCCAATTCTTGAAAATTGATGTATTGCGCAGCTTCCGCCTACTATTGCGTTATTTTGAATAATAACGTGTCCACCCACTTGAACATTGTTAGCTAAAACAATATTATTTGATATAAAGCAATCATGTGCTACATGACAATATACCATAAATAGATTGTTATCTCCGATACTTGTCACTCCACCGCCCTGTTCTGTTCCAGGATTTATATTTGCATACTCTCTAAACCTATTGTTATTACCAATAACTAATGAGTTTTTTTCACCTTTATATTTTAAGTCTTGAGGAGGAGTTCCAATTGATGAGAATGGATATATTTGGTTATTCTTTCCTATTTTTGTATTACCAATGATATTTACGTGCGAATGTAAAACTGAATTTGACCCTATTTCAACTTCAGGACCTATAATGCAATAGGGTCCTATCTCTACATTATCAGAAATTTTTGCTTTTTTATCAACTATTGCTGTTTTATGGATCATAGATAATAAATAACAAATTTAAAATTTAATACCTATCAACTATTACTACTAATTATTACTTTCTGTCTACGATCGTTGCAGACCACTGTGCGTCTGCCATTTTTTTATCACCTACAAATGCTGTCCCTTTATACTTCCATACTCTTCCATGTGATCTAATAGCCTCAATATTAAGTTCTAATGTGCAGTCAGGTATAACTGGATTTCTAAATCTTGCTTTTTCAATTGTCATCAAAAAAACTAACTTATTATCGTATGTAGCTTTATCCAATCCATCTGCAGTCAAAGCTGCAGCTGCCTGACCAAAAGCCTCCACAATCAAAACTCCAGGCATCACTGGTTCTCCTGGAAAATGACCATTTACAAAAAAACTGTCTTTTTTAACTTTAACTATAGCTGTTGCAGAAAAAAGTTTTTTTATATTTTTTAATTCATCTATAAGAAGCATTGGTTCTCTATGAGGTAAAAGTTCTTTAATTTGTTCTTTGTTCAAATTAGTCATTATATTTATTTTCTTTTAAAAATTTTCTAATATTTCTAGCAGGATAACCCATTACTTTTGTATTAGAAGGAATATTTTTGATTACTCCACTGCCTCCTCCTATTAGAACGTTATCGCCTACTTTTATATGTCCTGATACTCCCGCTTGTCCACCAATCATTACACTATTACCTATTGATGAACTACCTGCAAACCCAACTTGTCCAGTAATTATACAGTTTTTTCCGATTTTTACGTTGTGTGCTATGTGAACTTGATTATCTAAAAATGTACCATCACCTATTTTTGTATTGGAAAGAGACCCTCTATCGATAGTATTGTTACATCCTATTTCTACATCACTACCTATTATAACCGATCCAATATGCGGATATCTTATATTCTTTTTTTTACCTGGATAAAACCCAAAACCCTTTTTGCCAATAATAGAACTGTCTAGAATATTAGTATTATTTCCAATAATTGTGTTTTTAATTAAAACATTTGACCCAATATTGCAGTTATCACCAATTATAACATCATGTTCGATTATTGTGTTGTGACCAATAGAACAGTTTTTTCCAATTTTGACATTTTTTCCCAAAAGTACATTATAACCAAATTTTAAATTTTTAAAATTTTTACTATTTAAATGTTTAACATTAGCATCAAATAAATCATCAAGAGAATTAGGATAAAATGTTAATGTAATATTTGCTACAGCTAATAAAACATTATCAACCTCTATAATCATCTTATTTTTTGGAATTGTTTTTAAATATTTTTTATTTGTAATAATTAATTTTGATTTTGTTTTTTTTAAAGATTCAAAATACTTGTTTGAGTTATAAAATGAAATGTCATTTATATTTGCTTCGTTCAATTCATTTATATCATTTACATTAAAATTTTTCTTTAAATTTTTTAGACCTAAAGACTTAAGTATATCATTTATCTTTATATTTTTTACTTTTTTAAAAAAAAACCTTTTCATTTAGAAGTTTAACTTATTAATCTCCCCATTTAATAATTTAATTATTTTTTCAGTAATATCTAAATCCTTTTTGCCAACAATTATGTTTGTTTTTTTTAAAACTATAGATATGTCATTATTTTCAACATATTTAGTGATGATCGGATTTAGTATTCTTAGAATTTCTTTAGTGTTTTCAATCTTTATTTTATTTAATTTATCGGTTGATAGTTTTTTATCATTTTTATATTTGTTAATTTCATCAGATAAATTTCTAATTTTTTGATTAAATTCATTTTTTTCTATAATATTTTTTTGTGCTAATAATGTTTTTTCCTTTTCTAATAATTCTTTTTCAATTTTAGTGTATTTTTTTGAATATTCTGAGTTCAAAGACTTTAGGTGTGAGTTAAGGGATTTTCCTACACTTGACTCATTTAATATAATTTTAATGTCTATATAAGCTATTTTAGAATATGCATTAAATGTAAATATATTAAAAATAAAAAATATTATAATCAAATATTTTTTCATTTAAAAAGAGGTTCCTATTCTAAATCTAAAAGACTCAGTTTTATCACTAGGTTCGCTATTCAATGGAATTGCATAAGAAAAAGATAGCGGGCCTATAACTGTATACCAATTAACTGCAACACCTGTAGCAGATCTAATTTCATCAGATTCTAGTGAACTGTCATAATCAACTTCTCTCACAGTTGCTGCATCAAAAAATAAATTAAGATCTATATCGTCATTTCCACTAAAAAAATTAGGAAGAGTAGAATTTAAATTTAATGCTGAACCAAAGTTTCCACCTACATACTCATTACCATCTTTAGGTCCAAATTTGCCTGATTCAAATCCTCGCAATTTGCTGCTAGGGATATAAATTCTCCTAGACACTCTAACATCATCGTCAATTGAGTTTACAGCTTTGAAAAAAAGCTTTCCTGAAAATATAAGATTATCGGTTGCAGAATAATACTTCGAATAATCTAAAATATTAGTAATTGATAGATCGTCGGAATAAATTGGTAAAACTTGACTAAATCCAAATTTATAACCGTCAGTTGGTTGAAAATTTTGATCAAGTTTATTTAAAATTAAATTGTAAGAAAGTAAGTTTTCTAAATAGTCGCCCTCTTGTTTTTTTTTATGACTAGAGGCTGTTGATGATGTTTCAAGTTTTTCATAATATGCTGAAATATCTAAATTGACAAATAAATCAGTATATTGCTCAAATCCTGTTCCTAAACTAAATCCAGTTCTTGATGTTTTAAATCCACCTGTGCTTAAAAAATCAGAGTTAGAACTTTCTACAGTTGTATTTAATGATCTATCCGAGTTTCTAAAATTTGGATTGACAACTCTAAACTTTCCTTTGATTTCATCCTCTGAAATAGAAAAATTTGTCGACAAACTGATACCTTTTCCAAGATAATTATTTTCTTTTATACCAGCAGCTACTGTAGCTCCTGAAGTACCTGTGCCGGCACCAGCAAATATTTCACCAGTCGGGCTTTCCTCTACATAAATATCAATAATTTTATTTTGTTTTTCACTTAATGACTGATTAATATTAGATTTTACAGATTTAAATATACGCCTAGATTTTATATTTTTAATTGATTTATCAAACAAAAATTTATTATAAGCATCACCTTCGTCAATAATTAATGAATTTCTAATTACTTTTTCTTCAGTTATAAAATTTCCAAAAATATTAATTTGTTCAACATAAAATTTTTCTAAATCATTGAATTTTATATTAGCAATTATTTGATTATCATTTTTTACTAATGTTTCGTATTTAACTTCAACAAATACAAATTCTTTTTCTAAGGTTATTTTATTTATTTTATCTATAATATTATCTAGTTTTTTTTGTGAATATTGTTTACCAACAAGATCTTCGGCTAATTTATTTATATTTTTGAAATTTAATTCATCAAAATCATCATTGAGATTTATATTAATTTTTTCGAAAAAATATTTTTTACCTGCATCTATATTAAAATTTAATTCAAAAGATTTATTATTAATATTTTTTGCATATGAAGATTTTATATTTACATTATAATAACCCTTATTTATATAATATTTTTCAATTAATTTTTCATCTAATTTAATTTTTTGTTCATCTAAGTATTTGTCTGTAGTTAAAAATTTCCAGAATTTACCTTCCTCTGATTTAATTACATTCCTAAGTTTAGAGTCCTTAAAGATTTTATTTCCTTGGAAATTAATATTTTTGATAATGGCTCTACTTCCTAGGTTGAAGCTATAAATAAGATCAACCGAGTTATTATCATTATTTATAATTTTGGTTTCTATTTCAGAAAAATAAAAACCACTTGCTCTTACAATATTTAATAGAAGATTTCTTTCAGCATTTACTTTTGTCTTTAAAAAAGGATATTTTTCACTTTTTTTGGTAATGCTCTCAAGCTGTCTTAAAATAGATTTGTTTTTCACGCCTTTTATATCTATTCTCTGTACAATCGGATTTTCAACTATTTCTATTGATAATGTATTTTCAAAAATAATTATTTTTATATTTTTAAAATAATTTGTTTCATAAAGTTTTTTAATAGCATTATTTAATTCTTCATTAGTAATATCGGTATTTAATTTTAATCCTGAAAACATTAATACTGTTTCAGCAGATAACCTCTTGTTACCTTTAACATTAATATCACTATACATAGCAGCTGTGGAAAATGTGCAAAGTGCATATAAATAAAATATTATTACAAAAGATACATCTCTAACAAATCTTAAAATTATTTTTTTCATTTAATTGTCAAAATAAGTATGTAAATATTTTTCAACCTTATTTACCATATTTTTAATATCATTTATATTTTTTGGTGAATCCTTATAATATTTAGTAAAATACGGCTTTTTTAATAATTTTATTATCATTTCATGGATAGTTATATATTTTATTGTTTCATCTAAATACATTTTTACTAATGTATCGTTTATAGTAATTAGTATTATTTCAAAATAAGTATTTTCGAATTTATAATTTAAAATTTTTAAAAGTGGAAAATTTCTTTTACTTGGTTTAATAAAATTCAAACCATTTAATTTATTAAAAAAAAATTCCTTATTATTATATGCAAAAGTTTCTTTTTTTTTATAAAATGAGTTAATTATTGGGATTTCCATAGTAGTCTCATGTGCCAAAAACTTTGTAAGTCCATTTGTAAAATGAACAATTGCGTGAACATATGACTTTGGATGTATCAATATTTCAAATTTATCTATATCTAAATCAAATATTTTTTGAGCCTCTATAATTTCAAAAATTTTATTCATCATTGTTGCAGAGTCGATTGATATTTTTCTTCCCATTTTCCAGTTAGGATGTTTCAAAGCAAACTTGGGTTGTATATTTTTTATATCACTAAGTTTTTTGTTTAAGAATGGTCCGCCAGATGCTGTTAAATATATTTTTTTTATATTTTTTTTATTTTCACCTTCAATAAGTGTCCAAACTGAAAAATGTTCTGAGTCCAAAGGAATAAAGTTTGCATTATTTTTTTTTAACTCTTTATCTATAAATTTCCAGCCGCAAATAATAGATTCTTTGTTTGCAATAGCTAAGTTGTGAGAATATTTTATTATGTCAATTGTAGGTTTTAACCCATTGATACCAGATATGGCACTAATAGAGAGATAAACTTTTTTTTTATTTTTTGACATGGCGTTAGATATCGAAGAGAAAACTTTAATTTTTTTTTTTTTTAATAAATGAGAATATTTATGTAACTTACTTTGATCATAAATTACTATTTTTTTAACGTTGAATTCAACGGCCTGTTTATAAATTTTTTTAATATTGCTATTTGTTGAAAGGAGGTGAATCTTAATTTTTTTTTTATTTTTTTTTATGACATTTAAAGTAGAAATACCAATAGATCCAGTTGACCCTAATAATATTAAATCTTTATACATTTTAAATCAAAAAAACATTATTCCTAAAGGTAATGCAAATAAAATACCATCTATCCTATCGAGTATGCCTCCATGTCCAGGTAAAAATGATCCTGTATCTTTAATTTTTGCTCTTCTTTTTAAATACGAAATAAATAAATCTCCTATTTGTGAAATGAAAGAAACCATAAAGATTAAAAATAAAATATCTATACCTATAGATTTTAGATTATCTTGACTATAATAGAATAAGTAACCAATTATAAATGGTAAAATAAAAGATCCAATTAAGCCAGAATAAGTTTTGTTAGGACTTATCTTTGTAAGTTTTTTTCCACCAATAATTTTTCCAAACACATATCCTCCTATATCAGTAGAAATACATATAAATAATAAAAATAAAATTTTCACTTTATTAATTTCAAATGATTGGTTTAAAAATAAAATAATTGTTAATGAAAACAGGAACATATAACTAATTGAAATTATAAATGATATTAATTGCTTTATTTTATTTTTTTTATAAATTTTTTTTAAAATTTTAAAAATTTCATCTAATACTAAAAAATTTATAAATAATATTAAAAGATATAATATTTTAATTTCATTAAATGATATGGCCACAATTGATAACAAAATAATTGAAGTAAAAATTCTTTTTATTAATTCGCTCATTTAATTCCACCAAAATTTCTTCTTGTATTTTTAAATTTTAAAATAATGTTTCTAAAATCTGATTTATTGAAATCAGGCCATAGTTTTTTTATAAAAAAAATTTCTGTATAAGATGATTGCCATAGCAAAAAATTACTTAATCTATTTCTATTTCCTGTTCTTATTAATATTTCTGGGTCTGGAATATTTTTTGTATAGAGGTTTTTAGTAATGTTTTTTTCATTTATAGGTAATGATGTTTTAATTAATTTATTTACTGTGCTTACAATCTCTTGTTTTGATCCATAATTTAGAGCAAGGTTAATTTGTATTTTATTATTTTTATTTGAATTTTTAATAGCTTTTCTTAATTTATTCTTCAATGTATTGGGAAACTTACTTAAGTTTCCTATTATATTTAACTTTATATTTTTCTTTTTTAAGTTATTTAATTTTTGATCAATATATCTCTCTAATAGATAAATTAAAAAAGTTATTTCTTTCTTTGGTCTTTTCCAATTTTCTGTTGAAAAAGTATACAGTGTTAAAAATTTTATCTTATTCTTAACTGCTTCCTCAATAATTTTTTCTACTGTTTTTACACCAGCTGTGTGACCAAAGTTTCTTGATTTTTTTTTTTTTATTCCCCATCTACCATTTCCATCCATAATTATGGCAACATGTTTAGGTGAATTCATATTGTCATTATTTCATTTTCTTTTGAAACAACCCTTGCATCTATTACTTTAATTTGATTATCAGTATACTCTTGTATAACTTTTTCTTTTTTTTTTACTTCATCCTCTGAGATTTCTTTATCTTTAAGCAATCTTTTTAGATCATCGTTTGCTTCTCTTCTAATATTTCTTATTGAAACTTTACATTTTTCTCCCATTGATTTTATTATTTTCTTTATCTCGGATCTTCTCTCTTCACTTAGATCAGGAACTGGTAGTCTTATTAATTGACCATCTATCTGTGGATTTAATCCTAACTCTGACTTTTTAATTGCAGAGTCTATAAGTGCTACACTATTTACGTCCCAAACCTGTATATTTATACTTCTAGGTTCTGGTGTTGTAATACTGCCTAATTGATTTATTGGCATTTTTTGACCATAAACATCAACTTTTACAATATCTAGCATTCCTGCGTTTGCTCTTCCTGTTCTTAATGAACTTAGTTCACTTTGAAAAACTTCATAAGTTTTAGACATTTTATTACCGTATTTTGACTCCTCAAACATTACTCACCTATTTTTAGCCTAATGAAATTATTAATATTTAAATTGGAAATTTCTAAGCTTTTTACAACATCTGCAACTTTCATTTTTGGTTCCATTACCCAATCCTGCGACATCAAACTATTTTCCTCTTTAAATTTATTAATTTTACCTGAACTAATTTTTTTTACTATATCCTCAGGTTTGCCAGAATTTTTCAATTCTTCCTCAATTAAATTGATTTCCTTATTAATTATTTCTTGATCTATCTGATCAGCATTTAACGCTATAGGATTTGATGCTGCTACATGCATTGATAATTGTTTTCCAAATAAATCAACTTTATCAGATTTCTCAGTGGTATTCAAAGATACTATTACTATTAATTTTGATACATTATCTTTAATTACAGAATGTTGATAAACAAAATTTCTTGCGTTTTCATCAGCTAAAGTTTTTGCTCTCCCGATTGTTATTTTTTCTCCAATTTTTGCTATTAAAGCTACTAGAT
This sequence comes from uncultured Pelagibacteraceae bacterium, assembly GCA_902571975.1. Taxonomy (GTDB): domain Bacteria; phylum Pseudomonadota; class Alphaproteobacteria; order Pelagibacterales; family Pelagibacteraceae; genus Pelagibacter. The sequence goes on along the minus strand of CACGED010000008.1, from coordinate 26,700 downwards.
TAACATCAACTGTTTCATTATTTTTCATCATAGATTTTTTTAAATCTTCAATATTTGAAGAATGACGATTATTTAATTCGCTTAATTCTTTAACAAACTCAATAAAATCCTCATTTTTTGCTACGAAATCTGTTTCGCAGTTCACTTCAATTAAAGACATTTTTTTCTCGTCGCCAGAAGTAACTACAACTCCCTCGGTTGCACTTCTAGACATTTTTTTAGATGCTTTAGCTATACCTTTTACTCTTAAGATTTCAGCTGCTTTATCTAGATCACCATTTGACTCTTTTAATGCAGCATTGCAATCTTTAAAACCTGCACCTGTAGATTTTCTTAATTGTTTTACTTTTTCTATATCGCTCATTTGATTTCCTGTAATAAAATTAATTTTTTTAATTAAGTTTTTTTTCTAATTTTGCTTCTTTAGGTTTTTCGGGACTTGAAGTTTCAATTTTTAATGCCTCAGTATCTTTATCACTGACCGTATCTTGTGGTACTTCCTTTTTGGCATTTAGAATTGTTTCTTTTAAAAGTGAGCAATACAAATCAATTGATCTTCTTGCATCATCGTTTCCAGGAATAGGAAAATCAATACCATCTGGATTAGAATTTGTATCTAAAATTGCAACTATTGGAATACCTAGTTTAACTGACTCTTTAATTGCTAGTGATTCATAATTCGTATCAATTATGAATACTAGATCAGGTATCTTTTTCATTGCTGATATTCCACCAAGTGATCTTTGTAATTTATCTCTTTGTCCACTCATTTTTAATAATTCTTTTTTGGTAAACCCTCTGTTTTCAGACTTTAAATCAGATTCTATCTTATCAAGTTTTTTGATTGAGTTTGAAATTGTTCCCCAATTAGTAAGCATACCACCCAACCATCTATAATTGACAAAATATTGATCAGTCTCATTGGCTAGCTCTGCTATTGCCTCTGATGCTTGTTTTTTAGTTGATATAAATAATATTTTCCCACCCGATGAGATTGTTGAATAGACTTTTTCTAAAGCTACTTTAGTTAACTCAAGTGTTTGTGTTAAATCTATTATATGAATAGAGTCTCTTTTTCCAAAAATAAACTTCTTCATTTTTGGATTCCATCTTAAAGTTTTATGGCCAAGATGAACGCCAGCTTCTAATAATTGTTCTATTGTAAGATTTGGTATTTTCATATTTTTTCCCGGTTATGCCACCACAATTACTGCCTAAAAAGGACCGGAGGTATAAAACCAGAAATTGTGTGCGTATTAATTTATGGAACTAATTACAAAAAAAAGAGGAAAAAACAAGTTTTTTTTAGAAAACATCAATATTTTCCTTATTTATCATTAAATTAATCATTTTATGATCTATTTTTCTCTCTTTATTTAGTTGAAAAGTCATTATTTTTTTTTCAACTTCAACATCTATTAACACTTTAGTCTTGCCCTCTTCTAGACTTAGTTTATTAATTTTTGAAATATCATCTATATTTTTTATTTTTATTTTTATTTGATCTACTGGCTTATCAATAACTTCTTTCATAGAAATAATTTTTCTTATATTAATTTTCTTTTGTATTTTGTTTTCATCTGCATAATTTTTAACTAGAGTAATCATTACACTATTACCTTCAATGAGTATTTCTCTATTAGTTTCAAAAACATCTGAGAAAACAAACAATTCAAAAACACCAGATAAATCAGAAAATTTGATTATGGCATAAGAAGTTCCTTTTTGTGTTTTCTTTTCTTGAACCTTTAGTATTGTGGATGAAATATTTGAACTTAAAATATTTTCATTTGAATTAAACTCTTCATAATCGATAATATTATATTGATTAAAAAGAGATTTATACTGATTTAGAGGATGGTCAGAAATAAAGAAACCCAAGGTTTCAAATTCTTTTGATAATTTAATATCTACACTCCAATCTTCAATTTTATCTAAATAAGTCCCATCATTTTCCTCTTTAAACAAATCTATTTGGTTTGCAGAATTATTTTCAAAAATATTTTTTGATTTTAGAATAATGTTAGGTATTGAATTGTATAAAGATTGTCTGTTGCTATTCAAATTATCAAAAGCACCTGCTTTTACAAGTCCCTCGAGCTGCAATTTATTTATGTCTTTTGGGTTAACACGATTAATAAAGTCTGTAAGATCTTTGAACTCCCCATTTTTAGTTCTCTCTTCTACAATTTTTGATATTGCTTCAAATCCAACACTTTTAATTGCTCCTAATGCATAAAGAAAATTTTTACCATCAGAGGAGAAGTCAGCATAACATTTATTAATATCTGGACGAATTATATTTATGCTCAACCTTTTAAGTTCTTCATAAAATTCACTTAATTTTTTTTGGTTTGAAAGCTCCATCGACATAGATGCAGCAAAAAACTCATGTGGGAAATATGTTTTTAAAAAAGCAGTTTGATATGCTATTATTGCATAAGCAGCTGCATGACTTTTGTTAAATCCATATTCAGCAAATGGTTCTATTTTTAAAAAAATACCAGCCGCAACATCTTTGCTAATGCCATTATTATGAGCTCCCTCAACAAATCTTTCTTTTTGTTTTTCAAGTTCTGCTCTTTTTTTTTTTCCCATAGCTCTTCTTAATATGTCTGCCTCACCAGCAGTAAAACCTGATAATACTTGTGCAATTTGCATGACTTGTTCTTGATAAATAATAACACCATAAGTAGGTTTTAAAATTTCCTCTAATTTAGGATGTAAATAGTCAGGTTCTCTCTTTCCATGTTTGCAGTCGTTATAAATAGGGATATTGCTCATAGGTCCAGGTCTATATAAAGCAACTAATGCAATAATATCTTCCAAATGATTAGGTTTCATGTTGATTAAAGCGTCTTTCATTCCAGAACTTTCCAATTGAAATAATCCAACCGTTTTACCACTAGACAAAAGGTCAAAAACTTTTTGATCTTCGTAATTAATAGTTTCAATTTCAAAATTTGGGTGTTTATTTTCTACAAGTTTTTGAGTCTTGTTAATTACCGTTAACGTTTTTAAACCCAAAAAGTCAAATTTAACTAATCCAGCATTTTCAGCTGAATACATATCAAATTGAGTAGAAGGAAGTAATAAGTCGGCAGCAGAATCCTTATACAATGGGACAGTTTCTGTTAATTTTTTATCTGCTATGACAACACCAGCTGCATGAGTTGCAACATTCCTATTTAACCCTTCAAGTTTTAAAGATAACTCTATTAAACGACTAACTCTTTTATCCTCATTAATTAATTTTTGTAATCTTGGCTCCACATTAATACTTTCTTGCAAGGTTAATGGCCTAGATGGATCAAATGGTATCATTTTACAGATGCTATCTATAAAACCATATGGCAGTCCTAACACACGTCCAACATCTCTAATTACCATTCTAGCTTTAAGTTTTCCAAATGTTATAATGTGAGCTACACTATCTTTATATTTAGTTGTTAAATATTTGAAAACTTGGTCTCTTTTTTCCTCACAAAAATCAATATCAAAATCAGGCATAGAAATCCTATCAGGGTTTAAAAATCTCTCAAAAATTAAATTAAATTTTATTGGATCAACATCTGTTATAGATAAACACCAAGCAACTAAAGAACCTGCTCCTGATCCTCTTCCAGGGCCAACTGGTATATTATTATTTTTTGCCCACCTTATATAATCTGAAACAATTAAAAAATATCCTGAATAATTCATTTCAGTTATAATTTTTATTTCATGATTTAACCTATCTTTATAAGTATCTTTAGTTTTTATATTATTTGATATTTTACTTATTAGCTCGGGATCACTTTTAAATTTTTCTTCCAATCCTTCAAAGGCATCATTTTTTAACTTATCATCAATATTTACTGTATTTGTACTAATTTTAGGTAGTATAGGTTTAGAGGGAATAGGTCTAAAATCACATCTGTATGGTAAATTATAATTATTTTCTAATGCTTCAGGTAGATCTTTAAAAATCTCACACATTTCCTCTGATGATTTTAAATAATGATTATTGGTAAATTTTAATCTTTTTTGATCGTTTATATAGGTTTTTTGCCCTATACACATTAAAGCGTCATGAGCCTCATGCATTTCCTTATCCAGATAATAAACCTCATTACTAGCTATAATGGGTATTTGATATTTATGAGAAAGGCTCAAATTAAAGTTTTCAAATTGCTTTTCATTTTGATCTCCATGTCTTTGAATTTCTAAATAAAAATTTTCTTTGAATTTTCGATTAAGAATTACCACCAATTCATCTAAATCTTCAAATAATCCATTATTAAAGAGTTTGCCTATTAAATTATTTATTGAACCAGATAATAATATTATACCTTCATTAAACTTTATTAGATCATCAATGGAACAATGAGGATCATCACTATCATTATTTTCTAAATAAGCTTTAGATGAAAGCTCAATTATATTTTGATAACCTTTAGAGTTTTTAGCAATTAGAGGAAGTACACCGTACATTTTATTAAATTTAAATTGAATTTGTGATCCAATTATTGGTTGTGTCCCAACAGATGAAATATTTTCTGAAAATTCTAAAGCTCCTGATAAATTATATGTGTCACTCAAACCAACTGATTGAATCTTATTTTTTTTACAATATTCTTTTAGGTCCTCAATTTTTAAAGCACCTTCACAAATTGAATATTGTGAGTGGATCTTAATTTGATTAAAAGATTTTTTTTTAAATTGGAGCATTAGTAAATTTCATATTACCATTATTCATTGTAATTTTACAATCAGCCATATTGGCAAAATATCTATTGTGAGTTGCAAAAATGATTATTCTATTTTTATTTATTAAATTAAATAGAATTTTAAATATAAGTTTAGCATTATCTGAGTCAAGACTACCAGTAGGCTCATCAGCTAGTATAATATCAGGATTATTAATTAATGCCCTTGCTATAGCAATACGCTGATTTTCACCTCCAGATAATTCGTTGGGAAAATGGTTTATTCTGACTGACATACCTACTTTTTTTATTAATTTTTTTGCAAGTTCCCTAGATTTTTGCCTGTCATTAGAAATTAGTAAGTTGGGCAAGTAAACATTTTCCAAAGCTGTAAAATCTGACAATAAGTTTTTGTCTTGATAGATAATACCTATTTTCTTTGCTCTAATTAAATCATTTTCAACTTTATTATTTGATTTTATTTTATTGTTGTTTATTTCAATTGAACCTGCTGTTGGGTTATCAATCAATGATAATAAATTTAGCAAAGTTGATTTTCCTGATCCTGAAGGTCCCACAATAGAATAAGTTTTTCCAGGTTCAAAATTAAATGAAATATCATCTAAAACTTTTATAGATTTATTTTTCTCATATTTTTTTGTTAAATTTTTTATTTTAATAAAATTATTCATACTTAAGAGTTTTAACTGTATCTAAAGAAGATGCTTTCGAAGCTGGATATATCGATACTAAAATTGTAGCAAATATTGAACAAAGAGAGATTATTATTATTGAATTTATATTTATTTCAGAAGGCAACGTATTTAAAATATAAATATCTTCTGGGAAAAGAGAAATACCAAATATATTTGAAATAAATTGTCTAATACTTTCTACATAAATAGAAAAAAGGGTGCCAACAACTACTCCAAATAATGTCGCCGATGTTCCTATAAAAAAACCCACCAAAAAGAAGATTTTTTTTATCGATTTGCTTGATACCCCAATTGATTTTAAGATACCTATATCCCTTGTTTTGTTTTTAACTAAAATTGTAAGTCCAGATATTATATTAAAAGCTGCAACAATAATTATCAAAGAAAGAATTATAAACATTACATTCCTTTCAACTTTTAAAGCTAAAAATAATGATTTATTCATATCTGACCAAGTATAAACTAGTGAATCTGGAAACTGTGTTTTTAAATTTTTTTTATGAATTTCTATATTTTTTGGATCTTTAAAATAAAATTCTAAGAACCTATCTTCTTTATTCTTATTAAAAAAAATCTCAAGTGTTTTTAAATTTATATATGCAATATTTTCATTATAGTTTGACAAACCACTGTCAAAAATTGATACTATTTTAAAGTTTTTTTGTTTGGGAAGTGTGCCTACTAAAGTTTGTATTCCTGCAGGAGACATAACTGTAATAGTATCACCTATTTCAACATTTAAATTAAAACTCAGTTCTTTACCAATTGAAATATTATTTTCATTTAAGTTTTGCGATCCAAAAAATTCCTTATTTTTAACTATTTGAAGATTTCTAAAATCACTTTCTAAATATCCTTTTAAAAAGACACCCTTCGTAATATTTTTATTCAATATTACTGCTTCTCCATCATTTGAAACTATATTTTTTGCCAGATCTAAATCTTGAATATATTTCAATGGTTTATTTTCTGCTTGAACTACCGCATGAGCATTAAAACCTACAATTTTAGTTATTAGCTCAGTTCTAAAACCATTCATTACTGACATAACAATGATTAGAACTGCAACCCCTAATGAAATACCTATAAAAGAAAAAATTGAGATGATATTTAAAAAACCATCATTTTTTCTAGTTCTTAAAAATCTAAATGTTACTTCTCTTTCTAGCTGTGATATCAATTTGATTTAGCTTTTAAAATTTGTGACGCAACTTCTTCGATATTTAATTTTTGAGTTTCCCCATTAATTTCTTTAAACTCAAATATATCTCCATCGGTTTTATTTCCCAAAATCAACTGATATGGAATACCAATTAAATTAAATTTCCTAATTTTTGCTGAAATATTTTCTTCAGTATCGTCTATGATAGCATCTATATTTTTAGACTTTAAATATTCAAAAATTTTAGACGATTTTTCTAAATGTGATGTATCATTTTTTTTAATCATTGGAATTATTGCACAATGATAAGGAGCAACTGATATTGGCCATTTCATTATTTCATCTTTATCGTTGTATTTAGCCTCAATTATGGCACCTACCAATCTTGATACTCCTATTCCATAAGATCCCATTTTAACAAATTCTTTTTTACCATTAAAATCTACTGCAGCATTCATTGGTTTTGAATATTTATCTCCAAAATAGAATATATGACCTACCTCTATTCCTTTTGTATTTACTCTAAATTCTTCTGGAACTACTTTTTCAAATTCTTTCTGATCAAACTTCTCGTCTGTAACAGAATAAAATTTTTCATATTGCTGTCGTAAATCAGTAAGCGAATTTTTTTCTAATAAAGTAGATGAGCTATTCACATCGAATATCCGTTTATCAGTGTAAATTTTACTTTCCCCAGTATCAGCAAGAATTATAAATTCATGGGAAAGATTTCCACCAATAGGTCCAGTATCTGCTGCCATCGGTATTGCTGACAAATTTAATCTTTTAAAAGTTCTTAAATACGAGAGGAAAAATTTGTTATAAGAAAAAAGAGCTTCGTCGTCGTTTAAATCGAAAGAGTAAGCATCTTTCATATAAAACTCTCTACATCTCATAATACCAAATCTTGGTCTTAATTCATCTCTAAATTTCCATTGAATATGATATAATAGCTGTGGAAGTGATTTATAAGACTTAATACTTGATCTAAATATTTCTGTAACTAATTCTTCGTTAGTCGGTCCATATAACATTTCTCTATTTTGACGATCTTTAATACGTAACATCTCTTCTCCATAATCATCATATCTTCCACTTTCTTTCCAGATTTCTGATGATTGAATTGTTGGCATTAAAATTTCTTGAACGCCAATTCTATCCTGCTCTTCTCTAACAATTTGCTCTATTTTTTTCATAACTTTGAAACCAAGGGGTAACCATGAATAGATTCCAGCTGATGATTGCTTAATCATTCCAACTCTTAACATGAGCTGATGAGATTTAATTTTAGCTTCTGTAGGATTATTTTTAAGAATTGGTACAAATGATTTTGAAAAATACATTTTATTATTTAAATTCTTACCAAGTTTATATTTGTTAGTGGTTTTTTCCCAGTTTTTTCTTTTGAAAATTTACGACAAGTTATTTTAAGAGCATCTATAAGATTATCTTGTTGTTTTGTGTTATTTAATGAAAATGTTTTAACAGTTCTCTCTATTTCTTCCTCTAATCCATAAATAAACTCGTCACTCTCATATACTGGTAAACCTCTAAAAGTTACCAAAGGTTTATTGTGAATATTTCCTTTTGGTGTAATCATAATTGTAGCTTCTAAAAATCCATTTGATGAAATATTTCTTCTCTCTTTTATTGATCTAGAATCTTCTTCTACTGGTACATTTCCATCTAAATAAACTCTTCCACTAGGTGCTTTATCATAAACCTCTGGTTTTTCTCCTGGATATAACTTAACAATATCTCCATTCTCTACTTGAACTGGGTATTTAACTTGCATTTCTTTGGCAAATTCTATGTGCTCCATCATATGTCTGTGTTCTCCATGAACAGGTATAACAGCTTTTGGCCTTACCCAATTATACATATCCCTTAAGTCTTCACGGTTAGGATGACCAGAAACATGAATATATTCATTATCTTCTGATATAACTTCGATACCTTCTTTGACCAAATTATTATGAAGCTTATATAACTTCTTTTCATTTCCAGGGATAATTTTTGAAGAAAAAATAACAGTATCATTTCTCTCAATAAAAACATCAGGGTGGGTATATTTGACTATTCTATTCATAGCACCCATTGGTTCACCTTGGCTTCCAGTACATAAATAAACAATTTTTTCTCTAGATATATTCTTTGCATCTCTAGGATCTATAGGATCAATAACATTTTTAAGATAACCACATTGTCTAGCTGCTTTAAAAATTCTATGCATAGATCTTCCAACTAATGATATTTGTCTTCCGGTTTGTTCTGCACAGTAAAAAACTGTTTCCATTCTAGCCACATTAGATGCAAATGATGTAACAATAATTCTTTTTTTTAATCTTTGAAAAACTTTAAGTAAATTTTTACGAACATCAAGTTCAGATCCTGCTCTACCTGCGCTAAATACATTAGTTGAATCGCATATCATTGCTAATACGCCTTCATTACCTATTTCCTTTAATCTTTCAGAGTTTATATTTCCACCTATTAAAGGATCTGGATCACATTTCCAATCTCCAGTGTGCAATATATTTCCTGCTGGCGTTTGTATTCTAAGACCATTTGGTTCTAATATTGAATGGGTAAGAGTAACAAATTCTATTTTGAAGGGTTCTAAATTAATAGTGCTATTAAGTTCTACAATTTTTAAATAACCAGTTATATCAATTTTTTTTTCTTTAAATTTTTCAGTAATAAGAACTGATGTAAAAGGTGTTGCATAAATTTTGCATTTTAATTTTGGCCAAACATGGGCAATAGCTCCAATATGATCTTCATGAGCATGCGTTAGGACTATACCTAGCAGGTCATCTTTTTTATCTATTATAAATCCTGGATCTGGATATATTATATCAACACCAGGTACTGTATCATCTGCAAATGTAACACCAAGATCAACAATAATCCATTTTTGATTGTCTGGCTTACCATATGCAAATAGGTTCATGTTCATTCCTATTTCACCAGATCCCCCTAGAGGACAAAATAATAATTCATCTTTCATATTTTTTTAATTTAAAGCTACTTTTAAAATACCTTTTATTGTTAAATTTTTATCAACCGTTTTAATACCTTTAATTGATGATTTAAATAAGTGTGCAAATCCACCTGTAATTATAATTTTAAACTTCTTTCTAGTTTGTTTTAAAATAAGTTTAATTATATTTTCAATTAAACCAGTATAACCATGATAAAAGCCTGCTCTTACAGCGCTTTTAGTGTTTTTGCCAATGACATTTGGTGTTTTTTCTAGCTTAATTTTAGGTATTAAAGAGGCTTTATCTATTAAATTTTTCAAGGAAAGTTCTACACCCGGTGCTAAAACACCACCAATATAATCTTTTTTAATAACAATATCGAAATTGGTAGCCGTTCCAAAATCAACTATAATATAATTAAACCTACTATCAATAACTGCAATCGCATTAGCTAAACGATCAGAACCAATTTGTTTTCTATTGACTTTTATATTTATAAATTTCTTTAAATTACATGTTTTTAATTCAACACAATTTAATTTAGTAATTTCCTTAATAGTTTTTTTTATTATTTTATAAGAGTTAGGGACAACCGAGCTAAAGAGCACTTTTTTAAGTTTAGAATTATATTTATTTAAAAATAATAATTTTTTATTGATAAATTTTTTGTTTAAATTTTTCTTATGAATTTTAATATTTTTGATCAATTTTAAATTGTTATTGAATAAACAAATCTTAATTGCAGTATTTCCAATATCTCCAATTAAATACATATATTAAACTCCAAATGAGTGTAAGTTTTTTTCATACAGTAATTTAATTTCTTTAAATAATTCAATTCTTTTTAATTTTTTATTTGTATAATTATTTAAATATGTAGTTGGGTAATTATTAATTTTTGGACTACTAGAAATATTAATTCCAATTCCTACAATTAAATATTTTCTATTCTGCTTAAAAATTGTTTCTTGTAAAATTCCACAGACCTTTTTTCTATTTATTAATATATCATTAGGTTTTTTTATTTGAATCAAAGTATTTATTTTTTTATATATTATTTTTTTAATTATTTTTAAATTTAAATTTATTATTTTTGATAAGGATATTTTTTTACTAATTTCAAAGAAGACTGACAAAAATAAATTACCTTTTATAGATATCCATTTATTTTTTCTTTGTCCTTTACCTTTTGTTTGTTCATCTGTTAAAATTATTCCTCTTTGATTGCCTTGCTTAATTAATCTTAGCGCTACATTGTTAGTGCTCTCGACTTTTTTGTAAAAATATTTTTTTAATTTCATTAGATCATGGTAATTTTAGATACTATTTCTGTTATGCCGCTCGGATATAAAAAGTATGCTAAAATAAATATTGTTGAAATAGCCAAAGTAATTTTTAATCCTAGATTATGAGATGTTTCGTATTCTTCTTTTTCTGGATCAAAATATATAATCTTTATAATTCTTAGATAATAAAAAGCTGCAACTACAGTTGCTAACAAACCAACAATTGCTAAAAAATACATTGACTGTTCTATAACAGCTAAGAAAACATAAAATTTTGCAAAGAAGCCTGCTAGTGGAGGTATTCCAGCTAAAGAAAATAAAACTATTAATAATGAGAAAGATAAAATTGGATGTTTTTTAGAAAGCCCAGATAAATCCTCTATATTCTCATAATATTTATCATCTCTCTTAAGCATAAATAGGCAGCTAAAAAAGGCTAAATTCATTACCAAATAAATAGATATATAAGTTATAGAACTTTGTATTCCTTGATTGCTAACTGTTGCTAATCCAGCCAATGCATAGCCCATATGACTTATTGAACTATATGCAATTAACCTTTTTAAATTTTTTTGACCTATTGCTGCCACAGCACCAAATATCATTGAAGCTATTGATATAAATACAATAATAGTTTGCCACTGGTCATTCATATTGGCAAAAGGCGTGTACAAAAACTTAATGAACACGGAGAGTGCGGCTATTTTTGGTAGTATAGCAAAGAATAATGTTACAGATGTTGGGGAGCCTTGATAAACATCTGGAGCCCACATGTGAAAAGGTACAGCAGATATTTTAAATGCAAGACCAACTAAAATAAAAACTATCCCAAAAGTGGTACCATAATTAAATTCAGTAGAGTTTATAAGTATTTGATCAAAATTTGTACTTTCAGAAAATCCATAAGTTAATGAGCACCCATATAACAGCAAACCAGATGATAATGCGCTAAGAACAAAATATTTTAGTCCAGACTCTGTGGAAAGTAAATTATCTCTATTAAAAGACGCAAGAACATACAAAGCTAACGATTGAAGCTCAAGGCCCATGTAAAAAACTATTAAATCATTTGAACTTATCATTATCATCATTCCCAAAATGCTGCTTAAAATGAGGATTGGGTATTCAATTTTATTTAAATTGATCACTTGGATATATTTAGATCCAGTTAGCATTACAAAAATTCCAGATCCTACAAGTATAATCTTCATATAATTAGATAAATTGTCTATTAAATATGAATCATTAAATAAGTAAATTGTATCTAATGAGCTGAGATTTATTATTAGTGCTAATAAAATAAGTAAAGATATATTTGATAAATTGTAAATTAAACTTGCACTATTTTTTTTGAAAACTCCAACTAGTAAAAATAACATTATAGATATCGATATAAAAATTTCTGGTAATATATATTGAAAATTCTCCATTAGTCCTTTGATGCAAGGTTGTTAATTAAGTCAAAATTATACATGTTTAAAGTATTCTCAACCGATGCTTCAATTGAATTCATTAAAGGTTCTGGGTAAAAACCAAAAAATAAAATTGGTATCACTAGAGCTGATAAAGTGATAATTTCAAAGGTTTTTAAATCTTTCATACTTTTAAGCTCTTGATTATTCATTTCGCCAAAAACAACCCTTTTAAATAACCACAGCATATATGCTGCTCCAAGAATTACTCCCAAACTTGCAATCATAGCCACTAAGATATTTTTCTCAAATGCACCCATCAAAATTAAAAATTCTCCTATGAAACCTGTTGTTCCAGGCAGTCCTAGGGCTCCTAGTGTGAATACCATAAAAACAATTGCATATCTTGGCATTATGGAGACTAAGCCGCCATATTTATTTATTAGTCTTGTATGATGCCTTTCATAAACAACTCCAACACTTAAGAAAAGTGCAGCTGAAACAAGTCCATGACTAATCATTTGGAAAATACTTCCTTCAATTCCTTGTTGGGTCATTGTGAAGATGCCTAATGTTACAAACCCCATGTGCGCAACTGAGGAGTATGCTATGAGTTTTTTCATATCTTCCTGCATCAAAGCAACTAGAGATGTGTAAATAATTGCAATTAAACTTAAGATATAAACTAACATTGTGAAATTTTCAGAAGCTATTGGAAATAACCCCAGTGAAAATCTAATAAATCCATATCCAGCCATTTTAAGTAGTATTGCTGCTAGTAATACAGAACCAACAGTTGGAGCTTCTACATGAGCATCAGGCAGCCAAGTATGTACTGGCCACATAGGAGTTTTTACTGCAAAAGAACTAAAAAATGCTAGCCATAATAAATTTTGATATTCAGCATTTATGCCAAGTTCATAAAGTTTTTCAACATCAGTGGTTCCTGTTATCCAATAAATTGAAATAATAGCAACCAGCATAAGAACAGATCCTAACAAAGTGTACAGAAAAAATTTAAAGGCTGAGTAGACTCTTCTTTCTCCACCCCAAATACCAATAATTAAAAACATTGGTATAAGACCTGCCTCAAAAAATAAATAAAATACCACTAGGTCAAGAGAGCAAAAAACACCGATCATAAAAGTTTCCATTATTAATATGGCAATTAAGAAATCCTTCAGTCTATTTGTTATTGTAGCATTGACTGAAATTATACAAATTGGAGTTATGAAGGTTGTTAATATTATGAATAAAATTGAAATACCATCTATTCCAACTTTATAATTAATAAATCCTGATAACCATTCTCTATTTTCTACAAACTGAAAGTCTACTGAATTTTTATCAAAAACATGCCAAAGATATAAAGATAATAAAAAATTTGCTAAAGAAATAAATAAAGCTACATATTTAGAACTCTGATATTTTCCACTTGATGATTTTGTGAATAATATAAATAAAGCACCTATTGTAGGCAGTAAAATTAAGGACGATAAAATTGGAAAGTTCATTAGTTTAATATCAGTATTGTTAGTAAAACTGAAAATCCAATCAACATAACAAATGCATATTGATAAATAAATCCAGATTGAAATTTGACAGCTTTAATAGATAAATTTTTAATTACACTAGAAATCCCATCAGGACCAAATTTATCTATTATTGATCCATCAACTTTTTTCCATAAAAACTTTCCAATTTTTTTTGAAGGATTGACGAATAAATAATCGTACATTTCATCAAAGTACCATTTCTTAACTAAAAATTGATAAATTGGTTCATTCATTTCTTTCAATCCTTTTACTATGTTTGTGTTTTTTAAATACAAATAATAAGAAAATGGAATCGCAGCAGTAACAAGTATAGGTGTTAAAAACAAAAACCACGTTGGTGGATGATCTGTGCTTAGTGGTTCTAAAAATTTTATAGATTGAGCCCAAAATTCATATGCTACCTCATGACCTATAAACAAACCTTTAAAGGCCATACCTGCAAAAATAGCCCCTATTGCTAATATAATTAAAGGAGCAATCATAACAAAAGGAGACTCGTGTATTTTATCAATACTAAGTTCTTTATTATTATAATTACCATGGAATGTTTTAAATATAAGTCTCCAAGAATAAATTGATGTTAATAAAGCTGTAACTATACCTACAAAAGCCGCAAGCATTCCAACTCCATTTCCTCTTAAGTATGCAAATTCTATTATTGCATCTTTTGAATAAAAACCTGATAAAAAAGGAAAACCTGTTAAAGCAAGAGTTCCAATAAGCATTAGCACATATGTGTATGGAAGTTTTTTTATAACTCCACCCATTTTATTTATATCTTGTTCCTCATGAAATGAGTGAATTACAGCACCAGCTCCTAAGAATAACAAAGCTTTGAAAAAGGCATGTGTAAATAGATGAAACATCGCTACATTGTAAGCACCAACTCCAGCGGCAAAGAACATGTAGCCCAACTGACTACAAGTAGAATAGGCTATAATTTTTTTTATATCATTTTGTACAAGAGCAACTGTTGCCGCAAAGAAAGCAGTAGTCATTCCAATTATGGTTATAACTGTGAGAGCTAATGGAGAGTATTCATATATAGGTGAGCATCTAACAATCAGAAATACCCCTGCTGTTACCATTGTTGCTGCATGAATTAATGCGGATACTGGTGTTGGGCCCTCCATAGCATCGGGCAACCAGGTATGTAATAAAAATTGAGCTGATTTACCCATTGCTCCAATTAATAGAAGCAAACAAATCAAATCAATAATTTCTATATTAATACCAATAAAATTTATTTTTTTATCTAATACGTTTGGGATTTTTTCAAAAACCTCATCATAATTTACTGTACCAAAAATATAAAAAATCAGAAAAATTCCAAGTGCTAAACCAAAGTCACCAACTCTATTAACAACAAATGCTTTTATTGCAGCTTTGTTTGCACTTTCTTTTTTAAACCAAAATCCAATTAAAAAATATGAGCATAAACCTACACCTTCCCAGCCAAAAAATAGTTGAATAAAATTATCTGAACTTACTAAAGTTAACATTGCAAAAGTGAACAATGATAAATATGCCATAAATCTTGTTTTGTGAGGATCATGTGACATGTATCCAATTGAATAAATATGAACTAAAGCTGAAACAAAATTTACTAAAACAAACATAACTGCTGATAAGGCATCAATTTTTATTGACCAGTGCACATTTAATGTTCCAGAATTGATCCAAGTGGCTATAACAAGGTTGTTTGAATAATCTGAACTAATAACTTTATACAAAACAATTAAAGAGAGTATTGCTGAAATACTAACAAACGAACTTGTCAAAACTTGAGAATTTCTGTCTCCTATTTTTTTTCCAAAAAAACCACTAATTACAGATCCTATTAGAGGTAGAAATAAAATTAGGTATTCCATTTTATCCTTTTAAATTTTTAATCTCTTCAACTCTTATTGTGTCTGAATTTCTAAAATAAACTACAATTATGGCTAATCCAATAGCAGCTTCAGCAGCTGCAACTGTTAAAATAAATAGTGTAAATATTTGCCCACTTAAATCATTAATAAATATAGAAAAGGCAACAAGGTTTATGTTTACTGCTAGTAAAATTAGCTCAATACTCATTAAAATAACTATTACATTTTTTCTATTAAGGAAAATACCCACAACACCAATAGTAAATATAATTGCAGCTAATGTTAAATAATGTCCTAAACCTATGCTAAGCATCTATTTTAACCCCTTTATTTCTCTCAGCCTCAACTAAATCAACACCTTCATCTCTTTCTCTAGAAATTTGCTTAACATAACTTTGTCTTTTAACTCCGGCTCTTTCTCTATAAGTTAAAACAATTGCTCCTATCATAGCAACTAACAAAATCATTCCTGAAATTTGAAATAGAAGTATATAATCCGTATATAAAACATTTCCAATAGATCTGGTATTAGTAATTTCATTAGATATATTTATAGAAAGGCTATTTAATAAATCAGGTTTATATTTCCATCCTCCAATTACAATTATAAGTTCAAAGAAAATAATTAAACTAACTAATAAACCAATTGGGATATGGGTTCCACCATCCCATCGTGAACTAAACCATTGACCTTTTTGTTCAGCTACGTTTAACATCATCACAACAAATAAAAATAAAACCGCGACAGCACCAACATAAACTATGAGCATAATCATCCCTAAAAATTCAGCACCTATCATGATGAACAAACAAGATATGCTAATGAAATCTAGGATTAAAAAAAATACTGAGTGAACTGTATTTTTTGAAACAGTCACCATAACTGCAGAAATTATAGCTATTAATGAGAAAATATAAAAAAAAACTGAATGTGCAATCATAAGATTATCTATGAGAACTATCAGCCTTTATATTGGCAGCTAAAACATTTTCCCATCTGTCACCATTTTCCAAAAGTTTTTCTTTTGTATAATAAAGTTCTTCTCTAGACTCTGTTGCAAATTCAAAATTTGGACCTTGAACAATCGCATCTACAGGGCAAGACTCTTCACAAAGACCACAGTATATACACTTAAGCATATCAATATCGTATCTTACTGTTTTTCTACTACCATCATCTCTTTCCTTAGACTCAATTGTGATAGCTTGGGCTGGACATACGGCTTCACAAAGCTTACATGCTATGCATCTTTCTTCACCGTTAGGATATCTTCTAAGAGCATGCTCACCTCTTGACCTAGTTCCTAAAGATCCCTTTTCAAAAGGATAATTGATTGTCTTTTTTGCCTTAAAAGTCTCTTTTATTGCAATTAATAAACCAGTCACAAAATCAATCATGAATATAGTTTTTAATAATCGTGAAATTTTCATTTATTTTCCTGGTAGTAAATCAAAATATAGTAAAAAACTCGAAGTTAAAACAACATAAAACAGTGAAAATGGAAGAAATATTTTCCAACCCAGCTTCATTAATTGGTCATATCTGTATCTTGGAACGGTTGCTTTAACTAACGCAAATAAAATAAATAAAAATAATATTTTAAAGATTAACCAAAATGGACCTGGAATAACATTAAATGGGAAGATATCTATTGGAGATAACCAGCCACCCAAAAATAAAACTGCTCCCATTGCACACATTAACAGAATATTTGCGTATTCTCCTAACCAAAACATAGCATACATCATTCCTGAATATTCAGTTTGATATCCTGCCACCAATTCTGCTTCTGCTTCTGGTAAATCAAATGGAGGACGGTTTGTTTCTGCTAATGCAGAAATAAAAAAAATTACAAACATAGGAAACAAAGGAATTACAAACCATAAATTTTGTTGTGCCATAACGATGTCACTTAAGTTTAAAGATCCAACACATAAGAGAACATTAATTATTATAACTCCTATTGAAACTTCGTATGAAACCATTTGCGCAGCAGACCTGATTGCACCTAAAAAAGGATATTTAGAATTGGATGCCCATCCACCCATAATTATTCCATATACACCTAATGATGAAACAGCAAAAAGATATAAAATACCAACATTGATGTCAGCTAGAACAAAATCCTCTCCAAATGGAATTACAGCCCATGATATTAATGCTAATGTCATTGTAACAACAGGAGCTAATACAAACACAAGTTTGTTTGAACTTGCAGGTATTATTATTTCTTTAAATATATATTTTAATGCATCTGCCAGTGATTGAAATAAACCGAACGGGCCAACAACATTGGGTCCTCTCCTTTTTTGAACAAAGGCCCAAACTCTTCTATCAAGCCAAACTATCATTGCCACAGAAACTAAAACAGGTACTAATAAAAATAAAATTTTATAAACTTCAGTAAATAATATTGAAAAATAAGAGTCCATTAACCCTCAGTTCCAGTTTTTTTCAAATTAGCTCTAGCATATCTACACTCTGACATTGTTTTGGATGCACGAGCAATGGTATTAGAATAGTAATAATCAATATCTTCAACTAATATTTTTTCATCTTTCAAATTATAATTAGGAACTTCAAAATTTTTAATATTTTCATTATTTAAATGGTTGTGCATATTTTTTAGTAGTTCATCTTTATTACTAAATAGAAGATTTCCTTGGATAGAAGAAGATAATTCATTAATTATTTGCCAATCTTCTTTAGCTTCTCCTGGAGGATAAGAAGCTTTATATGCTTTTTGAAGCTTTCCCTCTAAGTTAGTGAAATATCCATCTTGTTCAGTATATGCAGCTCCAGGCAATATAAGATCTGCCATATCTGCACCATTATCACCATGACTTCCAATATAAATTATAAATTCATTATTTTTTTTAATTTTGAGGTTATCTTGACCTAATAAAAAAATAACTTTTGTGTCACCATCCTCAATTTTTTTTAGAGTTTTATTACTTCCATTATTTGATGAAAAAATACCTAAATCATAAGAACCAACGGCTGATGCATCGGTTGATAAAATATTCAGTGCATTCCAATTATTATCAATTTTATTAATACTAGTTAAATACCTTTTTAACTCTTCAAATATGTATGCGCCATTGTTACTATTTAATATTGATTGACCTAAGATAATTATAGGTTTTTCTGCACTGGCAATTTTGTTTGAGAGATTGTGTTCATTTTTGATTATTTTATCAATTACTTTTGAATTATTTTCTAAAACTTTATAAGGATAAGTTAAATCACCCACATCCTCTAAAGAAAATATTTCAGTTTTATTTTTTAAATAAGTTTTTCTTATTCTTGAGTTTAATATAGTTGCCTCAAATCTTGGGTTTGTGCCTATTAGTAATATAAGATCACTTTCTTCAATACCTTCTATGCTAGAATTAAACAAATAATTATTTCTGTTTTCAAAATTTATGTAAGTATGTTTAGCTCTAGAATCTAAATAACTAGAATTTAATGTTTTTTGAAATAGGTTTTTAACAGCAAACATAGTTTCCATGTTTGTCATGTCACCAGTTAAACCAACTATTTTGTCGGGTGATGTTGTTGAAATTTTTTCTTTTATTTTTTTGTATGCATCTGGCCAACTTATTTCTTCAAAGTTTCCATTATTTTTTATAAATGGTGTGTCTAATCTTTGATTTTTTAAACCATCGCATGCATATCTTGTTTTATCAGAAATCCATTCCTCATTAATTTCCTCATTAATTCTTGGTAAAACTCTTTTTACTTCCCAATCATAAGTATCCACTCTAATGTTTGACCCAATGGCATCCATTACATCGATAGTTTCTGTTTTTTTTAGTTCCCATGGTCTAGCCTCAAAAACATAAGGTTTAGAAGTTAAGGCGCCTACAGGACACAAGTCTATTACATTTGCTGACATTTCGGACTCCATTGATTTCTCCAAATAAGTTGTGATTTCCATGTTTTCTCCTCGGCCAATTGCACCTAACTCGGGTACACCTGCTACTTCTGTGGCAAATCTTATACATCTAGTACAATGAATACATCTTGTCATTTGGGTTTTTATTAATGGTCCCATATATTTTTCAGGTACATATCTTTTATTTTCTTTAAATCTTGATTTATCAATTCCATAAAACATAGATTGATCCTGTAAATCACACTCACCACCTTGATCACAAACAGGACAATCCAAAGGATGGTTAGCCAGTAAAAACTCCATCACGCCTTTTCTTGCTTTTTCAACTTTTTCTGTATTTGTTTTAATAACCATTCCTTCGGCTGCAGGCATTGCGCATGAAGCTATAGGTTTTGGTGATTTTTCCATTTCGACCAAACACATACGACAATTTCCAGCTATGGAAAGTTTCTCATGATAACAAAATCTTGGTATTTCAGCTCCAGCTTGTTCACAAGCTTGGAGTACAGTAAGACCATCTTCAACTTCGATATCAATATCGTTTACTTTTAATTTAGGCATTTTCCTTTTCTAACAAATGTTGATCAACAAGGTATGGAATATTTTTATTTTTTTTCACAACAGGGTCAAATTTATTTCTTTCAAGTATTTCATCTTTAAAATGTCTGATTAATCCTTGAACTGGCCAAGAGGAACCTTCGCCAAATGCACAAATAGTGTGACCTTCTATTTGTTTTGTTACATCAAAGAGCATATCTACTTCATCTGGAGTTGCCTCACCTGCTGCCATTCGTTCCAACATTCTCCACATCCATCCAGATCCTTCCCTACATGGAGTACACTGACCACAACTTTCATGTTTATAAAATCTAGCTATTCTTGCCATACACTTAATAATATCTTGATCATTATTGATCACAACGATACCAGCTGTTCCTAGTCCTGTTTTATTTTCAACACAAGCATCAAAATCCATTTTCATATTGTCACAAATTTCTTTAGGTAACATTGGCATTGAAGAACCACCAGGTATTACTGCTTTGAGATTGTCCCATCCACCAACTACACCTCCAGCATGGGTTTCAATTAATTCTTTAAGTGGAATTCCCATTTCTTCCTCTACATTACATGGGTTATTGACATTTCCAGAAATACAGTAAATTTTTGTTCCAGTATTTTTAGGTCTTCCAAGTGAACTAAACCATTTTGCACCTCTTCTTAGAATTGTAGGGACAGCTGCAACAGTTTCAACATTATTAATTATAGTGGGACATCCATATAATCCAATTAATGCAGGAAATGGTGGCTTTAATCTTGGTTGTCCTTTTTTTCCTTCCAAACTCTCCAATAGGGCTGTTTCTTCACCACAAATGTAAGCACCAGCGCCATAATGAATATAAATGTCTAAATCCCATCCTGAATTTAAAGCATTTTTACCAATTAAATTATTTTTATAAGCCTCATCGATTGCAGTTTGTAGTTTTTGCCCTTCATTAAAATATTCACCTCTAATATAAATATAACATTTATGGGCATTTACTGCGTAAGAAGCAATTAAGCATCCTTCTATTAATTTGTGAGGTTCAAATCTTAATATATCTCTATCTTTGCATGTTCCAGGCTCAGACTCATCAGCATTGATAACTAGATAGTGTGGTCTAGATCCTACTTCTTTAGGTGCAAATGACCATTTTAGACCAGTTGGAAAACCAGCTCCACCACGTCCTCTAAGCTCAGAAGATTTAACTTCATTGATTATCCACTCTCTTCCTTTTTCTAAAATATCTTTTGTTCCATTCCAATCATTTCTTAATTTAGCAGATTCTATATCAGCACCACTATCATTGTATAAATTTTGAAATATTCTATCTTCGTCTTTAAGCATTTTTGTTTCCTAATAAAGTTTTTCTATTGTTAACTGGTTCTGCATTTATTCTTCCAGAATAAGATCCTGGTTTTGGGATTTTATTTTGGTATATCGTCTCAATTATTTCTTCAAGTTTTTTATCATTCAAATCTTCATAATAATCTTCATTAACTTGCATCATTGGTGAGTTAACACATGCACCCAAACATTCAACTTCCATCCAAGAAATTTTTCCATCTTCAGATAATACATTTTCTTTTTCAGATATTTTATTTTTACAAACTTTTACTAAATCATAAGCTCCTCTAAGCATACAAGGCGTTGTAGTACAAATTTGGAAAAAATATTTACCTACTGGTGACAGATTATACATCGAATAAAAAGTTGCCACTTCGTAAACTTTTATATAAGGCATCTCTAAAAATTTAGCTATGTATTTCATTGCTTGTAACGGTATCCAATTGTCATTTTGCCTTTGAGCTATATATAGCAAAGCCATAACTGCGCTCTGTTGTTTCCCGTCGGGATAATTAGAAACTATTTTATTTGCAGCCTCCATACTTTTATCATTAAATTTAAAAGTTTCAGGCTGTTCTTTGTGAATTTTTTTTATACTCATCTATCAACCTCTCCAAAAACAATATCCATTGAACCCAATACAGCAGGTACATCAGCAAGCATATGTCCTTTTATTAAGTAATCCATAGCTTGAAGATGGGTAAATCCAGGAGCTCTGATTTTGCATTTGTATGGTTTGCTTGAGCCATCTGAAATTAGATAGACGCCAAATTCTCCTTTTGGTGCCTCAACTGCTGTATATATCTCATCTTTTTCAACCCTATATCCTTCTGTAAATAACTTAAAATGATGGATTAGAGCCTCCATAGACTCTTTAAGTTCCTTTTTTGGTGGAGGAGAAATTTTTCCATCTTCTGTTTTAATTGGTCCTTTTGGAATATTTTTTAAACACTGATTAATAATTTTCACGCTTTCTCTCATTTCTTCAATTCTGCAAAGATATCTATCATAACAATCTCCATTTTTTCCTATAGGAATTTTAAATTCTAAATCGTCGTAACAATCATAAGGTTGACTTCTTCTTAAATCCCAAGCTACACCAGAACCTCTTAACATTACTCCTGAAAAAGAATAATCTAGCGCATCTTGTTTGGATACAATTCCTATATCTACATTTCTCTGTTTAAATATTCTGTTATCGGTAAGTAAAGTTTCTAAATCATCAATAATCTTTGGAAATTTTTCACAAAATTCATCAATATCATTTTCAAGTCCACTAGGAAGATCTTTATGTACTCCACCAGCTCTAAAATAATTAGCGTGCAACCTTGATCCGGATACCCTCTCATAAAATCCCATTAATTTTTCTCGTTCCTCAAATCCCCATAAAGTTGGTGTTAACGCCCCAACATCCATTGCTTGAGTAGTTACATTCAATATGTGACTTAATATTCGACCTATTTCACAGAAAATTACTCTTATATATTTCGCTCTAGAAGGAACTTCGATTTTTAAAATTTTTTCTATAGCTAAAGCGAATGCATGTTCCTGATTCATCGGTGCTACATAATCCAAACGATCAAAATAAGGAACTGCTTGGATATAGGTTTTGTTTTCTATTAACTTTTCAGTACCTCGGTGCAATAACCCTATATGAGGATCAGCTTTTTCAACAACTTCTCCATCTAATTGAAGTATTAATCTTAAAACTCCATGTGCTGCAGGATGTTGTGGTCCAAAATTTAAATTTAGTGTTTTTTTTTCTTTTGCCATTAGCTTTTTTTAATTTCTTTAATATATTTTGTTCCTTCCCAAGGACTTTCATAATCAAAATTTCTATAATTTTGCTCTAATTTTACAGGTTCATAGATCACTTTTTTTTGTTCTTCGCTATAACGAACCTCATTATGACCAGTAAGAGGAAAATCTTTTCTTAAAGGATGCCCCTCAAAGCCATAATCGGTTAAAATTCTTCTTAAGTCAGGATGATTTTTAAAGTTTAACCCATACATATCGAATACTTCTCTTTCCATCCAATTTGCAGCGGGAAATATAGAAGTTAATGAGGAAATTACGCCATTTTCTTTTATTGAATAATCAATAATAATTCTTTGATTATATTCATGACTTAATAATAAATAAACCATCTTAAATCTATTTTCATTTTCAGGGTAATCTACAGCTGTAATTTCAATTAATTGCCTAAATTTAGTTTCTTTATTGGTCTTCAAAAAAGAAATAACATCGACCAATTCATCATGATCTATGTTTATATAAATAGTTTCATGCTTTATTAATGAATTATTTATTTTAGATGTTAATTCGGAATTTATAAACTTTTCCAAGTCCTCAAGATTTTTCATTATTATCTTTCTAAAGAACCTTTATTTCTAATTTTTTTCTGTAACTGTAAGATTCCATAAAGTAGAGCTTCAGCTGAGGGAGGGCATCCAGGGACATATACATCAACTGGTACCACTCGATCGCATCCTCTCACTACAGAATATGAATAATGATAATATCCTCCACCATTTGCACAACTTCCCATAGATATTACATATCTAGGTTCAGGCATCTGGTCGTAGACTTTTCTTAATGCAGGAGCCATTTTATTTGTTAGCGTACCTGCTACTATCATGACATCTGATTGACGTGGCGATGCTCTCGGTGCTGCACCAAATCTTTCAAGATCATATCTTGGCATAGATGTTTGCATCATTTCAACAGCACAACAAGCTAGTCCGAACGTCATCCAATGCAATGAACCAGTTCTTGCCCAATTAACAAGATTGTCTAGTGATGTTGTTATAAAACCGTTATCACTAAAGTCTTGTGCTAACTGTTTAAACTCATCTGGAATATCTTTTTTTCTGTCTTGTAAATTCATATTATTCCCAATCTAAAGCACCTTTTTTCCACTCATAAATAAATCCAACAGTTAAAATAAATAAAAATAACATCATAGAGCAGAAACCGTGTAAACCAATTTCACCCAGTGAGATCGCCCATGGGAATAAAAATGCAATTTCTAGATCAAAAATTATAAATAATATTGCAACCAAATAAAACCTCACATCAAATTCCATCCTTGAGTCATTGAAAGGTTCAAACCCACATTCATAGGCTGAAAGTTTCTCAGGATCAGGTTTGCTTGGAGCAGCAATATAATTAATTGCTACAAAAGCAAGACTCAAGCCTAAAGCTATTATCAAAAATAATATTATTGGTAGATAATCTTTTAAAAATTCCGCAAGCATTTGATTCCTATGTAACAACTATTATATCAACTAAAAGTGAAGATATGTCACATTTTTATGCCTAGTTTTACTCGAATTATGGCGGGAGTGAAGGGACTCGAACCCTCGGCCCCCTGCGTGACAGGCAGGTGCTCTAACCAACTGAGCTACACCCCCACAGGTGTAAATGGTGGGTAGTAAAGGACTCGAACCTTTGACCCCCTCGGTGTAAACGAGATGCTCTACCAACTGAGCTAACCACCCAAAATCTTGGTACTATTACATCAACGGATTAATAAAGTAAATTGTTTATTACTGAATACTAGCTTGAGATTTATCGTCCTTTTTACCCTCAGATATTTTATCAACTTCAGTCCATTCTACAGGTTTTAGCTCTTTTGTAAGGGCAATTTTAAGCACTTCATCTGCTGTTTCTACTGGAATGATTTTAATGTCTTCTCTTACCTTTTTTGGAATGTCTGCTAAGTCTTTTTCGTTTTCTTTGGGTATTAATACTTTTTTAACCCCTGCTCTGTGTGCAGCTAATAATTTTTCTTTTAAACCACCAATTTGTAAAACTTGTCCTGTAATTGTTACTTCACCTGTCATAGCAATCTCTCTATTCACAGGAATATTTGTGATTGATGACACTATGGATGTAACCATTGCTATACCAGCTGATGGTCCGTCTTTAGGTGTAGCTCCTTCAGGGACATGGATATGAAAATCTTTTTTTTCAAAAAAAGGTGGAATTATACCATATTCCAAACTTTTTGATCTGACATATGATTTTGCAGCTTTAACTGACTCTTGCATGACATCACCCAGTTTGCCTGTTATTTGCATTCTACCTTTGCCTGGCATATTAACAGTCTCGATTTTAAGAATTTCTCCTCCTACCTCGGTCCACGCTAGTCCTATTACTATTCCAGTTTTGTCTTTATCTTCTACTTCACCAAATTTGAATTTTTTAATTCCTAAAAAGTCTGGAATATTTTTATCGTTTACTTGAACCTTTTCAACTTCACCACTTACTACTTTCTTAACAACTTTTCTTGTTACTTTAGAAATTTCTCTTTCTAAATTTCTAACACCAGACTCCCTTGTATAACTTCTAATTATCTCTTTTATTGTCCCATCTTCTAAATTTAGTTCACCCTCTTTTACACCATTTTCTTTTACTTGTTTGGGTAACAGATACTTATTTGCAATATTTATCTTCTCATCTTCTGTATACCCAGGAATTCTTATAACTTCCATTCTATCAAGAAGTGGTGGTAAAATATTTAAAGTATTTGCTGTTGTTACAAACATTACATCAGACAAATCATAATCAACTTCTAAATAGTGATCATTAAAAGCTGTATTCTGTTCAGGGTCTAATGCTTCTAGCAAAGCTGATGATGGATCTCCTCTATAGTCGTTTCCGATTTTATCTACTTCATCTAATAAAAATAAAGGATTTTTTGTACCAGCTTTCTTCATCATTTGAATTATCTTTCCTGGTAAAGATCCAATGTATGTTCTTCTATGACCTCTTATTTCAGCCTCATCTCTTACACCTCCTAACGACATTCTAATAAACTGTCTGTTAGTAGCTTTAGCTATAGATTTTCCAAGTGATGTTTTTCCAACTCCTGGGGGTCCAACTAAACATAAAATTGGTCCTTTAATTTTTTCCATTCTTTTCTGAACGGCTAGAAACTCAATAATTCTCTCTTTTACTTTTTCTAAACCAAAATGATCTTCATCTAAAATTTTAAGACCTTTATTCAAATCGATATCTACATCATCTTTTTTAAACCATGGAAGATCAATCATCCAATCTAAATAATTTCTAACAACTGTTGCTTCTGCAGACATAGGACTCATATTTTTTAATTTCTTAAGCTCTGACATACACTTCTTCTCAACTTCTTTTGGCATTTTAGCTTTTTGAATTGATTTTTTTAAGTTAGTAGTTTCATCCTTGCCATCTTCAATTTCACCTAATTCTTTTTGGATT
>CACGED010000007.1 GCA_902571975.1 uncultured Pelagibacteraceae bacterium | reverse complement strand
GAACGACAGGTTATATATGTAATGACGCATGACTCTATTGGTCTTGGAGAGGATGGACCAACACACCAGCCTATTGAACAATTATCTGGATTAAGATCAATACCCAACCTTAATATTTTTAGACCTGCAGATAGATTAGAAACTATTGAATGTTGGGAGCATGCATTAGATAGTTTTAAAACACCAAGTATCTTATCCTTAACTAGACAAAACCTCAATTCTATTAGAAATAAATTCTCAAAAACTAACAAATGCTCATTGGGAGCTTATGAAATTCTAAGAACTAACAAAAAAATTAAACTAACAATTTTAGCAAGTGGTTCTGAAGTAAACTTAGCTTTAGAGACCAGCCATAAATTAGCCAAAGATAAGATATATTCAAAAGTTATATCAGTGCCATGTATGGAGCTTTTTGACTTACAATCAAATAAATATAAAGATAAAATCTTAAAAGAAACTAAATTTAAAATTTCAATTGAAGCTGGATCAAGTGATTGTTGGAAAAAATATTTAGGTGATAATGGAATGACTTTTGGAATTAACGTTTTTGGGAAAAGTGCTCCTTACAAAGATATTTATAAATATTTTGGATTAACATCATCAAATATTGCAAATAAATCAAAAAAATTATTTAAAAATTGAAATGACTATTAAAATTGGAATTAATGGGATGGGCAGAATTGGGCGTATGATAGTTAGATCAATTATCGAGACTCAAAACAGAAATTTAAAAATTCAACATATAAACAACAGATCTAATGCTGAAGCCACTTGTAAACTATTAAAATACGACTCTATTCATGGTAAATTTAATGCGGAATTAAAATTTGATGAAAATGAATTAATAATTAATGAAAATAAAATTACATTTTCACAAGAAAGTAAAATAGAAAATATAAATTGGAAAAAATATGATGTTGATTATGTCTTTGAGTGCACTGGTAAATTTAATTCAAAAGAAAAATTAATCACACACGTCAAAAATGGAGCGAAAAAAGTAATTGTTTCTGCTCCATGTAAAAATGCAGATAAAACAATAGTATTTGGTGTAAATGAAAAAATTATATCAAGGGATGATAGAATAATTTCTGCTGCTTCATGTACAACTAATTGCTTAGCACCAGTTGTAAACGTTCTTCATAATAATTTTGAAATTGAAAAAGGTTTTATGACAACTATTCATGCATTTACTAGTGATCAAAGAATTTTGGACAATTCCCATAAAGATCCTAGAAGAGCAAGGGCTGCGAGCCAATCAATAGTCCCAACTTCAACAGGCGCATCAAAAGCAATAGGAGAAATAATTCCAAGCCTAAAAGGGAAATTAGAAGGAGTTGCAATGAGAGTGCCTACGCCCAATGTATCGCTTGTTGAGTTGGTATTCTGTACGAAAATAGAAATTGATATAAAAAAAATTAATGATGTATTTGAGGCTGCTTCTAAAAGTGAATTAAACAAAATTTTAGAGGTCACACACGAAAAATTAGTTTCTATTGATTTTAATCACCGATCTGCATCTGCAATTATTGATGCATCTTTAACAAATGTGGTTGGAACTAAGATGGGTAAAATCTCTGCTTGGTATGATAATGAATGGGGTTTTTCGAATAGAATGTGTGACATAGCAGAGAATTTATAGAAAATCTCTAAATGAAAAGTATTTTAAATGAAAAAAATCTTAAAAGTAAAAAAATATTATTAAGATTAGACTTAAACGTTCCTTTAGAAAATGGAAAAATAAGTGACACAACTAGAATTGATAAAATACTCCCTACTTTAAATTTTTTAATACAAAAAAAAACTAAAATAATAATTTTATCACATGTGGGAAGGCCAAGAGGAAAAACTGTAAAAGAGCTGTCTTTAAAACCAATAGGTGAAGACTTAAGAAAAAAACTTAATACAAGTGTAAAACTAATCACAGAAAACATTTATGAAATAAAAAATAAAGACTTCTTTGAAAAATTTGATGAAGAAATCTTTATTTTAGAAAATATTAGGTTTTATGCTGAGGAGGAAGAAAATGATCTTAAATTTGCAAAACATCTTGCAGGATTTGGGGATATTTACGTAAATGATGCTTTTTCCTGTTCTCATCGAGCACATGCATCAATTCAACAAATTTCTAAGTATTTACCGTCTTTCTCTGGACTCCAACTAGATTTAGAAGTAACCGCTCTTAATAAAATTACAACTGAGATAACAAAACCTATAACATGTATAATTGGAGGATCTAAAATTTCGACAAAGATAGATATTATTAAAAATTTAATACCAAAGTTTGATAATATTATAATTGTTGGAGGTATGGCTAATAATTTTATTGAATATTTTGGACATAACATTGGAAAATCAATAAAAGAAAAAAATTGTAATGAAATAGTTGAAAAAATTTTATCACTTTCAAAAAAAAAAGAATGTAAAATAATTTATCCTGATGACGTTCTTGTGGCTAAAGATCTAAATGGGTTTTCTAAAAATAAAGAATTAAATCAAGTTTTGCCTGATGAGATGATATTAGATATTGGTCCAAAAACAATTAATAAAATAATAAAAATAATTGATAATAGTAAGACAATATTGTGGAATGGACCAGCTGGATATTTTGAAAATCCAAATTTTGCTAATGGAAGTATTAAGATAGCAAAAAAAATAATTGAAAATAATAAATCAAATAAAATTTTTTCTGTTGTAGGTGGTGGAGATACCGTTTCATTGTTAAATAGCTTAAAGGTTGTAAATAATTTTAATTTTGTTTCAACCGCAGGTGGTGCTTTTTTAGAATATCTTGAAGGCAAAAAGCTACCTGGTATAACCGCCTTAAATTGACATGACAGAACTTAATAAAATTGCACTTAAAATAATTTCTAATGGCAAAGGTATTCTTGCAGCTGATGAAAGCAATGGTACTATGACAAAAAGACTTGAGGCAGTAGGTGTGCCCTCAACAGCTGAAAATAGACTTTTGTTCAGAGAGTCAATCATGTCATCTCAAAGCATGAAGGAATGCATTGGTGGTGTAATTCTTTATGATGAAACAATAAATCAAACAACAAGTTTTGGAAAATCAATCCCTGATTTAATTTCTTCTTCAGGCGCAGTACCTGGAATTAAAGTTGATGTAGGTGCAAAAGATTTGGCAAACTCTTCTGAAGAAAAAATAACCGAAGGCTTAGATGGACTAAGGGAAAGATTAAAAAAATACTATAGTCTTGGGGCGCGATTTACAAAATGGAGAGGTGTCTATATTATAAGTGAGAAATATCCAAGTAAGTTAGCAATAAATTGTAATGCGCATGCACTTGCACGCTATTCCGCTTTAGTACAAGAAAGTAAAATGGTCCCAATAGTCGAGCCAGAAGTGTTAATGGCAGGAGATCATTCTGCTGATATCTGCCTAAAAAAAACATCGGAAGTAATTAAAAAATGTTTTGATGAATTAATATTACATAAAGTTGATCTTTCAGGAATTATTTTAAAACCGAATATGATATTAGCTGGTAGTCACTCAAAAAATAAAATTTCTAATGAAGAGGTTTCTCAAAAAACACTTCAGTGCCTTAAAAACTCAGTCCCAAATGAAGTGCCTGGAATTGCTTTTTTATCTGGAGGACAATCAGAAATAGAGGCTACGGAAAACTTAAATTTAATTAATAAAAATAATAAAACTAATTTTATTATGACATACTCCTATGGAAGAGCTCTACAGCAAAGTGCGCTTAAAATGTGGTCAAAAAATATCAAAGATATTGAGGCAACTCAAAATACTTTTAATCATAGGGCTAAAATGTGCACCTTAGCAGCTCAAGGAAAATGGTCTCACGCACTTGAAAATAAGTAAAACAAAATTTATTTATCTTATCTCACCAAATAAAATAAATAAAGACTTCTGTAAGAACCTGAAATTAGTTTTGAGTACAAATAAAGTAAGCTTTTTTCAAATGAGGTTAAAAAATTATTCATTAAAGGAAAAAATTTTGATTGGAAGAAAAATTGAAAAAATATGCAGATCTAACAAAGTTAAATTTATAGTAAATGACGACCCTTGGTTGGCAAAAAAACTTAATGCTGATGGTTGTCATTTAGGACAAAAAGATATGAATATTTATGAAGCTCGTAAAATAATAGGAAATAAGATTATAGGTATTACATGCCATAATTCTGTTAGACTTGCAAAAATAGCAATCAAATCAAAAGCGAACTATTTGGCTTTTGGTGCATTTTATTTATCAAAAACTAAGAATGTTAAATTCCATGCAACTACTAAAATTTTAAAAAAAGTTAAAAAATTGACCAGAATTCCTATAGTAGCGATAGGTGGTATAAACTCAAGTAATTATAAAAATCTGTTATTGAATAAAGCGAATTTTTTAGCTATCTCAGGCTACATTTGGAATAATAAAAAATATAAACCAGAAAAGGCAATAAAAATTTTAAAATGAAAATAAATGCTGGAGAAATCAGAGTAGGAATGCTTTTAGAGTATAAAAATGAATTATGGCAAGTTCTTAAAACACAACATGTTAAACCAGGAAAAGGTGGCGCATTTGCTCAAGTAGAGATGAAAAGTGTTGAAAAGAACACAAAACTAAATGAAAGATTCAGATCAAGTGAGTCAGTCGAGAAAGCTTCCTTAGAAGAATTAAATTTCAATTTTCTATATTCAGACGAAAATAATTATTTTTTTATGGATCCTAAAACATTTGAACAAACAGAGATAACAAAAGATGTCATTGGAGAAAAAGGGAAGCTGTTGACTGAAAATCTTGAGGTAAAACTTAGTTTTTATAATGATATTCCAATTTCAATTGAACTTCCAAATCAAGTAAATTGTAAGATTTCTTCTACTGATGCCGCCCTTAAAGGTCAAACAGTTTCATCATCCTATAAACCTGCAGTTCTAGATAATGGTATTAAAATACTGGTTCCACCATTTGTTGAAGTAGGAGATGAGATTATTTTGGATACTCGAACAATTGAATATATAAAAAAAATTTAAAAAATTATGAATTCTATTTCTCCTAATTTAAATATAATGATTAAGGCTTCAGAAAAAGCATCAAAAGTAATTATAAGGGATTTTGGTGAAATTGAAAATTTACAAGTTAAGAAAAAAGGACCAAGAGATTTTGTAACTAAAACAGATAAAAGAGTTGAACAAATACTTATTGAAGAGTTAACCAGAGCAAAAAAAAATTACTCATTTTTAACTGAAGAAAGTGGAAAAATTGAAAATAATGATAAAGATAAAACTTGGATTATTGATCCTATTGATGGCACAACAAATTTTCTGCATGGAATACCACATTTCGCAATTTCAATAGCGCTTAAAGTTGACAATGAAATTAAGTCAGCCTTGATACATGATCCAATAAAAAATGAAATATTTTATGCTGAAAAAAATAATGGGACTTATTTTAATAATCATAGAGTAAGGGTGTCAAATAAAAATAATTTAGAAGATTGTTTATTTTCATCTAATCCAGAAGGATTAAAGGTTATATTCCCAAATTTAAATATGAGAAGTACAGGAAGTGCAGCTCTTGATTTAGCTTACGTAGGATCAGGTAGATTAGATGGATTTTTTCAAAATAAGATAAATTTGTGGGATGTGGCAGCAGGAATATTAATTATTGAAGAAGCAGGTGGAACTTCAAATAATATTTTTAAATATAATATGCATAGTATTAATATAAGAGCCGCAAGTAGCAGTATTTATGCAAAAATGATGGAAAAATTAACTAACTTTTAATTGTTTTTATTTAACTTTTTGCTATAAGACCGCCTATGAAAAAAAATTTACATCCAAACTATCATAAAATAACTGTTGAAATGACTGATGGAAGTCAATTTGAAACTAAATCGACTTGGGGATCTGAGGGTGAAACTCTAAAACTAGAAATAGATCCTAAATCTCACTCTGCATGGACTGGTGGTAAACAAAAGATTTTAGATAAGGGAAGAGTAAGCAAGTTTAATAAAAAATTTCAAAACTTTAGATCAGAAAATAAGTAATGTCTAATGCACCATTAATGCCAATGGCTACAGCTGTTTGGTTAGTTGAAAATACTTCTTTAACCTTTAGACAAATAGCTGAATTTTGTAAATTACATGAAGTTGAAATTCAAGGTATTGCAGATGGAGATGTAGCAAAAGGTATAGTTGGATATAATCCTATAATTGCAGGTCAGTTGACTAGAGAGGAAATTAGACTTTCTTCAGAAGATCCTGATAGAGAATTAATCCTAAATGTAAATGAGATAGAAATAGAGAGTGATGAAAAAAAATTTAAAAAATATATTCCTTTATCTAAACGACAAGATAAACCAGATTCTGCTCTATGGTTAATAAAACAACATTCAAACTTAAAAGATTCTCAAATCGCTAAGTTAGTTGGCATTACAAAAAATTCAGCAACCGCAATTAGAAATAAAAGTTACTGGAATTTTAACAATCTGAATGCAAAAGATCCTGTTGCAATGGGTCTTTTTACTCAAAAAGATTTGGTTAATGCCTTAGAAAAAGCTGAAAGAAGAATAAAAAGAGAAAAAAAAGAAAAAGAAAAAGAAAAATAATATTTAATCAAATGAATTTAGCCAAAAATCATAGACAAATATTTAATAAAGTGCTAACTAGATCGCTTTTTGGAGGTAGTTATTAAAATAGAAGTTAAAGATAATAATATTGAGCAAGCTTTAAGAGTTTTAAAAAGAAAACTCCAGAGAGATGGTTTTTTTAAAATAATTAAACTAAAGAATACATACGAAAAACCATCAGAAAAGAAAAAAAGAATTCTTCAAGAGAATATAAAAAGAGTTAAAAAGCTTAATAAGCTCAAAAATAGAATTTAAAAATCGCGGGGTGGAGCAGCCTGGTAGCTCGCAAGGCTCATAACCTTGAGGTCGGCGGTTCAAATCCGTCCCCCGCAACCAATTTGATGAATAATAATTCTAAAACTATATTTGCAATAAATCATTATAAGTTCCTAGATAAAATAGCTTTAAAAAAAAGGTTTGAAATTGTTAATATTATTAATAATGAAATTAAAGATCTTAAATTAAATGATGCTTTAGATGTTGGAACTACAGAAGACATTTACAATCAAAGTAGCAACATAATAATTAAAAATATAAAAAAAGTTACTGTTTTTAAATCAATATCCAATCAAGATATAAAATCAAATTTCTTTAAAAAAAAATTGAATAAATCAATTACTGATAAATTTAGCCAAGCTGAATTTAATGAATTTGGTTCTGATATTGTTTTATCTAATGCTACAATTGAACATGTTGGAAATGAGCAAAAACAGAGAAAGATGATCGAAAATATTATAAAATTATCAAAAAAGGTATTTGTAATTTCAACACCGAATAGATCACATCCTGTTGATTTTCATACCAAGATTCCCTTTATTCACTGGTTACCGAAAAAATTTCATAGAATTATATTAAAATTAATTGGTTTGGGCTTCTATGCAAAAGAAGAAAACTTAAATCTTCTAACTAAGAATGATTTAATTCGATTTATGGGCCAATATAATTTAAAATATAAAATTTATAATATAAAATTATTTAGTTTTAATTCTAATTTAGTTTTAATAGGTAAAAAAAATAATAATTAGATTTTAAATTTAGAGCTTTTACTATCGATTAGGAAATTTTTCACAGTATCAATTGTTAAACTAGAAAAAGACCTGCCAAATTTTTCAATTTTTTCAATAATATTTGGTGGAATAGTTATTATATGACATCCTAATTGCTTAGCCTGTAAATAGTTATATGGCTCTCTAACACTCGCCCACAAAATTTCAACATTTTTGTATTTTTTTGAAAGTTTCAAACTTTTTACAAGCTCTGGTATTGGATCTTTTCCAGCATCTGCAGCTCTACCAGCAAAAATAGATATTATTACTTTTGTTTTTTTGTTTATTTTTTTTAATATTTTTAAAGTTTGTTTTGCAGTATAAACAGCAGTAATATTTATCTTAATATTCTCGTTATTAAGTATTTGAATTACATCTCCCATAAACTCGCCCTTAGAATTAGTAATTGGTACTTTAACATAAACATTTTTTCCCCAATTATTAATTTTTCTTCCCTGTGATATCATTTCTTTATGGTTATCTGCGAAAACTTCAATGGAAACTGGTTTGTTTGTAGTTTTTATAATTTCATTGCTGTAAGATTTATAATTCTTAGCTCCTGCTTTGCGCATTAAACTTGGATTTGTTGTAAATCCTTTTATAATTTTTTTTTTATTAAATTTTTTTATTAAATTTATATCTGCTATATCACAAAAAATTTTTGTCATTTACAGACTTTTAATAATATCTTCTGTCATTTTTTTTGCATCAGCAAAAAGCATAAGAGTATTATCCCTGTAAAAAAGATCGTTATCAATACCAGCATACCCTGGGGATAAGCTCCTTTTAACAAACAAAACAGATTTACTTTTCTCGACATCTAAAACTGGCATGCCATAAATTGGACTTTGGGGATCTGACTTGGCAACTGGATTAGTAACATCATTAGCTCCGATTACATATGCTACATCACAATTGGCAAAATCATTATTTATCTCCTCTAACTCGAAGACTTCATCATAAGGCACGTTGGCTTCTGCAAGAAGCACATTCATGTGACCTGGCATTCTACCAGCTACTGGATGTATAGCATATGATACTTTAACACCATTTTTTTTTAATGTATCAACCATTTCTCTTAGTGCATGTTGTGCCTGTGCTACTGCCATACCGTATCCTGGAACAATTATTACAGATGATGCATTTTTCATTAAAAAAGCTGCATCATCAGCATTACCATTTTTTACAGGTTTCTGCTCTTTTGCTTCAGTAGTAGATGATTGATCTGCCGCTCCCCAGCCTCCTAAAATTACATTGAAGAAAGATCTATTCATTCCTTTACACATTATGTAAGATAAAATTGCACCTGAGGAACCTACTAAAGCCCCTGTAATTATAAGTGCTGTGTTTTCCAAAGTAAATCCTATGCCAGCTGCTGCCCAACCGGAATAAGAATTCAACATTGAAATAACTACTGGCATATCTGCTCCACCAATTGGAATAATTAAAAGTACTCCTACTAAGAAAGATATTAGAATTAATGACCAAAAAATATTTGATAACTGAGATATGCACAAATAATAAATAAGGAATATAATTGCTATTCCTAAAATTAAATTAATAAAATGCTGACCTCTGAATGTAATAGGTGAACCTGACATAATTCCTCTAAGCTTTAAAAAGGCAATTATAGATCCAGAAAAAGTAATTGCTCCAATTGCAGCTCCTAAAGACATTTCTATTAAGCTTGCTAATTTAATTTTATTTGTAGTTCCTAAATTAAATGCCTCTGGGTTTAGAAAAGCAGCTATGGCAACAAAAACTGCTGCAAGACCTACTAGACTATGAAATCCTGCAACAAGCTCGGGCATTGCTGTCATAGGTATTTTAAATGCTATAAATGCTCCAACAGTTCCGCCTATTAATAAGAAAACTATTACATATACAAGTCCTGGTCCAAAATTTCCTAAAGACAAAAATGTTACTATTATTGATATTGTCATTCCTGCAATACCAAAATAATTTCCTTGTCTGGATGTTTCAGGAGAAGATAGCCCTCTTAAAGCAAGGATAAATAAAATTCCTGATATCAAGTAAAATATTGCTGATAAATTAGGTGACATTATTATTATTATTATTTTTTTTTCTTTTTATACATTTGCAACATTCTTTGAGTAACTAGAAAGCCACCAAAAATATTAATTGCTGCCAGAATTATAGCTAAAAATCCAAAAATATTTGATATTTCAAAAATACTCTCAGATGTTTCGGCTAGAGCAGCTATTATAGCTCCAACAATTATTACTGAGGAAATTGCATTGGTCACTGACATCAAAGGAGTGTGTAATGATGGAGTTACACTCCATACAACATAATAACCAATAAATATTGATAAAATAAATATACTTAATCTAAAAATAAAAGGATCTATTTCCATTATTTTACCATTGTTTTTTCAATTATTTCGTCTTCAAGATTAATTTTAAAATTTTTTTGTTCTTTATCATATAAATTGTTTATAAAATTGTACATATTCTTTGCATAAAGATTTGATGCAGAAACTGGTAGCTTATTTAAAATATTTGACTCACCCATAATCTTAACACCATTAATATTTATAATCTCATTAACTTTAGTTAACTCAGAGTTACCGCCCTGTGAGGCTGCTAAGTCATATATTACTGAACCACTTTGCATAACTTCAATCATATCTTTTTTTAAAATAACCGGTGCTTTTTTACCTGGAATTAATGCAGTACATATTACGATATCAATTTTTTTTAGAGTTTCTGTCAACAATTCCTCTTGTTTTTTTTTAAATTCTTGTGTTGTTTCTTTGGCATACCCACCTTCTGTTTCTAAGTTTTCTGCTCCTTCTACAACTAAAAATTTTCCTCCTAAACTTTCAACCTGTTCCTTAGACGCTAATCTAACATCTGTCGCAAAAACTATTGCACCCATTCTCTTTGCTGTTGCAATTGCTTGTAATCCAGCAACACCCGCTCCAACAACTAAAACTTTAGCTGCTGAAATAGTTCCAGCTGCGGTCATCATCATCGGTATTGCTTTTTGAAAAAAAGCGAATGACTCGATAACGGCTTTATATCCAGCTAAATTAGCTTGGGATGATAATATATCCATTGACTGAGCTCTTGTAATTCTTGGTAAAAGTTCTAATGAAAAACATTTTACTTTTTTTTGTGTTATTTTTTTTAACTTTTTCTCATTTAAGAATGGATCAAGGACTCCAATTAATATCTGTTCCTCTCCGAGGCTATTTAAATTTTCTTCATCAGGTATATTGATTTGTAAAATAGCGTTTGAATTTGAGATAACTTCGTGATTGCTTGAAAAAATTTTTGCTCCTTCTAACTCATAATCCTTATCCTTAATTCCCAAATGGAGTGCATAGTCTTTGGTTAGATTAACTTTCAATCCAAGAGAGATGTATTTTTTAACCACATCTGGAGTCATAGCTACTCTATTTTCAATTTTTTTATTTTCAGACAAAGACCCTACAATCATTTTTTTAATTTATTTCGGATCTAATTATCATTTTTGTCTAGCTTTAAATTTTGGGTTTTTCTTATTAATTATGTAAACTCTTCCTCTCCTCTTAACAAGTTTTGAGTTTAAGTCTCTTTTTTTTAAAGATTTTAATGAACTAGCAATTTTCATAATTATAACTTTTAATAGGTTAATTTAATTTAATATTCAATTATTGTTTATGAAT
This sequence comes from uncultured Pelagibacteraceae bacterium, assembly GCA_902571975.1. Taxonomy (GTDB): domain Bacteria; phylum Pseudomonadota; class Alphaproteobacteria; order Pelagibacterales; family Pelagibacteraceae; genus Pelagibacter. The sequence goes on along the minus strand of CACGED010000007.1, from coordinate 41,875 downwards.
ATTAAGAGGCTATATATAATGTATTTTTTCAGATAACAAATTAAATTATTTATGCTTAGAAAAAAAGTACAATTTCAAGGAATAACTTTCTTAAACATAGAATTTAAAGAGTTATTCCAGAAAATTCAAAAGGGAGGCATTTTAGTTGCTCCTGCAGCATCAGCTCTGATAAATATAAAGAATGATAAAGATTATTATAATTCACTTAAAAAATCTGATTTTGCAATATTAGACAGCGGTCTTCTTTGTGTTTTACTGAGAATATTCAAACAATATAAAGTAAAAAAATTATCTGGGTATTTATTTTTAAGAAATCTTATCAAAGAATTAAAATACAAAAATATTTGTTTAATGTGTATTAACCCAAACAAGGAAGAAAGTATTTTAAATAGTAATTTTTTAAAAAAAAATAATATAAATAATATCGTCAGTTATGTAGCCCCAATTTATAAAAAAAAAAATATTTCTGATAAAAAATTAATTAAGATTATTAAAAAAAAAAAACCCAAATATATATTTATAAATATAGGTGGAGGAGTACAGGAGAAGCTTGGTATTTTTTTAAGAGACAATGCAAATTATAAACCAATTATTATATGTACTGGAGCAGCAATAGCTTTTATGACAAAAAAACAGGCTCCAATAAATGATTTTATTGATAAGGTTTACTTAGGTTGGTTATTCAGAATTATTTATAACCCGAGGGTGTTCATGTACCGAACTTTAAGTTCAGTAAAATTAATTAGATTTTTTCTTTAATTATTTGTTTTTGTGAGAAGTTTTCTATATATTTTTTTAAGCTAACTTTTCCATATCTTTTAAAAACTTTATTATTAAAAGACAAATCAGTTAATGCTGATGCATATCTTTCACCTTTCCTTTCAGGTAAAAATTTTATTTTGGACTTAAACATTTTAGCAACCTCCAAGATTTTATATGATTTTTTGTTTGAAATACTGTAATGAGCACACTTATTGGACTTCCAGGCCTCATAGCAAATATCAACTGTATCAGAAATATGAGTAAATCTTCTTGATTGAGTTCCAGGTTTAACAATAGTTAATGGTTTTTTATTTTTGAACTGTTTTTCGAAAATTCCAATCACCGTTGCCATACTTCCAGAACATATTTGTCTTTTGCCATAAACATTATAAAAATAAATGATCTCAAATTTAAAGTTAAACCAATTCTTTAAATTTTCTAAAAGTTCAAGATTTTTTGATTTTGTAAAAGCATATGGTGATAAGTTTTTGTCTTTACCATTATTTCCTAAACTTGCTGATGTTGCTGAGTAAATTAATTTTATTTTGTTATCCAGACAAAATTTGAATACCTCTTTAGTTCCAATGGAGTTTGAGTGAAAGCATTCATTAAAATTTTTAAAACTCTGAAATATTCTTGCGAATTCTCCAAAGTGAAAAATTGCTATTATTTTTTTTTTATATTTTGAAAGTATCTTAAATATGTCACTTGTATCTCCTTTAATGTATAAAATTCTTTTTGATTTAATATGATTTTTTTTTGAGCCGCTGGAATAATTGTCTAAACTAATAATATAAAATTTTGTTTTATTGATTAAATGTTCTATTAAATTAGAGCCAACAAATCCTGCACCGCCAGTAATAACAATTATTTTATTCATAGGGATTTTAGCCTGGCAATGACCTACTCTTCCATGTCTTAAGACAAAGTACCATCGGCGCTGAAAGGCTTGACTTCCGAGTTCGGTATGGGATCGGGTATTTCCCTTTCGCAATAATTACCAGGCATCAGGCTTATAATCAAAAAAATTATTGTTGTAAATATCTTTTAATTTTTAAATGAGTACTTAAAAATACAATAAACTGCAATAAATGCATCCTTGAGACCTATTTTTTTACCTTCACTGTAACTTCTGCCGTTATAAGTAACAGGAACCTCAAAAAATTTTAATTTTTTTTTGGACAATTTAATTGTAATTTCAGGTTCAAATCCAAAACTTTTCTCTTTTATATTTATGTCATTTAAATAAATTGTTCTAAATAATTTATAGCCAGTTTCCATATCTGTTAAATTTAAATTTGTCATTAAGTTACACAAAAAAGTAAGAATTTTGTTTGCTAAAAAATGCCAAAAGAAGTGAATTCTAACATACTTTCCACCACCTAAAAATCTTGAGCCATAAACAACATCGGCGTCTGTCTCACGAAATGGTAATAACAATTTTTTATAATCTTCTGGGTCATACTCTAAATCAGCATCTTGAATTATTACAATTTCACCTGATACATGTTTTAAACCAGTGTTAATTGCAGCTCCTTTACCAAAATTTTTTTGATGAGAGAGTAATTTTATTCGATTTTGATTATGAAATTCTGAAACTATTTCTAATGATTTATCATTTGAGTTATCATCTATTACGATTATCTCATACTCAAGTTCTAGTTTTTTTATAGCTGTTTCTACTTTTAATATAACTTGGCTAATAGTATTTTCCTCGTTATAACAAGGTATTAGTACTGAAATCTTAAATTTATTTTGCATTTGATTGTTTTATTTGACATTATTATTTTTTACATTTTTATTTTTACTACATCAACAATAATTATAAGTTATGGAAAATCTTTTTCAGATTTTTTTAACATTAAAATATCATGTATTAGTTTAAATATTATAAGTGGTTGTTTTTTTTTAGGATCATTATCCCTAATAATAAATTTTTTTTTACCTTTAAATATTTATGTAAATAATTTGGTTTTTTTAGTAGGCACATTTCTAGTAATAAGAAATTTAAAATACCTTAAAAAAGGATTAAGTTTAATATTAATTATTTCATTTATTGCATTTATTACTGGAGTGTATGAAAATATTAATAGACCTGATGCAGCACTCTATCATTTGCCTTTTATAAGTAATCTGAACGAAAATAAAATAATACTAGGCCTTAATAATTTACATGAGAGGTTTGGATTAGTTTCTTTTTTCCAATATCTATCCGCAATTTTTTATAATTCAATATTTAAAGATAAAGTTATTTTTTTTCCAAATTTAATACTTTATGCATCTGCCTTAGTTTATTTATTTAAGTTATCTATTAATAAAAATTCTATAAATGAAATAAAAATTTTATCTTTATTTTTTGCAATATCAATTGTTGTCGATATGAATAGGTTCAGTGAATTCGGAAATGATGAAAATGCACATATGCTTTACTTTATTTTAATTACACAGATTGTTGCTCTATATTTAGGTAAAGCCAATAATAAAGCAAATACAATCAATATTATTTTATTAATATCACTTTTTTTGTTTATGATAAAAATAACATATTCAATAATAATTTTTTTAATTTTGCTTATTTCAATTAGTGCATTTAAATATGTAAAGTTTTATGAAAATTTTAAAATTTTCTTATACTTCATATTGTCTCTGTGGTTATTTAAGAGTTTTTTAATCTCTGGTTGCTTTATGTATCCAATTGAATTTACATGTATAAATAAAATACCTTGGGCATACAACGCAAATATAGATCTGATTTCAGAAAGTTGGGCCAAAGGGTATCCAGACTCTGGCCAAAAACTTCAGATGGATTATTATATTAAAGAATTCAATTGGCTACAAACTTGGCTAAATCATCACTTCATTTTCATATTAAAAAAAATTTTAATAATTTTAATAATTTTTATTTTATTAATTAAATTTATTAACGAAAAAGAGATAGAGATATATTATGGAAATAAATTTAAAATTTTAATATTTATAAATTTATTTTTTTGTTTATTTTGGTTTTTGAAATTTCCTGTTTATAGGTTTGGCTCAGGCTTTCTAATTGCTACAATTATACTTTGTTTTACACTTTTTTTAAAAGGATTTAATAGTAATAGATATGAAAAAATTTTAAAAATGACATTGGTGCTTAGTGTAGTTTTGATAAGCTATAAGGGTTTTAATAGAACATTTGATAAAATTAGTTCAGAAAATTATAAACCTTGGATTAATATTTTTAGCAATGATCAAAATCAAATAATAAGTTATAAAAAAATATATTTTAATAATTCTGATGAAGAATTTTATTATATACCAGCTTCTGGGGAATTGTGTTTTTATTCACCATCACCTTGTTCGCATATTTTGAATGAAAATCTATTTTTAGTCAAAAAAGGGACATACAAGATTATATCAAGAAGATTTTGAAAATTTATTTTTTAAACTCCATAATAAAAAACCAACAGGAAAGTAATAAATAATTGATAACCAGTTGTTAAAAAAATTACCACTAGGAGCAAAAGGCCAAATTGTTATTAGTATTGCCGCAAGCATACAAATTTCATAATCGTTAAATAAATATTTTTTTTTAAATAAAGCACCTTTAAAATGATTAAACATTTTGAAAATATAATATATGAATATAACTAGTGCAAAAGATAGACCTACGATACCTGTCTCAGATAATAGCTGAACATAGGTGTTATGGGGATGGGTTGAACAAGAATTTTGACCTACCTTATATCTTTCTTCATTACAAAAATTTCTAAAATTCCTTATTCCTATACCTAATAATTTATTATCTAAAAACATTTTATATGCAGAATCATAATGACTTTCATGTGTAGAAGAAAATATATGCAGTTTTGAGGATTTGAAACCAAACTGATTAATTGTTTGGTCCCAAATTCTTTTTTTTGCTGAGTTATCATGAAATGATATAAAAATTATTGCAATAAACGACAAAGCTAAAGTCAAAATTCTTAATTTTTTAAAATTTCTAATCATTAAAATTGTAAATACACCTGCAAGAGTATTAAAAAAAAAAGCGACTCTCTCACCACTGAGGAAAATAAGTATTTCTATTAATATGAATAATAATGAAATTAATATTATAAAATATTTTTTATCTTTATATAAAAAAAAAGTTATGCCTAAGAAAATTGGATACATTCTACTTAAAAAACTCCCCAGTATATACTCATCATTAAAAAGAAACATTATTCTATAGCTTTCTAAATCTACTGGTTTACCAATTAAATTATGTTTCAAAAAATATTGAATAAATCCATCAACTGTTAGGAGCACAAAGGAAAAAGTTAAAACTAAAAATAACCACTTAATTAATACAGGTTTTTTATCAAGAAAATAGATAACTGCTAATGTAAAAATTCCAAATCGAATATAACTAACTGATGACCTCAAATTATTAATGTCATAGTATTTTATAAGACTATTTATGACTAGATAAAGAAAGAAAATAAGAAAAATTTTAAAAAAAATATTATTAAATACATCTAAATTTTTATTTAAATAGATATTAATTAAAAAAAAAAAACTTACCAAAACAACACTAAGATCGCTTAGAAAAGGTCCACTAATAAGAAATAACGGAATTAAAGATATTAATAAAGAAGGAAAAGATATTAAAATTATTTTTTTTATATCTAACATTTATTACTGCAGTTAATTTTTAATACCCTCTGGTAAATTTTTTTGTATTTTCACCTGAGGTTATTTGATTATAAATCCATCTGTAAGTAATTTCTAATCCATCGAATAATTTTGTATTTGGTTTCCAACTAAAATCATTATTAATTTTCTGATTATCACTTGATCTTCCTCTAACGCCTTTTGGTTTATCAAGCTGATAATTTTTATTTACTTTATAATTTGCAATTTTTTCAATCATATCTATCATTTGATTAATTGAAACTTGCTCATCGCTGCCTAGATTGTAAACTTCAGTTGAATCAGAATTAAAAATCATTTTTGTCCCTTTTATGCAGTCATTAATGTACATAAAACTTCTTGTCTGCTCTCCATCACCCCAAACATCTATTCCTTTTAAATTTTGTAATTTGGCATTAGCTATTTTTCGACATAATGCAGCTGGAGCTTTTTCTCTACCGCCGTCATAAGTTCCTTCGGGTCCATATACATTGTGATATCTTATTACTCTTGTTTCAAGGCCAAAATCCTCATTAAAATGTCGACACATTCTCTCACTAAAAAGCTTTTCCCATCCATAACCATCTTCTGGGTCTGCTGGATATGCATCTGTTTCTTTTAAACCGCTGACAAAAGTTTCTTTTTGTTTAGAGGCGTTATAAACACACGCACTTGATGAAAAAAAATACCTTTTAATGGAATTTTTTAGACATGATCTCAATAAATTTGTATTAATAAGAACTGAAAGCATGCACTCAGCTTTATTATTTTCTATAAAACCCATACCACCCATGTTGCAAGCCATATTATAAATATAATCAACACCATCTGTCACTTTCAAACAATTCTCGTATTCTTTTAAGTCTAGGGAAAAATTCTTTGTTTTATCAGATAAATAAAACCAATATTCAAGAGGTTTTAAATCAGCACAAATTAATTCATGCCCCTCTTCGTATAAATTTTTTACTAAATGGCCTCCAATGAAACCACCGGCTCCTGCAACTAAAATTTTCATAAAAACGTTTTATTATATTTATTATTATAAACAAGATAAAATGATATATCTATTACAATAAAATGGGTAAAAATTATTAGATGTCAGCTTTGTGGATAGTATCTTTCAGGCCTTTAGGCAAATCTAAAATAAACGATTTTTATCAAAATATGTTTATAGACTCACTAATTTCAGTAGATTATGACATTACATTAAGTTTAACTCAATTTGACGAAGAGAATGTTCCAAATTTTATAGATAATAAACACATTAAAAAAAATTATAAAAACGTCTCAAAAAAAAATTTGCCAATTAATAAAAAATATTCGAATAAGATAATGTTAAATAATGCTTTAGACCAATTTATAAATAATAAATATGAATATTTAATTTATTCAACTGCAGATATAATAGTCCCTAGCAGACTATTTGAAGTATTATCTAAAATAAAATTGAGAGAATATTGTGCTATTGTGTACCCTAATACACATATTACCAACGGCATAATAAAAAATAACTTTTGGCCGCATTTTGGTATAGATTTAATTGTTTTTAAAATATCAAAAAAAAAAGCTATTAATTTTAGAGAAATAATTTCAAGCTATAATCAATATGATTGGGGAATAACTGAAAACTTCTATATTGCAGCAAGTGATGCTTTAAATTTAAAAAAAATAAATATGTTTAAAGATTTAAATGTGATTAAGTTTGATAATGATTTCCAAGCTTTTGATGAGAATAGAAATACTCAGGAAAATTCATGGAAGGAAAACCAAAAATATTTATTAAATTTTTTAGAAAAAAATAATCTTAGCAAACTTTATGCATATGGTTCTTATTATTATTTATTGTTCAAAATTTTTAATTTAAGAGACTTAAATTTTAAACTATTTTTGTCTTATATAATATTTTATCCTTACAACTTGTATAAAAAATTATTAAAAAAATTATTAAATTAAAATTTAACCTTTTTGAAAACTGAATTTGGTAAAATTTTAATAGTAAACATGATTAATCTCCAAACAAAGTTTGAATATAGAATCTCTTTCTTTTGACTTTGGGCGAGGAATATTTTATTTGCCATTAGATGGGGACTAATAGATAGAAACTTTTCAACTTTATTCAATTTTGATCCTTGATTACTAATAAAACCTGGTAATACCGTCATTATAAATAGGTTTGTATTTTTATAATAATTTCTACAACCAGATAAAAAACTTATTAACGCTGCCTTTGCACTTCCATAAATAAAATTTTTTCCTCTTCCTCTAAGACCTGCTACAGATGATACACAAATTAAAAAACCATTATTTTTTTTATGAAAATCTTCTAAAAATAAAGTAAGAAAATTTGCCAGATAAGAATAATTAATATTTGTAATATTTAAAAACATTGGGTCATTAATTTTTTCAATATTGTGTGTCTCGCCAATTAAAGATATGACACCCTCTATGGGTTTATTTAATTTATTGTAAATTTTAGATTGATTTTCTAAGTCTAATATATCTAATTCATAACTAAAAACTTTTGTATCTTTTTGTTTTTCTTTAATTAAATTTTTTAAGTTATTATTTTTTTCTTTATTTCTTGAAATAATAATTAGATCAAAATTATTTTTCGCATAAATTTTACTTAACTCAATACCTAATTCACATGTTGCTCCAACTATAGCTATTATTTTTTTAGTCATTAATACCAATTCTCAAGGATTGAAACGAATTAAATTTAGAAATTTTATACTTTTTAACAACTTTTTTAACTTCACCATGATTTGGATAAAACTTTTTAAAATTATTTTCATCTAAAATGCTATCTTTAGTTAAATATATTTTTCCGCCGTGGTGCAAAACTAACTCATCAATTTTTTTTAATATTTTAGAAATTTTATTAGATATTGGGAAATCCATAGCTAAACTGTAACCTTCAATTGGAAATGAAATATAATTTTTATTTTCTTTACTATGTAATTTTAAAACTGCTAATGATGAGAAAACACCTGATGTGTTAATAAAATCTAATATCTCAGTTATTGCTTGAATACTATTACTTTTAGGTATCACAAATTGATATTGTATAAATCCATTTTTACCATAAAGTCTATACCAATTTTTAATTTTATCTAATGGATAAAAAAATTTATCAAAAAAAATAGTCCCACTTTTTTTTGTGAATTTATTTAAAAAAAAATAAAATTTATTAAAGAATTTAATTGTAAATTTGTTAATAATTTTAATCTTAAAAGGAATGTTTATATTGTTTCTTTTTTTTTTAGGAAAAGATAGGTCTAAATTGTTTGAGAAATTTCCACAGTTAAATATTGATCTATAGTCGCCATTATTTTTAATTGTATCAATCCATGCTACAGAATAATCATAATCATGATATTTTTCAAAAGTAGAAAATATATTTTCTAATCTATTACTTAAAATTTTTTTAAATTGAATTTGATTTGATTTGATTTTTTTGCATTTAATTTCTGCTTCAATTATAAAGCCCGTCAAACCCATTCCACCACATGTCGCACAAAATAAATCATGGTGACTTTTTTTGTTAAATTCAACAATTTCATTTTCGTTAATTAACAATTTTATTTTTTGCAAACACTCGCTAAAACAACCATATTTATGATGTTCTTTTCCATGAACATCACTTGCAATACATCCGCCAACTGTTGCATATTTTGTACCAGGCGTTACACTTAGAAACCATCCTTTTGGCACAATAAAATTTATTAATTGATCCAAATTTACACCTGACTGCACTTTTAAAATTCCATTTTTCTCATCAAAATCAATAATTTTATTAAAATGTTTACTATTAATTATGTAATTGCTAATTGCGCTGTCTCCATAACTTCTGAAGCCTCCAGCTGATATTATTGTTTTATTATTTGAAATTAACGACTTTATGTCTTCTATATCTTTTGGAAAGTACATACTGTAATCTCCATTGTATTCTTTAGCCCAACTTTTAACTTTATTTAAATTAATAAATTCCATAAAAACCTAATATAAAATTTATTAAGTATAAATTTGAAACAATAATCAAATATTTATCATTAAAATATATATAAACTGGATCAAAATTAATATTCTTCATACTGATATTATAATATCTAATAATTAAAAAAGAGAAAATAAAAAATGATATTTCGATAGATAAACTATCTAGAAATCTATTTTCGTAAAAGATATAAATAAAATAATTTAAAATATTTAAAATCAAAAACAATTTAGACAAAATATTTAATTCTTTTATATTATAGTTCAAACCTACTTTTTGATCATAAGCATAAAACAGTTCTCTTCTTTTACATATTATTATAAAAATTGAAAAGAATGTTACTTGGAGTAGTAAAAAATTTGAGATCATTATTTTAGATATTAGAGAACCAATTAAAATTCTTATTAAAAATCCAGAAGAAATTGAAATTATATCTAGGTATTTTATTCGTTTAAAAAAAAAACTATAAAATATATTTATTACAAAATAAATAAGAACTAAAATAAATACTTTTATATTTGAAAACAAAAAAAAATAAAAAAAAGATGTTACGGCTAATACACTAGATATTAATTTTGAAGATTTAATTGAAATAATACCACTGGCAATAGGTCTATTTTTCTTATTTTTGTGTTTTTTATCTACATCTAAATCTTTTAAGTCATTTATAATATAAATCGATGAGGTTAATAAGCTAAAAAATATTATCGGCCCAATTAAATTTGTATAGCTTAAAAGACTCCAGCTTGTATAATTTAAAAATAAAGGTAAAAAAATAATAAGGTTTTTTATATAATTTTTAAATTTAATTAAGTTTAAAAAAACCTTAAATGTCATTAACAAAATGAATAAACTTTTTTTTAAATTTTCTCAATTAAATAAATTTAAAATTAGATTTAACTTATTTAAGAACACTTCAATATTAAGTTTACCACCAATTATAGGAATAATAATTGCGTTAATATCAATACCAATACACCTAAAAATTAACGGCAAGTCTGATTATGGAAATTATATTTTTTTTCATTTTATATTTTCTTTTGGATTACTTTTAAATTTAGGTATTAATAAAATAGTAGTAATTGAATTATCTCAAATAAAAAACCTAACATCAGTAATTAAGAAAAGTTTATATTTTTCATTTCTAATCATATGTGTTTTATTTTTATCATTTTTTTTTTTAGGATTTATTTATAATTATTTAAATCATTTATTTATAATATGTTTTGGAATAGGAATAACAATTTTATACATCACCTTAGAAGGCATTCTCCAAGGTCTTAAAAAATTTTACCTTTTATCTTTAGGTAATTTTATATTCTACACTTTGTCACTAAATATACCCTCTATATGCTTGATATTTTTTGAAGGTAATAATCAAGATTTAATAAAAATTTCTATACTGATAAAAATAATTTCTATTTTAATAATATTACTATTTATAAGGAAATATTTTTTTTTGGAAGACGATTTAAAATATAAATTCGGACCTAAGTTGAAAAAATATTCTAGATGGTTTTTTTTACATAATTCAAATATACAAATTTATGATTTTATTGATAAGTATTTTATAAATTTTTTTTTAGGTTCTGTGGCGCTGGCAATTTACAGTATCCCATATCAGCTCGCAGGCAAAATAACTATATTTTCAAAGAGTATTGCTGCTGTATTATTACCTGAAATATCTTCCGGAAATGAAAAAAAAAACTTCAACTATTCTTTGGACTTTTATTCATTTATCGTCCCTATTTTTTTACTTCTGTTGTTTCCATTTCTTGATAAGCTTTTAATATTATGGCTGGGTAATCAATACTCATTGGAAATTCTAGAATTAACAAAAATTTTCTTAATAATTTCTTGGATCTCTGGAGTGTCTCATATTTTAATTGCTTTTTTTGAAGGTAAAAAGAAGATCGAATTTAATACTAAGCTTGAACTTTTTTTTATAATTCCTTTTTTAGTAGCTTTAATTTTTATTTTATTTAAGTTTGAAAATCTATTATTTATAAGTTTTGTTTTATTATTTAAAGAAGTCGTCTTACTATTTTTTAGATCTAAAGAATTAAAAAAAAATATAAAATCATTGGCAGGTATATATTTAAATACATTATTTGTTATTTTAATAATGATAATAAGCATAAAATATGATCAATTTTTCTATTTGTCTTTGATCTTTTTTATAATTTTTAATTTGATAATATTTTTAAAGAAAGTGAATAAATGAAAACCGCTTTTGTTTGTTTTTTCCCAGTATTCCCAACCACTATGGGGTCAGCTGAAGTTATACGAAGCTTGTTTCTTTGTTGGCCTGGAGAGAAAAAAATTTTTCAAATTTCTCACGTAGATAAAAAGAAATATAAAAATACAGAAACTATTTATATAAATAAAGAAAATCCTATAAGTAAAATACTTAAAATTCCTTATTTAATTTTTAAAACCTTAAAATATTTAAAGAGTAGTAGAGACAAATTAGTAATATTGGAGGGTCCAAGTTGGATAGGATATAGCTTTCTGTCACTTTTTTTAATAAGAGCCTTTTCACCAGGTACAAAAATAATTTATCACTCTCATAGTATTGAATATGAAGTAAGAAAGATGATGTCTAATAGGATAATTAGTCTAATTACAAAAAAACTAGAATATTTTGTTTTTAAATATTCAAATCTTGCAACATCAGTTTCAGATATAGAAATTAAAAAAATAAGAAAACTTTATAATATTAAATGTATTAATTTAAATAACGGTATTTCAAAAAAAATAATTAAATTTAATAAAAAGAAAATATTCAAAGCAGAATACATAATTTATTGTGGTTCATATAAATATTTACCTAACAAATTAGCTATAGATTTTATAGTTTATGAGTTAATGCCTAAACTTTTAAAAAAGTTACCTAAACTTAAACTAGTTTTGACTGGTGGAGGTTTTTATAAAAAAAAGAAATTTTTACATAATTTTGGTATCGTGAGTAAATCAAAATTATTTAATTTAATGCATAATTCAAGAATGATGGTAGTTCCTATTGACAAAGGAACTGGGACAAGAATTAAAATAATTGAAGCTTTGATATTAGGTGTAAATATTTTGACTACTAAAAAAGGAATTGAAGGTTTAAGTTTTGAAAAAAATAATAAAGTTGCAATTATAGCCAAAAAAAAATTATTTTTTAAGGAAATAATAAAAAATTATAATTTTAAAATAAGTATAAACAAATCTAATAAATTTTATGAAACATACATTATGGAAAATATAGTAAGAAAGTTTTTGAAAGATCAAAATGTTAAGAGCCTTTTTAAGAAAAATTAGCATATACTTATCATTTACTTCTTTTAAGAGAATAAATTTTGATAAAAAAAGACACGATATCGCTGAAAAAATTGTAAAAAGTAGGGCAAATCTGATATTTAAAAAAAATTCAAGATTGAAGACTCATCAAAACTTATCCAATGAAATACTTAAAATTATTGGTGAAGCAAATTTAATCAAGTTTTTAAGAAATCATTTAATCCAAAAGATTTTCTTTGTTCACAACAGATTTTTTATTTTCTTTGAATTAAGAGAACTTAAAAAAGATAAAAATTGGAATATATGGAAAAAGCTACTAAAAGAAAATGATGTTGGGGGACCGATAAAGTTTTTTTTATATCCTCAAAGTAGTGGGAACAGAATAAGACAAGTTTTCATAATAAAAAAATTTATTCAAAATAAAATAGAAATTAAACTTCACAATTTAAAAAATATAATTGAAATTGGAGGTGGATATGGATGTATGGCAGATATTTTTAAAAAAATTGATAAAAATGTTAATTATACGATTTATGATATGCACGAAGTAAATTTGCTGCAGTATTATTATTTGTTTATGAACAAATACAAGCCAACTTTTTCCAATAGATCTAGTAAACTTAATTTGATTAGTGAGATGGCAGATGTTGATATTTTTGCAAAAAAAAATAAAGATTATTTGCTTATTGCAAATTGGTCAATATCTGAGTTTCCTATTGAATTAAGAAAACAATTTTATGCATTAATATCAAATTCAAAATATTCGATTATTTCGTTTCAAGAAAAATTTGAGAATATTGATAACAAAAAATTTTTTGATATTTTTTTAAAAGATTTAAAGAAGAAATTTGATTTTTATTTAGATACGTTTGATCATTACAATAGTTCATACTTAAATAACAATAAACATTTTATATTAACTTTAATTAGAAAATGAAAAAAATTAACTTATTTTATATCTTTTTTCCAATTTGTTGTATTTTAATATTTTTTAGATTGGAGATTTTATTCGGGTCTGATGTAGAAGCTCCATTTACTGATGATTTTTATTATTATCTTACAACCGTAAGAAATCTTGTAGATATTGGACTGATATCATTTGATGGAATAAGTTTAACAAATGGTTTTCAACCATTGTGGTTTTTATATATCACAATAATATTTTATCTATTTGAAAATTACATTATTTTTAATTTGATTATTATTATATCAATATTTTTATTTAGTTTTTTAACTTATTTAAACTTCAGAAAATTTCTACTTAGTGAGGGATATCAATTTTTTGAAAGCCATATGATTAGTTCCTTAATTAGTTATTTAACCCTTTTTTTTTCAAAAAATGGCATGGAAATATCAATTGCAATATATCTTTTTTCTTTAAGTCTTGTGTATTTCAAAAAAAATGTATTTTTTTTTTGTTTACTTAGTTTTTTAACATTTTTGTCAAGATTAGAATTTCTTATATTTTATTTTGTTTTATTGTCGAATGAAATTCTTACAAAAAGAAAAATATTAGAATTAAAATATATAATAAATTTATTATTTCTTCCTTTATTAATATCTATATATATCATAATAAATATTTATTATTTTGGATTACCCTTTCCAGAAAGTGGGGTGGCAAAAAGTTTAACTAACAAAATTTTAGTTAATAAAGAAACCTTTTCATTTTTATTCACAGAAGGATTTGGAATGAGATTTATATCAGTTTTATTTTGTATAAATATATTTGGAATATTTTTAATAAGATCAAAAAATACAAATAATTTTACAAAAATCTCAATAATTACAACAATTCTCTTTTTTTTGAGTAACAGTATAAGATCATCTTGGCCTCTGTGGACTTGGCATTTTTTTTTCTTAGCAATTTCAACACCATTAATTATAAATGATATTTTAAAAATTATAAATTTTAAAAAATATAATATTATTTTATACCTTACTGGAATATTTTTCGTTGCTTCATATTCATTCTTATTATTCTTAAATTTTAATGTAAACAATGATCACATGCTAAATATTGCTAAAAAAGTTAAAGAAAATTATAAAAGTTCAGAGAATACAATATTTGCTATGGGTGATATGGCTGGTAAAGTTTCATTTTTATTAAACAAAAATCTAATACAACTCGAAGGTCTTGTAGGTGGTAAGAGAATTATAAATAAAATTCGAAATGAGGAAAATTTATGTAAAGTATTACAAGAACTCAAGGTAGATAAATATTTTACAACTAAAGTTAAAAAGATTGATAATAAATCATTTTATGCTGAGGAACCGTCATTAGATTCGAAGAATATTAAAAAAATGAGAGGAAAATTTTTTTCTAAACCTGAAAAAATTTTTGAGTCAGCTGATATAAATTTATATGTTTTTAATTTAAAAAATAAAAATATATGTATTAAACATTAAAAAATTACTTTATGATCGTAAACTTATTAAATTTTAAATTATTTCTTACTTTTCTTTTTATATTTTTTATAAATTTTTTTGTTATCTCATTTAGAAACAAAATAGCTAAGTATTTGAATATTTTAGATTATCCAAATAAAAGAAAAATACATAAAACCCCAACTCCATTAGTTGGTGGAATTTGTCTGTTTATAACTGTTTTCATTTCAACTTTTATAATTTACTTTGAAGGATTAATTTCACAAAACAAATTTATAATATTTATATCATTATATATAATTTTCTTCATAGTAGGTTTGTGGGATGATTCTCAATCTTTGAGTGCAAAAACGAGGAGTATAATTTTAATTTTAAGCTTGATTATACTCATACCAATTTTGGATGATCTTGTAATAAAAGAACTAAATTTTAGATCAACAGATATAATTATTGATTTAGAAGTTTTTGCATATTTATTCACATTTTTTTGTATTTTTTCTTTGTACAACGCGCTAAATTTTATTGATGGATATAACGGGTCTGCAATATCAATTATCATTTTTTGGACAATTATTCTGTTTATTAAAAATCCAAACTTAGTTTATTTGATATTAATTTTCAATTTGATCTTAATTTTTATATACAATCTATCAGGTAAAATATTTTTAGGAAATTCTGGAACCAGTTTTATATCAGTCTTTTTTGCAATATCATTTATTGATGATTATAACAATAGCAAATTATATGCTGATGAAATTTTTTTACTATTATTATTTCCTGGATTAGACATGATTAGAGTTACAACTGAGAGGTTTTTAAATAAAAAAAAAATATATTATCCAGATAAAACACATTTTCATCATTATTTAATTAAATATAAGTCAAATTTTGTTTGGCATATAATGTTAATTTTAACTATTTTACCTTTATTTCTGTTTTTATTAATTAAAAATATAATTTTTACTATAGTAATAAATATTGTTTTATATTTTATAATTTATATTTCGCTAAAACAAAAAAATGATCCAGTTAAATAAAATTAAATTTAATGAATTTTTATTATTATTAATCTGGATATTATTCTTTTACAGCATAAATTTAAATCCATCTAATTTTTTTGAATATAGTATAATAAACAAATTAAGATTAAGCTTGCCAGCAATTTTATCTTTTTGCTATTTTTTTTATTTAAGAAAGAAAATAGATTATAAAAAATGCCTAAATATCCCCTCAATATTATTTACAAGTATTTTTTTTCTTTATTTTATTTTTAATATATTTTCTGAAGTAAATATTATAGATAATATTTTTTGGCCATTTTATATGTTAATAAGTTTTTTTTTGATAAACGCAATTACCTCTTATAATGAAAAGGAGTTTTTGTTAAAAGTCACAATAACATTGGTTGCTTTAGGGTTTCTGTTTTTTTTAATTTTTATCTTGATTGATATGTATAAGCATTCAACATATCATTTTTATGGTATTTATGGTGGTAGTTTGGGTTATGGAGTATTTGAGAGCCCTCCTAGATCTTCAGGATTATCAAGACTATCATTGATAATTTATAGTTTTTTGATTGTTAACTATTTATTTTTAAAAAAGAAAAAATTTTTTTTATTAATTTTGATTCTATTTTTTGCTGTTTGTACTCTTATTTTTCAATCAAGAACCTCATCATTTATATTTATATTTATTAATTTATTTATGATGGTTTTTTATCTAAGAAAGTATTTTTTTGATAAAAAATTAATTTTTTTTGCATTTTTTTTCCCTTTAATAATTAATTTTTTTTACTATTTTAACTTACAAATCAATAATCCAGAATTTGACAAATATATTTTGAATACCTCTAAAATAGTTGAAATATCAAAAGGAAGTATAATTAGAGACACACCAAAAAGTAACTACAGTTCTGGAAGATTTGATAATTGGAAAACAGCAATAAATATTATTAAAAAGGATCCATTCAAAGGAATAGGTGCACAAGCTGATCGTGCTATTATTGGTCAATCTATTCATAATGCAATTATATATTCTACTCTTGCTGGAGGTATAATTGCAGGATTGGCTCTGATATTAATTTATTTTTATTCGATATATATGCTATTTAAATTTTATTTTATTATTGAAAATAAATTGAGTTTTAATATTTTTGCTCATTTATCTGGCATTCTAATAATTATCTTTGGTCTAAGATCAATATTAGAAACTTCTTTTGCCGTCTTCAGTATTGATTACTTAATATATATTATTTCTTTTTTATATTTTTATGATCATCTTAGAAAACATCAATGAATTAAATATTTATGTCAAAAATATATTATTGGGCTAATAATATTAAACCAAACACTGGTGAAGGTATTCTAGCATTAAATTTTTTAATTCTATTAAAAAAAAAATATAATAATTATAAACTTATAAAAATTAATAGGTTTCAACATAGGGAGACTTTCTTTTATAATTATTTTCTTCCTTTTTTTGGGATATTAAAAATATGGTATTATCATTTAAAGGGAAAAAAAGTATGTTATGTAAATTATCTTCCAATTTGGAACTTTCTAATTTTTATAACTTTACCCAAAAAAACAATCTTAGGACCTGTAACTGGCTCAAATCAAAAAGAAAATATTATTTATAAAGTTCTTAAAAATTTAGGAGTTTATTTTTTAAAAAGAAAAGAGAAAATTTTATTTTCACATAGCCAATTTAGAAAATATTTTAAAAATCGCGATGGAATATATTATGATTTTATCCTTTATAGATTTAAATTTAAAAAAAAAAAACTTCATAAAAAGTTTCATTTTGTAATTTATTATAAAATAAATAACAACAAAGGTAATAAATTTCTTGTTCAAATAATTTCAAAATTATCAGAAAATTATAAAATTGCTGTTATTGGAGATAAAATACCAAATAGTTTAAGAAATAAAAATATTAAAAATTATCATAATTTGAGTAGGCTTAAAGCATTAGAGGTAATTTCTAAGTCAAAAAATTCTATAGTCTCAAAAGAAAATACTTTAAGTTTTTTTGCTATTGATTGTGCTTCTTGCAAATTAAATATTTTTTATAATATTGATGACAAATTTCATAATGATATTAAAACAAATTTGTTTATACCCATAAAATTTAATGATTTTGATTATTCTTTAAACAAAATATTAAAAAATAAAAAATCAAATGTAAAAAATAAAATATTTAAATTTAGAAGCAAAAAATTTTTAGATTATTTGAATTAAATGGGAAAAAAAAAAATCAGGTGTTGCTTTTTAGATAGAGATGGTGTCATAAATAAGAATTATGGTTACATAACTGAAAAGAGAAAAATAAAAATATTAAAGCTTGTTCCAGAAGCAATTAAATATTTAAACTCAAGGAATTACATAGTAATAATTATAACTAATCAATCAATTGTAGGTAGAGGTCTAATAAATATTTCGGGTCTTAAAAGTATCCACAAACATATTACCAATATTATTTCGAAAAAAGGTGGAAAAGTTAAAGATATATTCTTTTGTCCATTTCACCCAAAATTTGGAAGAGGAAGATTTAAAAAAGTATCAAAAGATCGAAAACCAAATAATGGCATGCTAGAAAAAGCTATAAAAAAATGGAATATAGATAAATCAGAAAGTTTTATGATTGGTGATAAGAAAACAGATTATTTATGCGCTAAAAAGTCAAAAATTAAATTTTATTATAAAAAAAAGGAAAATTTATTAAATCAAGTAAGATCTATTAAATTAGTATAAATTTATAATCTATGAAAATAATTCTAGGAATCAATACAAATCATGCGGATTCCTCTGCATGTTTAGTTATTGATGGAAAATTAATCGCTGCGATTGAGGAAGAAAGATTAAATAGAATCAAACATTACTCGGGCTATCCTATTAATTCCATTAAAGAATGTATGCATATTGCAAATATCAATGAAACCCAAATCACAGATATTGCTTTTAATACAAATCCGCTAAGTAATATTTTACCTAAAGCATATTTTTTTTTAAAAAATTTAAAAATTAAAAACAATTTATTTGCTCGTAGATTTAAAAAAAAAATTCAGGCTAAAAAAGAATTATTAAATAATTTCAATTTTAATAAAAATATTAAGATTCATTATATAGAGCATCATCTAGCTCATATTGCTTCGGCCTTTTATCCATCTAAATTTAAAGAAGCAAATGGCTTATCAATTGATGGATCAGGAGATTTTGTAACATTAGCAACAGCTGAGTGTAAAAATAATAGAATTAAAATAAATAAGAAAATATTTTTTCCACATTCTCTGGGGATTTTCTATCATGCAATGACTCAATTTTTAGGTTTTAACAATTACGGTGATGAATATAAAGTAATGGGTTTAGCACCCTATGGAAAGCCAATATATTTTGATAGATTGATAAAAAATTTATTTACTTTTGATAATAATTTTGAATTTAAATTAAACCTAGATTTTTTTAATCATCATAAAAATAATTTTAAATATATTGCTGACGGTAACCTTGAAATTGATGAAATTTTTAGTTCAAAACTTAATTATTTATTTTCAAATGAATTAAAAGATAAAAAAAACATTGAAAATTTTAAAAAAGATATAGCGGCATCTGTACAAAAGATTTATGAACATTTTTTTTCACATACATTAAATTATTTATCAAAAAAAAATTTCTCAAATAATCTAGTTTTTTCTGGTGGTTGTGCATTAAATTCTTCGGCTAATAGGCTTTTAACCCAAAATAAAAAATATTTTAATAATGTTTTTATAAATTATGCTCCTGGAGATAATGGAGGTGCAATAGGTGCAGCTTATGTTGTAGCTTCCAAGTATAATCTAAATATTATTAATTCAAAATCACCATTCATTGGAAAAAATTATTCAGATGATGAAATTTATAAATCTATTGAAAAAAAAGAATATAAAAAAAAAATTAGTTATAAACATTTCTCAAATGATACAGAGCTTTACAAGTATACAGCAGGAAAAATTGCTGAAGCAAAAGTCATCGGATGGTTTCAAGGAAAAATGGAATTTGGACCACGTGCATTGGGAAATAGATCTATTTTAGCTGATCCAAGAAATCCTGATATGAAAAACATTATAAACAAGAAAATTAAACGTAGAGAGTCATTTAGACCATTTGCCCCAACAGTTTTAGAAGATTTACAAACAGATTGGTTCGAGTCTAATTTTAGTAGTGAATATATGTCAACAGTTGCCAAGGTAAAAGAATTGAAACAAAAATTAGTTCCTGCAATTACTCATGTTGATTCAACTGCAAGAGTCCAGACAGTTAATTTTGAAACTAATTTTAAGTATGCAAGCTTAATAGGAGAATTTTATAAACTTACAAATGTTCCAATTTTATTAAATACTTCTTTTAATGAAAATGAGCCAATGATTATGAAGCCAGAAGAAGGATTAAATTGTCTTTTAAGAACTGATTTAGATCTACTAATAATGAATAATTTTGTTATTAGAAAAGCAAATTAATTTAAATGATTGAAATTCTTTATTAATAAATTGAAAAGCTTTTACTAAAGATACAAAATAACTTATTGAAATATTTTTTAGGGTAATTTTTTCTATCACATTTTCTTTATATTATTTTGATAATTATTTAAAACAATCGTTTGAAGAATTTGGAATGTAAATATAAGTAATTTGGTCTTCTGCACTGTTAAATGGATTTCTTGTAGCTATTATTACATTAAATTCATCAATAAAATACTTGCATTTTTTATTTAGGAGATTTTTTAATTTAAAAATAGTTTTATTATCAGAAACAATAATTTTAACATTTTGAGTTTTTAAATAATCCAAATAATCAATTTCAGTATTAAATTTATTTAATATTGAGATTTGTCCAAGATTAATAAACCTTTCATCACCAGATAACCAATAATTATTTCTTGAATTATATAATATCAAGTCATTTTTTTTTAATTTAAATTTATCTGCAAGACTATAAACTTTTGAAGAATAATCATATTCAAATGCCAAATTTTTTAAGATCTCTTCTTTTTTACTTTTGTCAAAAGAACCAGGAAGAAGTAAGTATAAAGAAAAAATTAATCCAAGAAAAGTGAATATAGATTGAATAAATATAAAATAAAATAAATTTTTATTAATAGATTTTTTTGTAATTAAAAATAAATTAATAGTAATAAAAAAAACAAAAAACCACCTTGTACTAATATTGCCAAGGATAATTGGAATAAAAAAAAGTAAAAGAAAAAAAATTAAATAAAGTTTATTTTTTTCCAACAACACAAAATTATAAATACCTAATCCTAATGACTTAGTAAAATTCAAAATATTTATAATAATTACACCTTGATTTACTGTGTAAGGAACTAAAAATAAAATTGGGAGATACAATAAGTTTTTAAATGAAAGATATAAATCATAATTACGTAAATCATTTGTAAAATTTTTGTTAAGGGAATTATTATAATCTAATATATTGCCCAAGAAGGGGGGCAAAAAATCATTGAAATAAAAATAATTTTTAAAAAGAAAGGGTATAATTATTATTGAAAAAAAAAATAAACATATTTTACAAAATAATATTTTTTTTTTAGAAACTATATAAAAATAGGTAATAGCAAAAATTACAAATGGAATAAATGTTAACTTAATTGGTATTATATTTACAAGAATAAAAATAATGATTGAGTTATCTTTAAAGTTTTCATTTTTAAAATTATTTAACAAAAAAAAAAATATGGATGACAAAAAGATGACTGGTATTAAAAAAGGTTTTTGAGATGAAATTATACTTATCATCATTGGACATGACAAAATTGATAATAAACAATAATATTTACTGCTAATATTTTTAGTTAAACCTTTGAAAAAAAACAATTTTTTACAGAACAATAAAACAAAGTAAAAACTGAACAAAGATAAAAAATTTTCTATTCCAAAATATAAACCTAAAAAATTAATTGCTTCAAAAGATCCAACCAGGTAAAATTGAGGTTGACTTTTTACCTGATCTGAAATCCAATTAATATCCAAGCTGTTTAAAGTTTTAATGGCAAATGCAGAATGATATGAAATAGAATCAGCATCAGTAACTGGAGTTATAGATAACAGTAAATATAATATTAAAAATATTGAAATTATTACTTCAAAGTAATTCCATTTTTTTTTCGCTACATATTTATAATTCAATAAAAATTTAATACTTAAAATTAAAAAAGAGATAAATATTATTTCAAAAAATAATTTATTATACAGGTTTGTCCAAATAATTATATTTATTATAAAAACTAAAAGGAAAAAAACGAAACCAATTTTAAATATTTGATCTAATTTACTTTTTTTTAAAAATAAAAAATTTTTATTTAAAATTAAACTAAATTGATGGAATCCAATTACAAAAAGAAGAGATAATATTGTCTGAAGGATTGGATGTAATAATTTTAAAGATACTAATTCTTGAAACATTTTATCTTAAATTAAATATTCAATTTTTGTAAAAATTTGTTTAAGTATAATTTTAAGTCATGCTCTTTTTTCAAAAAAAGGTTACCGTTAATGAGTAACTTTTTCTTTTGATTATTATTTTTTTCAATATTATTTATAGTAGTCTTTATTTTATTTAATTTTCTTTCATTTATAACATATCCAAACTTATATTTATTAATATTTTTATTCATGTCGCCCACATTTGTAGAAAATATTATACATCCTCTCTTTATGGCTTCCAAAATTAAAACTGGTGAGGATTCACTCTTAGAAGTACAAATAAAATAATCAGAGTTATCTAAATAACTTTTTAAATTTTTATCATTAATAATATTAAGGTTTTGAAGATAATTTTTTTTTTTTAAATTAAGTAATTTTTTCCTATAATTAATTTGTGTACTCCATGTATTTCCAACCAGTTTGAAATTAAAATTGTGAGTATTTAAATTAATTGATGCAATTTCTAAAAATAATTCAAAATTTTTAACTGGGCTAAAATTTCCAGCTGATAATATAGTAATTTTTTTTTTATTTTTTAATTTAATATTTTTTTTTAAATTTATTTCATCTAAGTTAATTACTGATTGAAGTACAAGATAATTTAAATTTCTATTTTTTACACTTAAATAATTTGACTTTGATTTATTCGATGAAAAAATTGTTAAATAAACATATTTTGAAAAAAGTCTAAATATTATTTGATTTATTGGACTTTCATATGCATCATGAATATACCAGATTATTTTTTTATTTAATATCTTTGCAGCTATTAGACTTCTTACTGAGAATGTGCCTGTATATACACAAATAAAATCGAAATTATTTTTTGATATAATTTTTTTAATTTTATACGTATCTGAAATAAAAAAAAAAATGTATTTTATAAATAACTCAAATTTTAATGAAAGATATAAAATATCAACTTTAAATTTAATTAGTTTTTTATTATTTAATTTTTTGTCAAATACAAATGAGTCTTTTCTTGGAAATAAAATAGATATGTTTATTTTCTTAGATAAACCATTTACTATATTTATAAAATGTGAGTGTGGTCCACCATATCTACCATCCTCAAATACAAATAATATATTTTTCATTTACATTATCACAATTGATCGTCAGAAAATTTTTTATCAAATAAACTTTTTACATCAAATAAAATTGAATTTTTTTTCCCGAGTTTTTTAATTTTTTTAATGCCAAATTCTTTAAAATATTTATGGGCCACAGATAAAATTATACAGTCATATCGGTTATAATTTAAACGATCGATGAAGTTTAAATTTTTAAAAGCTATTTTTTTATTGTTATATGGGTCATAAATATCGACTTTTTTTGATATTTTTTCATTTAAAATTTTATATAACATTAATGATTGACTATTTCTAAAATCAGGAACATTTTCTTTAAAGGTTGCACCTAATATTAGTATTTTTGAATTAAATTTATTTATTTTTTTTTTTTTAAATAATTTTAGAATTCTGTTTACTATTATTTTCGGAATTTGATCATTGGTATTTCTGCCTGATAAAATTATTTTAGGATTAATCCCTAACTGCTTAGCTTTATAAGTAAGATAATATGGATCAACACCTATGCAATGTCCCCCAACTAATCCTGGTCTGAATGGTAGAAAATTCCACTTTGTTTCAGCAGCTTTAAGAATTTCTATTGTATTTAAATTCATTTTTTTAAAAATTACACTTAATTCATTTATTAATGCAATATTTGTATCTCGTTGTATATTTTCAATTACTTTTGCAGCTTCGGCAACTTTAAGTGATGATGCTACATGCAATCCAGCTCTAATTATTTTAGAGTATACAAATTTTATAATTTTTAAAGATTTTTTGTCTGACGCGGAGACTATTTTTATTATTTTATCAATAGTATGTTTTTTATCTCCTGGATTAATTCTCTCGGGAGAATATCCTACATAAAAGTTTTTATTCAATTTTAATTTTGAAAACTTTTCAATCCAAGGGATGAGTTTTTCTTCGGTTGCCCCTGGATAAACTGTCGACTCAAAAACAATTATGTCTTTATCCTTTAAGTTTTTAGAGACTAACTGACATGCACTTTTTAAAGATCTAAAATCTGGTAATTTTTTTGAAGTGATTGGAGTAGGAACAGTAATTATAAAGAAATTACATTCTTTTAAGCTGCTTTGATCATAAGAAAAAAAAATTTTATTTTTTTTTAAATCTTTTTTGTTTATTTCATTTGTTACGTCTTTTTTTTTTTTTAAATTTTTAATTCTTTCTTTTTTTATATCAAAACATATAACATCAAAATATTTTTGAAGTTGCATAGCTAGCGGTAATCCCACATAGCCTGCTCCAATGATACCTATTTTAATTTTTTTATATATCTTCATCTAATTAAAATTTTATTTTTTAATACTGTTGGGAATAAAAAGTGAAAAAATAATTTCAAAGTAAGACTGGGTCTAACTTTAAAAAATTTTTTTATGTTTAATTTATTTTTATTTTTTATTTTTTGTAATAAGTCTGAATAAATCAAATTTTGATTAAAATACCTAAAATTTTCATATTTTAAAAATTTAGTAAAGTTTTTTTTTTTCCACTGTTTAAGTTCTTTTATTCTTAATAATTCTTGTTTTGAGCTCATATTTTCTGGATGCCATCTATAATATGCTAATGGAATTTGTAAGCAATGTATATCAGTTAAAATTGATAATCTCATTATCAAATCAAAATCTCCAATAACATGATATAATTTTGAAAAAAGGATTTTTTTTTTTTTTAAAAATTTATTTTTTACCATAATTGTTGGTAGTCCTACTTTATATGTTTTTAAAAGCTGATTTGTAACTTTTCCGTGAGGCAATTTTTTTTTATATTGTAAATATGCCTTTTTTTTAGTTTCATTATAAATATAAAAGTTTGTATATGAAACATTTGAGTTTAATTTTTCCATAAAGTTAATTTGTTGTTTTATTTTATTATTTGACCACCAGTCATCAACGTCTAAGAAAGCAATATATTCTCCTTTTGCTTTTTTTAGTGCGTTATATCTTGAATGATAAAGTTTTCTTTTATTTTTTTCAAAAAAATATTTAAATCTTTTATCTTTAAAGGATAATAAAATATTCCTAGAATTATCTAATGAATTATTATCCCAGAAAATTAATTCCCAATTTTTATATGTTTGATTTATTAAGCTTTGCAGTGCTCTATAAAGATACCTATCTCCATTATAGCAATTCATAATTATACTTAATTTTTTATTTTTCATTTTATTATTTTATTATTTTATTATTTTATTATTTTATTATTTTAAAAATTATTTCATGAAATTTAATCCAATTGATAACATCAAATCTTCTGGAATTTTTAAAAGAACTTAAAGAATATTTTCTGTAATTTTTTTTTATTTTAATTACTGCATTCATAATCTCATATTGTTTTGGATAAATATTATTAATCCAGGTTCTTTTTATTCTGATTATTTCAGCAGAATTATTTGTTAACAATTCTCTCATTCCCCCACTTCCACTACAAATTACTGGAACCCCGAATGATTGAGCCTCTAAGGGAACCGTGGGCGATGGATCATTATATTTTAAATGCAATAAAATAGATTTCCCAAAATATAATTTACTCAATTGATTTTGTTTATATTTTCCAAATAATATTACATTTTTTTTTAGATTATTATCTTTTATAAATTTATAAACCTCTTTTTGAGCATTTTCCCAAACTAAGGGACCTGCAATTATTAATTTAAAAACTTGTTTTTTATCTATTAATATTTTTAACAAACTTAGGGCCAAAAAAACTCTTTGCTTATTTTCATGTGATCCACATACAATTAAATTAAAGTTTTTATTATTTAGATTTTGTTTTTTCCTTATTTTTATTGGATTATAAACTATTGAGTGGCTTATTTTTTTTTTACTGAGCCACTTTATAGCTGATAACTTACAAAATTTACTTTGAAAAATAATATAATCAGAATTTTCATATACATATCTTAATTTTTTATTTATTTTTTGATGGTTTGATGTCCATCCTGGATACGCTACACCATTTTGATTAAGTATGATTTTTTTCTTAAATAGTTTTGCCAAATAGACAAATAAGTAAACAAAATTTGGTAACGCACTACTTACAAGATATAAATATTTAAAATTTTCTTCCTGCTTAAATTTTTTCTTTAAGAAATTTAATTTAGCTCTTCCACCGCGGTAATAACCATCTCTAGCAATATGTGCATTTGCATAGTTTAGTGTTATTTTATTTTGAGATTTAAGACTAAATAAATTTATAAAAAAAAATTTTAATAAATATAAAAGATCCTCTATTTTATGCATTATTCCATAGGTCATACTTCAATTGATTTAAACTATCAATATTATCTACTCCCATCCTTGATACAAATAGTTCATTTCTAGGACTGATAAATTTTTTTTGAGTAGTGGCTATACTTTCATAAGGGAATTTTTTTTTCATCAAAAAATTTTCTATAAAAATGTTACGATTTCCATTTGGTAAAGCAAAATGATTACACTTTCCTATATGGTCATCAATTATTTTTTTTGAATTCAAAAGCTGTTCCTCAGCATTATTAAAATTTTTTTCATTAAATATAAAATGATCTTTAGTATGCGATCCAAATTCACAGAGATCTTGCATTTTTTTTATATCTTCCCATTCTAAAAATTCTTCACTTTTAAAAATTTCAAATAAATTTTTTCTTTCGCTAGCAGATAAAAGAATATCTATATCCTCCAATAAAAATTTAATGTATGTATATTCAAAATTTTTTAAAAAATGAATATATTGATGTAAAGCTTTTTCTTTTTTTTTCTTTGTTGAAATATCAAACTCCTCCTTAAAAAAATTTGAATAAAAAAATTTTTTTTTTGTATAATTAAAATAAAGTCTTAGTAAAAAAGTTGGCATTCTTTTTTTTGAAGAAATAAAATTTGTTGTTAAATAAATTAAAAAAGGTATTTTTTCTTTTTTTAAAAACGGGTAAGCTACCTCAAAGTTATTTTTATATCCATCGTCAAAAGTAATAGAGATTTTATTGTTTATATTTTCACCATTATTTTTTATTTTAATAAGATCTGAAAATGGCAATATATCAAAATTAGATGATAAATAATTTATAGTTTCTTTGAAATTTTTGAATGTAATTTGAACACTCTGAGTATTAGGGTCAATTACTTTTTCCTCTACTCCATGGAAAAAGACTATAAATGATTTATTCTTAATTTTTTTGGATTTTATAAAGAAGTCATTAAAATTAAACGAAAATTTTTTAATATAATTAAACATTAAATAAATTATAACTTAGTAATGAGAAAAATTATCACTTTATTGAATAATATCAAATATATGTCGTATAGACGATATATCATCAATAGTCATTTAAATAATTACTTTCTTCCATTAAGTAACGATAAGTTACCAGTATATGATCTGGGTGGTAAAAAATTTAAAAAAACATATTTCTTAAACAAAAAAAATCTCTTTGAAGAATCTACTTTGAAAGTAATAAATAATGATAAAAATGAAAATTCAGATATTTTAGGTGATGCTCATAATATTCCACTTGAAGATAACTCTGTTAGCTCATTAATTTTTATAGAAACAATTCAATATCTGGAAAATCCAAAAAAATCATTAGAAGAAATATCTCGTGTTCTTAAATTTGGAGGTAAGGCTGCAATTTCATTTCCACTAATGTACAATGAATTGGAGGATCACACTGACAGATATCGTTTTACATTTAAATTTATAAATGAATATTTTAGTAATTTTAAGTTTAGAAAAATTTTGAATTGTGGAGGTATATTTGGAAGTATTGGACAGTTTGCACAGTCAAAGTCATATGACTCTAATGGCTTGAAGAGAATTATATTATATTATTTTTCTATTATTTGTTTTATTTTTGATATTTTTATAAACAACTATAAAGGTAAAAATTCATTTACAAACGGATACATAATTTTAATTGAAAAATAGTTAAAAGTTCTGTGAATATTTTTTTGCTACTTTTGAAATATTTTCAATAGAAATATTATCCTTATAAAATAAATATTCATTTATAATTTTTTTTAATTTATGAGGAATTTCGTTTTCATATTTAAAACTTATTCCACCTTTCTTAACTAATTCATTATTTGATCCTGAGTCTAAAAATAGAGTTGGTAAGCCGCAAGTTAGAGCTTCAATAAGTGAATTAGAACACGTTTCATTTTGACTTGCAAATATAAAAATATCCGAATTTCTTAAATATTCAGAAAGTTCCTGAGAATTCAATGGTGGTATGACATTGATATTATTAAATTTATTTTCAACTCTACCAATAAAGTTATATTCATAATTTTTAAAATCTAAATTTTTATCAATCCATTCAAATATTTTTTGTCCTTTTTTAACATTGCTTGACCATGATGTACTAATTAGTTTAACTTTTCTATTAAAAAATTTTTTTTTATTATTTGGAAAAAAAATTGAATTATCACTGGCATTATGAATAATTTTTGGATTTATAAATTTAAATCCGAGTGAGTCAAATTTTTCCCTAGCAAAATTTGATTGGATAATTGTTGTATTTGCCAAGAGTTTATTTAATTCATATAGTTTATTATCGTTGCTTTGGTCTTTATTGCTATCTTGCATTCTATATATTTGTTGAGGTCCATCAATTCTATGTATAATTTTTGCTCCTTTTTTCTTAAAATAGAGAAGCTTTTTTATTTCAAGATCTGACAACCATAGAGAATCAAATAAATAAGTATTTATTTTGTTTGAGAAGTAATTATGAAAAACTAAATGAGAATTCCTTAATTCTTTCATTAAAGCTAATATAAACTGGTTGCCACCTCCGTAGGGAGGTTTTACCAGATGCTTTATAATAGATATTTTTTTTCCTTGTTTCCTAAAAGTATTTAAAAAATTTTGAAGTTTTAAATTTAATGTAAGCACCTGTTTATTTTAATAAATGCTCTAAAGATTTTAGTAAATCAATTTTCTTAACTACCTCAGAATTACCTTGTATCCTAGTTTTTAGACCCGCAAAAATATTACTAATAAAAATATTAACTTCTGGGTCAACTTTTAACATTTGCAACGCAGAGGAGATTAAAAAATATAAATCACCTGCACCAGTTGCATCTAATCCTTTATCAAAAAAAGCAGGGCATAAATAAACTTTATTATCTTTGTTTTCAAAGAATATTGAACCCTTCGAACCTAATGTGATTGAAAAATCATTATTTGGATATTTTTTTATCATTTTTTTAATTAAATTTTGAACACTTGAAAATCTATCATTTAAATTTAATCTTGCTTCTCTTTCATCTATAGAGAAATATTTATTTTTTTTTATTTTTTTTAATAAATTATAGCCATAGTTTTCTGAGTTAGTTTGAACATTAATGTATAAATTCTTATAATTAGAAAATTTTTTGTAGAAAAACTCATTCAATAGCCCATGACCATAATCTGCCACAATAATTGATTTATTTTTAAAAATATTTTTATTTAATTTCTTGCTTGATAATTTCTCAAATTCGTGTGTATTTGATTTGAACAATTCAAATAATCTTTGATTTCTCTCGTTTGAAATAAACCTTTCTTTAACAAAATCATTTTTTGAAATATTTAAATTTTTTACTCTTAATTTCTTATTAAGTAGTCTTTTTAATTTTTTTTCTGTTTTAGTTGACATACTTGTTATAAGTTCAAATGAAATATCTAATTCTTTTGCATTTCTAGCTATTGCAAGTACACCTCCAAGATATTCTTCTGAGAACATGTATCTTGATGAAATTGACGAGCTTTTTGTTGACAAATTTTCAGGCAAACAAAATGTATACTTATCTATAATACTCTCACCTATTATTGAAAAATTTATTTTTGATAAATTTGCCAAAATTTTTTTTATTTGATTTATATCTGTTTTTTTTTTTATTTTTTTAATAAATTTTTTTTGCTCTAAATTAAGATAACCAATATTTTCATTAATTAGTTT
This sequence comes from uncultured Pelagibacteraceae bacterium, assembly GCA_902571975.1. GTDB lineage: Bacteria > Pseudomonadota > Alphaproteobacteria > Pelagibacterales > Pelagibacteraceae > Pelagibacter. The sequence continues at coordinate 11,303 of CACGED010000007.1, read as the reverse complement.
TGAAGAACTAAATGAGACCTCATCAACTATTACAAACTTGCCATTATATTTTTTAACTTCCCTTACCTCTTTATGAATTTTTCTAGTAATATCATTATCAAAATTTTTATAATCTTTACCTTTACAATAGAATTTTGGTTTTAATTTTTTTATTAATGAGATTGCATCTGGTTCATTATTTATATAAACATAATCAACAAAACTTAAATTTTTAATTAGCTGTAGTCTTTGTTCGTGATTAAAAATTGGTCTGTTAGGTCCTTTGTTAACATATTTATCTGCAGTAATTGAAACTAATAATTTTGAGCCTAAACCTTTCGCTTTTTTTAAATAATTTAAATGCCCAACATGAAAAATATCGAATACACCATGACATAATGTAACGGATTTTTGTTTTAAATTTTTTATGTTTTTAATTTCTTTCATTATTATTTTAGATACTTAAACCAAAGCTTAGTTGCTTTGTTTATTTTTTTTTTTGTCCAAACTGGTGCATTTTTTAACCATTTTACATCTTCTAACATAAATTTAATACCCGTATCTATATCAATTCTAGGTTTCCAATTAAAAGTCTTTCTAAATCTCAAAGAATTACCAAATGTAATATTTGGTTCACCAGGTCTTTTTGGAATCTGGACAATATTGTTAGATAATTTTTTTGCTATATCTAAAACTTTAAATGGTTTTCCAGATGACAAATTGAATATTCCAAATTTTATATTACTAACACCAGCCTTATAAAATCCATTAGCAACATCTGTTACGTATGTAAAATCTCTTTTTTGTTTACCCGAACCTACTACTGTTAGTGGTTTTTTGGCTTTTTTTTGTCCTAAGAATACTCCAAACATTGCACCATAAGAACCTTTAGTTCTTGCTCTTGTGCCATAAACGTTGAACAATCTTAAACTTATTATTGGCAATTTATAAACTTTATTCCAGTGTTTGCATAATTCTTCTCCAATCCATTTAGTTAATGCATATGGATATTGGGGATCCATTGGAGACTTTTCTAATGTTGGAAATTTTTTTGGTATTCCATATGAAGATGAAGATGCTGCATATATTAATTTTTTAATTTTTTTTTCCCTAGACGCTTCTAGAAGTACCTGTGTTGAAAGCACATTAGACCTAAAATATAACAATGGATCATTGATACTTGGAACTATATCAGCCTTTGAGGCAAGGTGAAAAACTAAATCATTTTTCTTTAATATTTTACATAATTTTGATTTTGATGATAAATCCAATTTAAAAAAAAGGATTTTGCTCCTTAATTTTTTATTGATATTTTCTAGTTTACCCGATGATAGGTCGTCAATTACTATAACTTTAAAATTTTTTTTTATTAAAAGCTCAACTAGATGACTACCTATGAATCCAAAACCTCCAGTTACTATTGCTCTTTTTTTTTTCACTAAAAATATTTAATTAAAAGATTTTCTGAAATTTTATTTTTTCTTATATGGTGTATGCTATTATTTGGCAGTAAGTCATGATAATTTTTAAGTTTTTCTCCAATTTTGTTATTTTGATTTGTATTTTTTAAAACAATCTTATTATATATTTCTTCGACAGCCATTTTTATATCATATTTATTAGATGGTAATACCTTAATATCTTTAAACTTATCGTAATTCCCATAAAATAAATCAACAAAATCAGTTAAAACTTTTTTAAGAGAAATTATTTTATTTTCACTTTTAGAAAAAAAATTTTTTGGTACAAAAATGTCATTTTTACCACAAGATCCTTGCCATAAAGGAAGAAAATCTGACACAACTACTGGTGTTTTTAATATATTTGCCAAATGTAATGGACCTGAATGTTGTATTACACAGAATTCAGAATTTTTTAGCATAAATATATTTGCTAGATTATATAGTTCATTATTAAATTCACGAACATTTATTACTCTGGGTAAATTAATTTCTAAATATTTTTTATCGTCAATTAAAATTACATTATTTGGGTCTTTGTTGATAATATACTCAAGTGACTCCAAGTAGTTTGAAATTGGGCCAGCATCTCTATTGTTATCATGTTGATTACTATTATTTTTACTTTCTCTTCTTAAGATAAAACTAAAAATTTTGGGTTTATCTATCAGTGTCATTTTTTTAATTTTATCCTTAAAACTGTCCTCATTATCGAGTTTTAGCTCAATTTTATATTTTGGATCTTCAAGTAAGATCGAATGTGAAAAAAAAGTATTATTTTTTGTAATTTTTTTTAAATCATTATCGTATATTTCATAATTTAGATCATTTTGTTTCAAAACTTTATAAAGTACTGTCGGTTCATCTACAAAAGAAGTTCTAAATTTTTTTTTCAAATTATAATTAAGTTTTTTCTTAACTCCATAAACTTGACTCCATGATCCATTTATTTTTATTATTTTAAAGTCAATAATTTCTCTATAAAGATTTAAATGATATTTATTTATCTCTTCCGTAGTTAAAATAATTACTAAAATTTTATTTTTAGAGTACAACCTCGCGATATAGTCTATTAAAGTTACTTTATGACCAAATGATTTTTCAGAAATGCATGTAATAACGTCATAATTGCTATATGAATCAAGGTCTAAACTAAGAGTATAATATTTAAAAAAAACCGATTAAATTTTCGATAATTTTCATTAATGACATTATTTAATTTTTTTTTTCATCCAATCAATTGTGATTTTAACTCCTTCTTCTAAACTTACAGTTTCTTTAAATTTAAGCTCTGTTTTTGACAATTCATTATTTACTTTTTTAGTTATTGTTGTCATTTTTTCTGACTCTTTAAATTTTATTAATTTTTTATCTGATTTTGTATATTCCCAAATTATGCCTGCAAGAGTTTCAATATCGTGAAATTGGTCACTGCCTATATTATATACTCTTCCGGGAATAAAATTTTCTGTAATATTTGCAAGAGCATCAACACAGTCAGATATAAATGTACTTGATCTAAAATGACCTTTAAAAACTTCAATAGGTAGACCTTTTAGAGCATGAAAACAAAATTTGGAATTGACTGAACGATAAGGATGATAAAATTCACCAGGACCATAGGTGTTAAATAACCTTACAATAACACTTTTATTTTCAGGGCTCATTAATGAATGATTTCTAATTTGAATTTCATTTGTCCATTTTGATAGAGCATAATCATTCATTTGTTTAATTTCGAATTTATCCATTATATTTTCTGCCATAACATCTTTAAAATCACCGTAAACTTCAGAAGTTGAAAAATGTATTAATTTAAACTTATGAATTTCTTGAAGAAGAAGAATATTTTTTAACCCTTTGACGTTTGTATCCCATAATTGTTCGAAATAATCTTCTCCATTCCATCTACCAAATTCGGCTGCACAATTATAAATTACATCGAAAGGACCATGTTCTTTTATAACTCTTTCAATTTGTCTATATTTTGAAATATCGCATCTTGAATATACAGAATCCTCATGGCTTAACCTTTGAGAATATCCAACTTGACCACTTGAATGATACAAATCACATCCAAAAACACTGTGTTTTCTTTTTTTTAAGACCTCTGAAAGCAATTTTCCAACAACACCATTAACACCTGTAACTAAAATTTTCATATTTTTTTCATAATTATTTTAGCAATTCTTTTGGAAGACTTACCGTCCCATAATTTAATTTTGCTTTTTTTTACACGGTTTTTTTTCATTTGGCTATAAATTTTAGCGATTTTATTAGTATTAAAATTTACTATTATATTTGTCCCATATTTTACTGTCTCAGGTCTCTCAGTGCGATCTCTTAAAGTTAAACAGATTTTTCCTAACATAGAAGTCTCTTCAGATACTCCTCCTGAGTCAGTCATTACTAAGAAAGATTTTTTAATTAAAGAGATAAATTCAAAATAATTCAAAGGTTTTGAGTAAATTAAATTATTAATTATTTTTAGGTTATATCTTGATTTTAGGACTCTTGGATGTAAAACAAATAATATTTTTTTATCATAAAATATTTTTGATATTTTTTTTATGAAATTATCTAATTTTAGTAAATCTTCTGTGTTTTCTTTTCTATGAATTGTCAAAAGAATAAATTTGTTATCTTTGATTTTAAGATTATTTAAAATTTTAGACTTGGAAAAATTGTTAAGATTGCTATAAAGAGTATCAATCATAGTATTTCCAACAAAAAAAATATTTTTTTTATTAATGCCCTCATTAATAAGATTTTTTTTAGCATTTAAAGTTGTAGTGAATAAAAAATCGGATAAATGATCAGCCACTATTCTATTAGCTTCTTCAGGCATATACTTATTTTTACTTCTTAAACCTGCTTCGATATGAGCGAATTTTATTTTATGTCTATTTAAACACACAGATGCCACAAAAGTTGCATCAACATCTCCTACAACAATTCCAAGACTTATTTTTTTTTTTTCTTTTTTAAGAAAATTATCGAGTTTTTCGATCATCTCTGAAGTTCTGGTCAAACTTGTTTTTTTCTTTAAAGAAAACTTAATATAAGGTTTTGGTATATTAAGATTTTTAAAAAATATATCACTCATTATAAAATCTTGATGTTGACCCAGGTGAATAATTTCAATTTTAAGGTATTTTTTTAAAACATTGTATAAACTAGAAATTTTTATAAAATTTGGTCTAGCCCCACAAAATATGTAAATCTTTTTATTCAAATTTTTTCTTTTATATCTAGGTTAATTGAACCTTTAATAAGATTTCCATTTTTGTCTAATGGTAAAATTATACCTTCAGGAATTACATATTCTTCGAAGGAAAAGGGAATAAAGTTTTCATTTTTCTTATTTTCAGATATTTTATAATAGTATTTTTCTGTTGGTGGAAAATATTTTCCAAATCTAAAGTTTTCTCTTATTTTAGCATTAAAGCCTTTTTTATCTGTTACAATTGTTGCAATAACAGGTAAGTTACTAGTTATCATATGGCCTCTAATTTTATTTTTTCTAGCTTTTTTAATCATATAATATTCGCCTCCTCCACTAGAATCTTTAAATTCTGTCTCAATTCCGTCATTTGCATGCCATGGATATAAATTTTTCCATAAACTAGTCTTACAAATTGTTAGCATACCAACTCCATCTATAGGTTCTCTCATATAACCAAAAGAAATGAAATTTTCATTTATTGATTTATATTTTTTTTGAAATCTTATTTTTTTTCTAAAAAATATATCTCTTAAAATATTTAAAATATGTGATTTGTTAAATCCAAAAATTTTTTGTAAAGTACTTTTTCTGAGAGCTGATAAAGAAACACTATTAATTTCATCATATTTTTCGAGGATGAATAAACTATCAGTTATCCAATTTTTTCTTATGAATTGAATATCATCAGATAAAATTAAAAGATATTCAGTTTTAGCTTCTTTAACTATTTGATTAAGTGCAGTCATATGCTCAGTCTTTGGTTTTCTAACTTTATTCATTATCAATCTTGAGATAAACTTTTCTTTAATTAAATAGTCTCTTAAACCAATTTCTGTGGAAGCATTATCAATAACTATTAATTCTATATCTTGATCAACTGTTTGCTTTAATGATTCTATAAGAGATTTTAAATAATATTTTCTATTACATGAAACTATTCCAACAGTAAGTTTAGCTTTATTCATACTTTAAATAATTATAAACCTCATTGGAGAATTATACTTACAATAACTTATGGTCTTTTGAATTATTTTAATATTACTTGTATTCATTAATTCTATTTAGATAAAATTTGAAATGATCTCTACACATATCTTTTAATTTTAATTTAGGTTTCCACATTAAATATCTCTGCGCAACTTTTATTGAAGATACACTTTTTGGTAAATCTCCTTTTCTTCTTTTTTCGAATTTATATTTAATTCTGATTTTATTTACACTTTCAAAACTTTTTATTATTTGGAGAACTGAAAACCCTTTGCTAGAGCCAATATTGATAAATTTTATATTTTCTTTATTCAGATTTTTAATTTTTTTTAAGGCCAAAACATGTGCTTTAGCAAGATCTTGGACATGAATATAATCTCTTATACAAGTTCCATCAAGAGTAGTATAATTTTTCCCAAATATTTTTAATACTTTATTTTGAAAATAAGATTTTGTAATTTCTGGAAATAAATTTTTTTGTTTTTTGGAACCAAAATCACCAAACTCATAGTTTTTATTGCTACCAACAGGGTTAAAATATCTTAGTGAAACAAAGTTAAACTTATCATTTTTTCTTTTGTTTTTTTTAAGTAATTTTTCAACATCAATTTTCGATTTTGCATATGGATTCTTAAAACCTAAAATTCCACTTTCCTTTACTGGAAATTTATTTCTTTCTGAATAAACTGTGCTTGACGAGCTAAATATGAAATCTACACTCTCGTTTGAAGAATTAAGACTTTCAATTAAATTTAAAGATCCTCCAACATTATTTTTGTGATATTTTGTTGGAAATTTACAAGAATCTTCAACTGATTTAAGTCCTGCTAAATGAATAACTCCATGAAATTTTTTATTTGAAATATATTTAAATAGCTTTTTTCTTTCCACTAAATCAATTTTCTTAAAATAAATATTCTTATATTTAAATTTAAGTTTTCGAAAAATAGAAATTTTTGAATTCGATAAGTTATCAATTATGAATACATTATTTTTTTTTTTTAAAAGTATTTCTGCGATATTAGAACCTATAAATCCAAGACCACCCGTTATTAGAATATTTTTCATTTAAAATTTTTTGCATCTTTATCATTTTTCGATAAGATAACTTTTTTATTTTGTCCCCATTTTATAGCCAAATTTTTATCATTCCATTTTATAAATCTTGAATGTTTTTTTGAATATTTGCCAGATGTTAAATATATAACTTCACAATTTTTACTTAAACATTTATATGCATGACCAAAACCATTTGGAATATAAATTTTTTTAGAGTTTTTTTTTGAGAGAATTGTAGAATAATATTTTCCATAAGTTTTACTATTCTTCCTTAAATCAACTACTACATCTAAAATTTTTCCCTTTGACACATATATAATTTTTGATTGCTGGTATGGGCTTATTTGGTAATGAATGCCTCTTAAAACATTTTTTTTTGATACTACCCGATTGATTTGTATAAATTTATTATTTACTTTAAATTTTTTTTTCAGTTCTAAAAAATTTATATCTATTTCAAAACAGCCTCTATTATCATAAAATTTTTTTGATTTAAAAATTTTTATCTGAGTAAATTTAACAAAATTATTTATCATAAACGATCAATTTTTTTAAATACTTAATATAATTTGAGCTATTGTGATGTCTTTTGATTTTATTTATTATTTTACTTTTTGATATCCATTTTTTATTTAATGCTATCTCCTCTGGATAATATGAAATCATTTTGTTTTTATATTTAAATATGAAATTAGATGCCTTTTGAATTCGGTCAGAAGTTCCCATATCAAACCATTTTTCTTTTGAATTTAATATTATTTGTTTGTAACGATTTTTTTTTATGTAGTAGTTATTTAGATCGGTTATTTCATACTCACCTCTTTCAGATTTTGTTAGTGTTTTTGCAATTTTTGTTGCATTTTCATCAAAAAAATAAAGGCCTGTAACAGCTAAATTAGAGATTTTTTTCTTTGGTTTCTCAATAATTAATTTTTTATTTTTATTTTTAAAAAAAACTCCATATTCATTTGGATTGTTAACTTTTTTTAAAAAAAAAATACTTTTTTTCGAATTGTTCGCTTTTTTTAATTTTAGAGGAAGCTTTTCTCCCGTAAATAAATTATCACCACAAATTAGAGCTGATTTACTTTTATTTAAAAATCTTTCTGCTAAAACAAGTCCCTGCGCAATCCCCTCTGGTTTATTTTGGGATTTATAAAACAACCTAACACCAAAGTCAGAACCATTTTTAAGTATTTTTTTGATTAAAACTAAATCTTTAGCTGATGATATAATTAGTATATCTTTTATATTAGCATGCATTAACACCGACAGTGGATAATAAATCATTGGTTTATCATAAATAAGTAAAAGTTGTTTACTTATAACCTGAGAAACAGGAAACATTCTTGTACCGTTACCACCTGCTAATATAATTCCTTTTCTTTTCATTCAATTACATTTGGTTTATATTCATCGTAAATATATCTCTTTACATTATAAAATTTTACTTTTAAAATTTTTTGTATTTTATTTGAATTTATTATCGAATTTTTAGGTCTTTTTGCATTATTTTTATTAAAATTATCAGACTTTATAGGATAAATAATTTTTTTACGATTTAATAATTTTGTTAAATATTTCGCATAATAAAACCAAGTTCCACTACCATTTGGAGTCAAGTGTAATATTTTTTTTTTTACTAAAGTTATATTTTTAATTAATTTTAAAGTAACGTCAGACACAAAATTTGCAGAGCATGGTGATATAAATTCATCATCTACTATATAAATTTTTTTATTTCTATTATTAAGTAATTTATAAAAAAAATTATTTTTTGAATTTTTTGAGTAAACTCCTGCAACTCTTAGGATTATATAATTACAATCTGATTTTATTATTTTCTTTTCACCAAAATACTTTGTCTTTCCATAATAATTTATTGGACTTGGTTTGTTTATTTCACTGTAACTTTTAAATTTTTTTTTCCCATCAAAAACATAATTTGTTGAAAAATGTATTAAATGAGATCGATTTTTTTTACAATATTTTGAAAGTATATCAGGTACCTCGGTATTTAAAAGAAATGCTTTTTTTTTCTGTTTTTCACATTCATTTACATTTGTAAGGGCTGCACAATTTATTATTAGTGAAAATTTGTATTTATCTAAATATCTTTTAAGTTGGTTTATATTTCTTAGATTTAATTTTTTTTTACTTGGACAAATTACGTTCCCATTGATTTTTTTTTTAATTGATTTACCTATCTGACCTGTACTACCTAGTATCAAGATTTTTGTATTTAATATTAAACCATTTTTCATTTGTTATTTTTTTTTTTATTTCTTTATAATTACTAATATTAAAATCTATAGTCCTGGTTATCTCATTTTTAAAATTAAATGTTTCTTTTTTTAAAAACTTTTTTATTGAGCTATTATCAATTGAGTATCTTAAATCATGTCCTTTTCTATCTTCAATATAATCTATTAATTTTTCGAGATTTTTATATTTAATGCTTAATTTTTTTGATAATACTTTTAGTATTTTTTTTACTAATGTTATGTTTGAAATTTCATTATTAGCTCCGATTAAGAATTGAGATCCAGGTTTTCCTTTAAATAAAATTTTTTTAATTATTTTACAGTTATTTTTGACATATATCCAATCTCGAACATTTTTACCGGTACCGTATATGGGGATTCTTTTTTTTGACAATGCTTGATTAATTACTAAGGGTATTAATTTTTCAGGGTGCTGTCGCTCTCCAAAATTGTTACTGGAATTGCAAAGTAATAAATCTAAATTGAATGTTTTGAAGTATGACTTAACCAACAAATCACCTGAAGCTTTTGATGCAGAATATGGATTGTTGGGAGAATAATTGGAGCCAATTTTAAATTTTTTTTTATCATTTAGCTTTAAACTACCATACACTTCATCAGTCGAAACTTGTAAAAACCTAATATTCTTATTTTTTTTAAGAATTTCTAAAAAATTAAATACACCTTTAATATTAGTTCCTATGAAATTCTTTGAATCCTCAATAGATTTATCTACATGGGTTTCGGCGGCAAAATTTACAATATAATTAGGTTTAATCTTTGTAATTATATTTTTCAATTTTTTTAAATTTGTTATATCACACTTGATAAAGCTTAATTTTGTATTTTTAAGGCTTTCGAGATAATTATTTTTTTTTTTGTCCAAACAATAAATTTTAATATTTTTTAATTTTAATAATTCTTCGACATAATGTGAAGCAATGAATCCCGCGGTTCCTGTAACTAAGTGTTTTTGCATCATAACTTTTTAAATAAATTTTTAAATTTAAAAAATTTAAAATTTTTTAAGAAATAAATCATTTTTTATCAAAAATATTTTTTTCAAAATTATAAATTTCATCACAATAGTTTAATACTTTTTGATTGTGTGAAATAATTAAAATTATTTTGCTACTTTTTATGTCTCTAATTTTTTCTAAAATTACCTTTTCATTTTCAGGATCTAAAGAGCTCGTTGCCTCATCGAGAATTATAACCTCAGGATTAAAATATAAAGCTCTAGCAATACCAATTCTTTGTTTTTGACCGCTAGAGATATCTTTACCAAATTCTTGTATTATACCTCCATTTATATCAAGTTCTTTTTTTAGATTTTTTAAATTTAAAAATTCTAAAATATTTTCTATTTTTTCATGATTAATTAAGTTGTCGTTTACTCCAAAAGCAATATTTTTAGATAAATTGTCAGTCATAACAAACGTGCTTTGTGAGACATATCCTATACGAGAAAGCCAACTAGAACTCAAAAAATCTAGTTTTTTTTCGTTAATTAATATTTGCCCAGATGATGGTTTTATTAAAGAAGTTAGTAATAAACCCAAAGTAGACTTACCAGATCCACTAGAGCCATATATACCTAAAATTTTTCCCTTGGTAATTTCTATACTAAGATTTTTTATAATATAGTCTTCTTTTTCTGGGTATTTAAAATGTATATTTTTTAAAGTTATTTTATTTAAAGCATCATATTTTTCATCACTATATTTGATAATTTGCTTATAATCTATAATTTCGAATATTATTTTTAGACTTTCTTTAGAATATCTGAAAGTTTGAATTGAAACCAAAAATTTTGAAATTGAAGGCATTACCTTTATGCTTATTGCAACTAAAACTCCTATTTTCAGTATCAAATCTTCAGTTGGAGTATTATTTATCAAACTTATTGTTATAAATGTAATTATAAAAAAAATTACTAATACCTCTAAGAATAGTTTGGGGATACCTGAAATTAAATTTTGCTTTAAAATATTTAAGTTACTTTTTATATTAAAATAATTGAAAGTTCTTAAAAAAAAATTGTCTCTATTTGTAATTTTTAATTGATCAATACCATATACTATTTCTTGAACTATTTTAATTTTTGAACCATCAACTACGGCTCTTTCTTTACCTAAATTTAATATTTTTTTTTTTGAGTAAGACAAATAAATTATTGAGAATATTGTACAAACAGTAATCAAAATCAAAGACAATAATGGATCAAATAAAATCAGGAAAATAAGGATAAAAATAAATAGTATTGTTTCTGAAATCAAGTCAACAACTGCTTTTAAATAATTTCTAGATATTTGCTTTGTTTCATTT